>DATHLN010000280.1:0-24237 GCA_035488115.1 Candidatus Limnocylindrales bacterium | reverse complement strand
GAACGTCCGCGGCGCTGAGGTCTTCGTGCTGCAGTCGCTCTGTCGCACGCCGTGGGGCGGCTCCGTGAACGACTCGTTCATGGAGCTGCTGCTGATGATCGATGCGCTGCGCCGCGCGTCGGCCAACCGCATCACCGCGGTGGTTCCGTACTACGGGTACGCCAAGCAGGACAAGAAAACCAAAGGCCGCGAGCCGATCTCCGCCAAGCTCGTCGCGAACATGATCGAGCGCGCGGGCGCCGAGCGCATCGTGACGCTCGACCTGCACGCCGCGCAGATCCAGGGCTTCTTCGACGTCCCGGTCGACAATCTGATGGCCGCGCCGACGCTGTGCAACTACCTCAAGAAGGAAGGCTTGGAGGGCGACAAGATCGTCGTCGTCTCGCCCGACGCCGGCGGTGTGCCGCGCGCGGAAACCTTCGCCAAGCGTCTCAAGTCGAATCTCGCGGTGATCATCAAGCGCCGTCCGGAACCGGACGTTGCGGAAGTTACGCATATCGTCGGCGACGTCGAGGGTAAGATCGCGGTCGTGGTCGACGACATGATCTCCACCGGCGGCACGCTGGTCAAAGCGGCCGAGGCGCTCCGCAAGAAGGGCGCGACCGACGTCTACACGCTCGCGACGCACGGCATCTTCGCCGGCGACGCGGTCGGACAGTTCGAGAGGTCGGAGATCAGCAAGGTCATCGTGACGAACACGATCCCGCGCACCGTCGACTCGCCGAAAGTCGAGCACCTCACCATCGCGCAGATCCTCGCCGACGCGATCAAGCGCATCACCTCGAACCGCTCGGTCTCCGAGCTGTTCAACGCCGAAGACGCCGAGCCGCCGCCCGAACAACCTCCGCCTGCGCGCGCGCACACCGAGATCCCCGTCGCCGCCGCCGTCTGATCCAGGAACGATATGTCGAAGCACAGCCTCAACTCCGTCACCCTCGAGACCCGCACCGATCTGGGCAAGACCGGCTCGCACCGCCTGCGCGCGCAAGGAAAGATTCCGGGCGTCGTCTACGGTCACGGCACGGCGACGCCGATCACGATCGACGCGAAGCAGCTCTCGGAGCTGATCCTCTCCGGCCACCGCAACCACGTCGTCGACGCGACGATCGGCGGCACGCGCGACTCGGTGCTCCTCCGCACGATCGAGACGCACCCGATCACGCGCAAGCCGCTCAGCGTCGACTTCCAGCGCATCGCCTCCGGCGAGTCGATCACCGCGAGCGTCCCCGTCACGACGACCGGCACGCCGGCCGGCGTGCGCGACGCCGGCGGCGTGATGGACACCGTCACGCACGCGCTCGACGTCAAAGGCCCCGCGCAGTCGATGCCCGATCATCTGGTCGTCGACGTGACCGGCCTCGGCCTGCACGAGCACGTCACCGCCGGCCAAGTCCCGCTGCCGCAAGGATTCACGCTGCTCACGCCGCCGGAGACGATCGTCATCACGGTCGGCGTCTCGCGCGCGCTCGTCGGGACGGAAACCGAGACCGAGACCGCGGAGCTGCAGCCGACCGAAGCGCCCGAAGGCCCGTAAGCGATCCCGGAGCCGTCGATCGTCGCGGGGCTCGGGAATCCGGGCTCACGGTACGCGCGCACGCGCCACAACGTCGGGTTCATGGTCGTCGACGCGCTCGCCGAGCGCTGGGGCGTGCGCGACTGGCTGCGCAAGGGCGAGGCGCGTTACGCGCTCGACCGCGCGCGCGACGTCGTACTCGTCAAGCCGCAGTCGTACATGAACCTCAGCGGGCGTCCCGTGCAGAGCATCGCGACGTTCTACAAGGTACCGCCACAGCGGATCTTGGTGATCGTCGACGATCTCGATCTGCCGTTCGGGACACTGCGCATGCGCGCGAGCGGATCGAGCGGCGGACACAACGGACTAAAGTCCCTAATCGAAGTTTTCGGACAGGACTTTCCGCGGCTTCGCATCGGGATCGGGCGGGGTCAAGATTCTGACGCGATCGATCGCGTTCTGGGCAATTTCTCAGCAAGCGAAGCCCACGATATTCCCGTGATCGTCGATCGCGCGGTCGCCGGCGTGCAGCTTTGGTTAACCGAAGGTGTGACGGCGGCCATGAATCTCGTCAACGCTAAAGTCTGACCGTTACAGCCCGATCTTTTTGATATGCACCGGGTCGTCGCGTTTCTCGCGGCGCTCGTCTCGCTGCTTCCCATGGCGGCGACGGCGGCGTCCGAGGAGGACTGCATTCAGCTTGCCTACATCCGGCCCCACCGGCCGGTCGTCGTACCGGCGGAGGAACGAGCGCTCGTTCGCGACGTGAACGTAGCCCGAGCCCAGCGCGGCCTGGCGCCGCTCGCGCCGGACGAGAACCTGTCGCGGTTCGCGATGCAGGTCGCCGAGCAGATGGCGGCGCGCCATTACTTCGGGCACACCGACCCGAACGGGGTCACCTTCCAGGACCGGCTGCGCGCCTCGAACATCCGGTACCGCTTCGCCGCCGAGAACATGGCGTTCGACCAGGACGAGCCGCACGCCAACGAAGCGTTCCTGACCAGTCCCGGGCACTACGCGAACATCGTCGACCCGCACCCGCACCGGATCGGTGTGGCGGTCGTCGCCGCCGGCGACGGCGAAGTCTTCTACGTCGAAGAGTTCGCCGACTAGTGGCTTCGGGCTGACGCCCGAAGCCTTCGCGTTTCGGCCTGCGGCCGAAGCCGCCCGTGATGGCAAGCAGGTTGGCTCGCCCCCGGTGAACCGTTCAATCGTGCGGCCACGTTTCCGATGAGGGAAACAGGGAGGACACGATGGACCTCAACGGACGGACGATGGTGATCCGCGTCGACGAAGCGACGCTCGGCGCCGACGGCGCGACGTTCTTCGGCGACCTCGTCTTCCTCGGAAACCTCGGGATGCGGCCGGTCGTCGTCGCCCCCACGCAGGACGCCGCCCGCGCGGTCGTTCGCACGATGAACCGCAGCGGCGACGCCGCGGTCGGCCTCTGCGGCGCCGACGCCGGGATGATCCCCGCCGCGCCCGGCGAGACGATCGGGAACGTCGACACGAAGCTGCTCCGGACGCTGCTGGACGCCGGCTATGTCCCGGTCATCGAGCCGACGGCGTTCGGGTTCACCGGGAACGACGTGGCGGTCGCCGCGGACGACGTCGCTCAAGCGCTGGCCCGTGCGGTCGGCGCGGCGCGCGCGATCTTCTTCCACGACCAGGGCGGCGTGATCGACGCGAAGACCCGAATGCTGGTCGAGCAGCTCACCCCCGCCGAGGCGCTCGACGTCGCGGAGGACCGCTCGCTCGCCGAGGATCTGCGGACCGCGGTCCGCGCGGCGGCGCTCGGCGTCCGCGGGGGCGTCGGGGCGGCGCAGATCTGCGACGGGCGGGTCGCGCACGCCGCGATCGTGGAGTTTCTCACCGCACGGCACCTCGGGACGCAAGTCGCGGGTACCGTGTACACCGGATGAACGTACGCGCACTCGCCGCCTCGGCGGCTCTTCTCCTCGCCTCGCCCACGCTGATCGGCGCGACCCCGACCGCCGCGATCCCGAGCCTTCGCTCCTCAGGGACGCTCGTCGTGCAAGCGAACGTATCGGGCTCGCCGGTGAACGTCGGTGGCCGCGTCGCGCTCTACCACAAGGGCGCGATGTACCGGCTCGACGTGCTCTCGCTGGGATTCCCCGGGACGAGCGGCGATCTCAGCGCCCTCGCCGCGACGCTGATCGGCCCGGGCGGCGTGAGCATGCTCTACGACGGCTCGAACGGCACGCTGAGCGCGTGGTCGAACGCGAACAAGACCTACTACACGGAGACGCCGCAGCGCGGTCCAGGGCAGCCGGCGCCCGTCGCGGCACCGAACGGCGGGGCGGCCGCCGGCGATCCGCTCGCGGCGCTGGCCGGGATCGCCGGCGCGCTGCGCAACGTGCAGAGCGCGACGATCCAGCTGGTCGGCCACACGACGGTGAACGGTCATCCCGCGACGTCGCTGGACGTGCAGATGCGCCGTCAGCTCCCCGGCAAGCCGCTCGAGAACTACCACGCGCAGCTCGCGCTCGCCGACGATCTCGGCGACTTCCCGGTGCAGATCACGCTGCAGAGCGTCCCCGCGACGCCGCGCGACTTCGGCGGCACCGCGAAGCTCGACCTCACCGACATCCAGCGCGACGAGCCCGCCGACAACCTCTTCACCGTCCCGCAAGGCTACACGCGCGTCAGCTCCCTCGCCGGCGTGCTGCACATGCCCGGCTGACGAAGTTCACCGTCGCAACAACGAGCCCAGCGCGCGCTTCATCCAGCGCGGAACGTCGGGCGCGCACTCCTGTCGCGAGTGTGGGCCTCAGATCGACGAGACGACCTCGCGACGCCCGTCGGGGAACTCGCGCACGAGCTTTCCCGCCTCGATGAATCCGATCGGCGCACCGACGGCAAACGTGTCCGCAATGGCTCGTGCAGCGCTGATCAGCACCTCTCCGAGACGCGCTCTCGGTGCGGCGTTGACCGATATTCGGTTCCCGCCTTCATATCCAAGAGGGACCGGGCATTCGGGCAGGCCGGCGGCCAACGGACCGTGTGCGAAACAGGCACGCCACACGCAGAACGGGCTCGCATTCCCGCGCGCTTCGCAGCCGCACCGCCATGCGTATCCGACCGCATTCCTTGCACGAAGCGTCGTCGTACGCATGCCGTTCGCCACCGCGATGACCTCGTCGAACGAGCCGATCGAACGTTCGACCTCATCGAGGGCAACCGGTCCACGAAATGGCGACATCCGTGCGATTGTAGCACAGCCGCCTGGGCACCGCTACGGCGCCGGTGACGGGACGGTGGCGGGGCCGCCGCCGGGGCACGGGTCGGCGGTGCCGGCGGTTTCGGCGATGCGGCCGCCGAGCGCGGGGCGTTCGTCGAAATACCAGCGGATCGAGCGGCGGTCACAGAGCGGCACCAAGTCGTCGTCGGCATAGCGGACCAGCGCGCGCACCGTGTTGGGGCGGTCACCCGTCGCCGCCAGCGCCGTGTGATCGGCGCGCGTCACGAGATTCCGCGCGTACGCGTTGTAGAGCGGGTACGCGACGATCAGCACGAGGCCGAGGAAGACGCCGACCAGCGCGAGGCGCGAGAGCGCGTCGTCGTCGCGGCGGAATCCGACACGGTCGCTGAGCAGCACCGCGATCGCGGCGCTGAAGACGAACAGCGTGACGGCCATCAGCGTGAGGCGCGCCGCATCGCCGAACCGCACGTGCGCGAAAGCGTTCGCGAGCGCGATCCGCAGTTCCGGCGGCGTGAGATGCAGCAGGGTCACGTCGCCGACTTGCACTCGCGAGGTCGGCCCGATCCCCGCCGCGCGCACCGTCATCGCGTCGCTGTGGCGGGACGTCGCGAGCACGTCGACCGGTGTTCCGGGGACGCCGAGCGCGCGCGCGACGTCCGCCGCGGTCGCGACGAGAGCGTTAGGCGTCGTCTTGTGTGAGGGCCCCATCGGGAGCGCCGGCACCAGCGCGACGCCGGCGATCCCGCCGACGTAGAAGAACGCCATCAGGACGAGGTACCAAACCTTCACCCGCTCGACGAGCGCGAGCACCAGCGAGACGATCAGGGCGCCGAGCAGCCCGTCGAGCAGTATCCGCACCGCGTAGTCGGCGAACCAGCGGCCCAGCGTCTCGTCCGTCACGCCCGCGTTGAACCCGACGCGGTAGCTGACGAACGCGAACGGCAGCGCCGCGAGCGGCGCGAGCACGCCGATCACGGCGCCGAACACGGCGCGGTGCGCGGTGCGGTTCCGCGTCCGCCGCCGCATCGCGTCGCGGATGCGCGCACCGGTTCCCGAGCGCCACAACCACCACAGCGCGACGATCTGCGCGAGCGCCCAGCCGGTCGACGCCGCGTGGCGCAAGTCGGCGATCGCGCGCGCGCGTCGCTGCCGGCCCGGATCGACGAGCACCGCGGGGCTGCGCGTTAGCAAGTCGTGCGCCGTCAGCGCGTCGATGCGCGCGTCGAGCCGCGTCCGCGCCGCATCCGCGGGCGCGTGCCCGCCGAAGAACAGCGCAAGCGCGAACACAACGGTGACGGCAAAGCGCGCGAGCGCGCCGCGCATGACCGCGAGAGGCGGCAGGCTCAGCGCCCCGCCGGGACGCGGATCTCGTCCGGGAACGTCGAGGCGTGCTCTTGCGGGAACCGCTTGCGGTATTGCTCCCAGCCACGGAAGTTCCCCGACCACTCGCTCGCCGACGCGAGCGGCGTCGCGACGTGCTCGAACGGCGACCAGTGCCCGTTCGCGCCGCCGCCGACCAGCTTCTCGTACAGCTCGATGTCTTTCGAGATATCGCGCGTCCCCGCGTGCGAGAGATACGAGACGCGCGCCGACCGCGCGACGCTGACCTTCAGCCGCTCCTCGACCGGCAGCGACGCCTCTTCATCCGCCTGGATCAGCGGCGTGTGCCACTCGCCGGTCGCCAGCGGTCGCGGCGTACTCGACCGGTAGCTATCCAACATCATTTCCGCGATCCGCTTGATCTCCGGCTGGGCGTCTTCATGAGTCCGCTGCGTAAAGAAGTTCGCCCATTCCGTCGCACTGATGATGACCGTGATCCATGCGAACGGTTCCAGAATTCGGTTCACTAATTGTTTGTGGAGATTGATGTCAGATGAGCCGAGCCGATCTGCATGTGCGAGCGCATCCTGCAACGCTTTCTGCCATTCCGCCATGGCACGGCGCCGCGCTTCGTCACCGACCTCGACTTGTGCCTGCATGCCGCTTTGGTTCTTGCCCCACCAAAGGGGCATCGCGGGCTCAGCGCGTACTGCGTCGATCATCTTGCGGACCGGAATCGCCCGTGAGCTCGCTGCATTCCGCGAATTGTGAACGATGAAGCCATCGGCAACGAAGTTCGAGTACGGACCGGTCACCTCGAGATCGTACGTGGGCCGCACGCCAACGTAATCGATGGAAATGACCTCGACGAAGTGTGCAACCACGGTTCGCTTCTTGCCGGTGCGCGGCGGGCGTTGAACGCGAAGGTCACCAACGGAGTCCCAGAACGACTCCAATGTGCGGCCCTCATCGACGTGCCGGAGCAAAACGCCGTTGACTGCGAGCCGCAGAGGTTTTCTCCACGTCGCGATACCGCTTGGAGAGAGAGCCAAATCGGCTGCATCGCGAAGAGACAGCCACCCTTCTTCCGTGAGGAAGCGATGTCCCGATGAGGCGGTGATCATCTTCCCATCGGCGGTCGTGACGCGAAAAACGGGCTGGTGGCCCGAAAACGTGACGTCTCGGACGTTCGTATGATAGATCTCTCGAGTCGCCTCATTGCACGAGCGCAGCCGCATCCGCGTCAGCCGATTGCGCAGCGAATACCGATGCTCGCCCGTGCCCTGCGCATACGCAAGAAGGTCGGCACCGCGAAACCGGTTACGACCGTCAACGCCTCGAATCCGCGGCATCTTCGTACGGCGAAAATTTGCGTCGATCGTCGTATAGTGCGAATAGCCCAGCGCAGCCGCTGCTTCGCGCGAATCGTACATCCGCTCCGGATCGATCGCCCCGATGCGTGCCGCGCGTTTCTTCCCCGGACGGGGCTGCGCTCCAAGGTGCCACTTGTCGTGGAAGTCCCGGATCGTCATCGAGAACCGGCGCGGCTTCGCGCCACCGGCCGGCAGATCGAAATAGAGACGGGTATCCGCGTCGAGACAGAACACCCTGTGCGTCATCATCTCGCTGTGGATGAAGCGCGGGTAGCGGACCTCCATCGTGGTCAGCCGGATGCCCGCGGGCGAGACGCTGTCGAGGAGAACGCGCGCGGAGAAGGGCATGGGGGAGCCTTCGGCCGGAGGCGGGCGGAACCCTCAGGTACCGGACGCTTTTGCCGATAGGGTAGAGAGCGGCGGGACCTTAGACGTGGCAGGTCTTTAACGTTGCCGCGTACTTCGCAAGGGGTGTGGGCTCATGAAACTCCGACTCGGTGGTCAGCTTGCGGCAGGCTTCGCCGTCCCGATCGTGGCGCTCGCGCTCGTCATCGGCACCGTGAAGATCGCGCTCGCGCGGCTGCACGGTCTGACCGCGGCGCAGTTCGACGCGGCGGCCGCGAACGTCGAGACGTTCCTGCTCATCGTCGGCCTCGTCACGGCCGCGGTGACCATCGCGATCAGCGTTTCGCTGGCGCGGCGCATGACCTCGCGGCTGACGCGCGTCAACGAGGCGCTCTCGTCGATCGTCCACGGCGACTTCGCCGACCTCTCCGACGCGCTCGGGCGGCTCGCCGAAGGCGATCTGCGCGCGGCGTTCCGCTCCTCGCGCGAACGGATCGAGGACGGCGGCCGCGACGAGATCGCGGACTTGGTCGACAGCTACAACGATCTCGCGGCCGGCCTCACGACCGTCGGCGTGGAGGTGACGCAAGGGCTCGCGACGCTTCGCGAGCTGATCGGCGGCGTCGTCGTCGCCTCGCGCACGCTCGCGATCTCGTCCGATCAGACGTCCAGCGCGGCGAACCAGGCGTCGGTCGCGGTCGAGCAGATCGCGAAGGCGGTCGAGAGCGTCGCCGGCGGCGCGAAGGACCAAGCGATCAAGATCGCTCACGCGAGCGCCGCGATCGAAGAGCTCGCGCGCGCCGCCGAGATGATCGCGGACGGCGCCGGCCATCAGGCGACCGCGATCCAAGGCGCGACCGGCGCGATCCAGCTGCTCGACGACGGAATCGAGTCGCTCTCGCACCACGGCACCGATCTCGCCGCCTCGGCGAGCCAGGCGACGCAGGAATCGGTCGGCGGAACGTACGCCGTGCTGCAGACGCAGCGCGCGATGGAGCGTCTGCGAGAGGTCTCGACGAAAGCGGCGGAGGCGATGCTCGCGCTCGAGCAGCGCTCGGTGCAGGTCGAAGAGATCGTGCGCACGATCGAGGAGATCGCCGACCAGACGAACTTGCTCGCGCTCAACGCGGCGATCGAAGCGGCGCGCGCCGGCGATCACGGGCGCGGCTTCGCGGTCGTCGCCGACGAGGTCCGCAAGCTCGCGGAACGCTCGGCCGGCGCGACGCGCGAGATCTCGGGGATCCTCACCTCGATCCGCCGCGAGACGATCACGGCGGCCGAGGCGATGCGCTCGTCCGACGACTCGATGTCGACCGGCTTGACGGTCGCCGCGAAAGCGTCCGAAGCGCTCGACGGGATCGGCGCCGCGGTCGGCTCGACGACGGGCGTCGCGGAAGAGCTCGCGGCGCGAGCGCGCGAGATGCGCGATGCATCGACGCGCGTGACCGAGTCGGTCTCGACCGCGTCGGCGGGCGTCGAGGAGAACGCCGCGGCCGCGAGCCAGATGAAGCTCACGACGCACGAGATCACGGCGACGATGTCGCCGGTCGCCCGCGCGGCGGAGGAGCAATCGGCGGCGGCGCACCAGGCGTCCGCGGCGACCGGCGAGCTCGCCACCGGCGTGCAGCAGATCGACGCGACGGCGCGGACCCTGCGCGAGGAGGCCGAGCGTCTCGACCGGCTCGTCGCCCGGTTCCTGATCGACGATGATGCCTCACCGAACGCCTTCGAGGACGCCGGCCCGACGCTGCGCGTCCCGGACTTCGGCTCGGCGCTCGCGCTGAACGGCTGACCCGGCGCGGGCCGGCGCGCGTACCCCCGCGCGCGCCGGCCCGCAAGAGCACGCTCGCATCCTCGCGAAGGTTGCGGGTCCATGTGGAGCACGGTCCTGCGGCCTACGGGCCTTACGGAGGCGCTCGACGCGCTCGCGGAGCACGGCGAGCGGGCGCGGGTCGTCGCGGGCGGGACCGACGTCCTGGTCGAGCTGCAGCGCGGCGTGAAGCCGACCGAGACGCTGATCGACGTCTCCGCGCTGCGCGAGCTGAAGTACGTCCGCCGCGACGGCGAGACGATCGCGCTCGGCGGCCTCGCCACGCACAACGACGTCCTGGCGGCCCCGTTCGCGCGCAGCGCGATGCTCCCGCTGGCGCAGGCCTGCGTCGAGGTGGGCGCGCCGCAGATCCGCGCGCGAGCGACGATCGCCGGGAACGTCGTCACCGCCTCGCCCGCGAACGACACGATCGCGCCGCTGATCGCGCTCGACGCCGACGTCGTGCTGATATCGGCGGCGCGCGGCGAGCGGGTGCTGCCGCTGCGCGACTTCTACACCGGCTTCCGCGCGACGCGGCTGGCCGCCGACGAGCTGATCCGCGAGATCCGCTTTCGCGCGCTCGGCGGCGAACGGCGCGGCATCTTCCTGAAGCTCGGGCTGCGCCGGGCGCAGGCGATCTCGGTGATCGACATCGCGGTCGTCGTGGCGCTGGGCGCGGACGGAACGGCGAGCGATCCGCGGATCGCGCTCGGATGTCTGGCGCCGACGGTGGTGCGCGCTGAAGCGGCGGAACGCTTCCTGCGCGGGAAGCGGCTCGACGAGGCGACGTGCGCGGAGGCCGGGCGCGTCGCGTGCGAGGACGCCTCGCCGATCGGCGACGTCCGCGGGTCGGCAGACTACCGCCGCACGACGCTCGCGGCGCTCGTCGCGCGCGCGCTGGAACGGATCGCGAGCGGGCGCGAAGCGGACGGACTCCCGGACGCGCCGGTGCTGCTCGAGACGCCCGAACCGCTTGCGCCGGCACGCCCGTTCGGCGGGACGATCGAGACGACGATCAACGGCGAGCCGCGGACGCTCCGCGGCTCGCAGCACAAGACGCTGCTGAACGCGTTGCGGGAGAACGCCGGGCTGACCGGCGCGAAGGAAGGCTGCGCAGAGGGCGAGTGCGGCGCGTGCACCGTCTGGCTCGACGGCGCGGCGGTGATGTCGTGCCTGGTGCCCGCCTCGCAGGCGCACGGCGCGTCGGTCACGACGATCGAAGGGCTCGCGAACGGCGAGGAGCTGCATCCGGTGCAGCAGGCGTACATCGACTGCGGAGCGGTGCAGTGCGGGTTCTGCATCCCCGGGATGATCATGGCCGGGGCGAAGCTGCTCGACGAGCGGCGCACACCGTCGCTCGACGACCACCAAGCCGCGATCAGCGGAAACATCTGCCGCTGCACCGGCTACCGCAAGATCCTCGACGCGATGGAGAGCGCGGCGCGCGAGCTTCACGAGCACGAGCCGCTCCCGGACGTGGTTCCCGCGTGAGCCTGATCGGCAGCCCGGTCGCGCGTCCCGACGCGCGCGCGAAGGTGACCGGCGCGGCGCGCTATCCCGCCGACCTCGTGCGCGAAGACATGCTGCACTGCAAGGCGGTATTCGCGCACCGCCCGCACGCGCGGATCGAGCGCATCGAAACGGCGCGCGCGCTCGCGGTTCCGGGCGTCGTTGCGGTGCTCACGGCGAGCGACGTGCCGTACAACCGCTACGGCCTGATCGACGCCGATCAGGAAGTGCTCTGCAGCGAACGCGTACGCTACGTCGGGGACCGCGTCGCGCTCGTGATCGCCGACGATCCGCTCACCGCGGCGCGTGCGGCGAAGCTCGTCGCGGTCGAGTACACCGATCTGCCGGTGGTCGGAGACGCGCTCGCGGCGCTCGCGCCGGACGCGCCGCTCGTGCACGAGTCGCACGGGACGAACGTGCTGCTCCACCAGAAGATTCGCAAAGGCGACGCCGAGCGCGCGTTCGCCGAGGCGGACCTCGTGCTGAGCGGGACGTTCACGACCTCGTGGCAGGAGCACGCCTATCTGCAGCCCGACGCCGGGATCGCGTACTACGAGGGCGAGACGCTCGTCGTCGAGACCGCCGGACAATGGCTGCACGAAGATTTGCGTCAGATCGCCGCGATGCTGAAGCTCGAGGAAAGCGCGGTGGCGATCCGCTACGCGAAGATCGGCGGCGCGTTCGGCGGCCGCGAGGATCTCTCGGTGCAGGCGCTGCTCGCGCTCGCGACGTGGAAGACGAAGCGCCCGACCGCGATCGTGTGGAGCCGCGAGGAGTCGATCGTCGGTCACCACAAGCGGCACCCGTTCCGCATCGAGACGAAGTGGGGCGCGAAGCGCGACGGCACCGTGACCGCCGTCGAGACGCGCACGCTCGCCGACGGCGGCGCCTACGCCTCGACCAGCGTCGAGGTGCTGAAGTGCGCGACGATCTTCGCGCAGGGGCCGTACCGCGTGCCGAACGTGTCGACCGATGGCATCGTCGTCTACACGAACAACGTCCCGAGCGGCGCGTTCCGCGGGTTCGGCTCGCCGCAGGCGCACTGGGCGGCGGAGTCGATGATCACCCGCATCGCGCACGCGCTCGAGATCGATCCGGCCGACGTGCGCCGCAAGAACCTCTACCGCGACGGCGACACCGAAGCGACCGGCAACGTCCTGCCCGCGGGCGTGAGCGCGATCCCGGTGCTCGAGCGCTGCGCCGAGGAGGCGCGCCGGCGGTTCACGCCGCGCGCCGAGCGCGACGCGCATGCGACGGTTCGCCGCGGGGTCGGGATCGCGAGCGGGATCAAGAACGTCGGCTATTCGTTCGGATTCCCGGAGCAGTCGACGGCGACCGTCGAGCTGATCGCGACGGCGCAAATCGAGCGCGCGGTGGTGCGGATCGGCGCCGCGGACGTCGGCCAAGGCGTGCATCTGATCCTGCGGCAGATCGTCGCCGAGGCGCTCGCGCTGCCGCTCGAAGCGGTGGCGCTCGTCAGCGACGATTCCGCGCATGCGCCGAACACCGGGTCTGCGTCGGCATCGCGGTTGACGTTCATGGCGGGCCGCGCGGTGCACGACGCCGCGCTGGCGGCGCGCGCGGCGTGGGAGCGCGGTGAAACACCCGAGGCGACGGTGCAGTACCGCCCGCCCGCGACGACGCCGCTCGATCTCGAGACCGGCGCGGGGACGCCGAACTACTGCTACGGCTACGCCGCGCAGGCCGTCGAGGTCGAGGTCGACGTGACGACCGGCGTGACGCGCGTGCTGAAGATCGTCAGCGTCCACGACGTCGGCCGCGCGATCAACCGCCAGCAGGTCGAAGGTCAGATCGAAGGCTGCCTAGCGCAGGCGCTGGGCTACGCGCTCACCGAGAACTTCATCGTCGAGGACGGCCGCATCAAGACGCCGCACTTCAGCACGTACTTGCTCCCGACGACGCTCGACATGCCGACCGAGATCGTCCCGGTGATCATGGAGCTCGCAGACCCGCACGGCCCCTACGGCGCGCGCGGGATGGCCGAGATGCCGCTCGTCCCGTTCGCCCCCGCGGTCGCCGCCGCGATCTACGACGCGACCGGCGCGTGGGTGAACGACCTGCCGATGACCCCGGAACGCATCCTCGCCGCAATCACCGCCACGCGCGAACGGACGACCGCGACCGCCGAGTCACTCGTCGGCGCACAGCCGGTGACACCGTAAGCAACGGCCCGTCCGCGGCGCCGCGAGCTCCATTTCGGCCACGATAGGAACCGCGGCGGCGTGGACACTAGCGAGGTCCCGACCGGCGTGGGAAGGGCAGGCATGAACGCTTACGCCTACACCGAACTCGCGTGCATGGACCTCGCATACCGGGTCGTCCTCGAACCGGAACCCGGGAAGTCCGCGTACAACGTGATCGTCCCGGCCTTCCCGACGGCGCACACCTGGGGCGAAACCGTCGACGAAGCGCTCGCGAACGCGCGGGAGATCATCGAGCTGGAACTCGAAGACCGCCGAGCACGCGGGGAATCGCTCCCGCCGAGCGACGTCGACACGCTGCTCGTCGAAACGATAACCGTCACGCTTCCTGCGGCGTGACGTGCGATGTCCTGTCACCTTCCGGTCGTCAGCGGCGACCGGCTCGTCCGCGCGCTCCGACGCGTAGGTTGGAACGTCGTGCGTCAGCGCGGATCGCACGTGCGCTTGCAGAGAGGCGCGGTGCGTATCAGCGTGCCGGTACATCGCGGTCGTCCGCTCCCGACCGGCACGCTCGCCGGGATCCTCGGTGATGCGGGATTGTCGGCATCGGACCTTCGCAAGCTGCTGTAGACGTCACGAAGCTCAAGTAACGAGTTCGCGGGCTGCCCGTTCGTGGCGTTCGATGAGCGCCGGCATGTCGACGGCGGTGAGGCGGCCGTCTTGGACACGGGTCGTGCCATTCACAATGGAGAGATCGACCTTCGGGATGCGACAGAAGATTAGCGATGCTAGCGGGTCGTGGATCGAGCCGCCGGCGGTCGGGAGATCGTCCACGCGGATCCCGATGACGTCGCCTGCCATCCCCGGGGCGAGTTGGCCGATGTCGGCGCGACCGAGCACGCTCGCGCCGCCGCGGGTTGCGAGGCGCAGCGCTTCGCGCGCGGACATTGCGGCGGCGCCTTGGGCGACGCGTTGCAGCAGCATCGCATGGCGGGCTTCGTCGAGCATGTGCGAGCCGTCGTTCGAGGCTGAGCCGTCGACGCCGAGGCCGACGCGCATCCCGGCGTCGCGCTGCGCGAGCACCGGCGCGATCCCCGAGCCGAGGCGCATGTTCGACGTCGGGCAGTGCGCGACACCGGTCCGGCTCCGGCCGAGCCGCTCGAGCTCCGCGCCGTTCATGTGGATCGCGTGCGCGAACCAGACGTCGGAGCCGCTCCAGCTCAGCGACTCGGCAAGCTCCACAGGCCGTTTACCGTACTGCTCGAGGCAGTACTTCTCTTCGTCGGCGGTCTCGCAGAGATGCGTGTGGAGATGGACGTTCTCGTGCTTGCGTGCGAGTTCGGCGCTCGCGCGCATCAGGTCCGGCGTGACGGAGAACGGCGAGCACGGCGCGACGACGATGCGCGTCATCGCGTAGCGTGACGGATCGTGGTGCTCGCGGATCACGCGCTCGGTGTCGCGCAGAATGGCGTCCTCGTTTTCGACCGCTTCGTCGGGCGGCAGACCGCCCTGCGAGCGGCCGCGCGACATCGAGCCGCGCGAGGCGTGGAAACGGATCCCCATCTCGCGCGCAACGGTTATCTGGTCGTCGACGCGCGCGCCGTCCGGCCAAATGTAGCCGTGATCGGCCGCGGTCGTGCAGCCCGAGAGCAGCAGCTCCGCGATGGCGGTCGCGGTGCTCGCGCGGACCGCCTCTGGCGTCAGGCGCGCCCAGATCGGATAGTGCGCGACGAGCCAGTCGAACAGCTCGGCATTCTGCGCCTGCGGGAGATTCCGCGTCAGCGTCTGGTAGAAGTGATGATGCGTGCAGACCAGGCCCGGGAGCAGCACGAGCCCGCGCGCGTCGAGGATCTCGTCGGCCTCTGCGGTCAGCTCCGACGTCGCGCCGACTGCTTCGACGACGTTGTCGCGCAGCAGCACCGCGCTGTCGGCGATCTCCCGGCCGGCGTCGTCGAACGTCGCGACCAGCGTCGCGTGACGGAGAAGCAGCGTGCGAATCGAATCGGCCCCGTGATGACGAGCATCGCCGCGCTGAACACGGCGGATCGCGCGACGTTCGTCGCGGCGGTCGGATTCGCTTTCGAGGACTCGCCGTGGATCGCCGAGATGGCGTGGGAAAGGCGGCCGTTCGCGAGCCTCGCGGATCTGCACGCCACGATGACCGGCGTCGTGGAGCGCGCACCCGAGGAGCGCCGCGTCGCGCTGATCGCCGCGCATCCCGACCTCGCCGGCCGAGTCGCGCGCGAAGGCCGTCTCACGGCGGCGGCGCGCGGCGAGCAGGCCGCCGCGGGGCTCGACCGGCTGACGGCCGAGGAGCTCGCGCGGTTCGACGCCGCCAACGCCGCCTACCGGGCGCGGTTCGGGTTCCCATTCGTCATCTGCGCGCGCGAGCACGACAAGGGCTCGATCCTCGCCGCCCTCGAGCGGCGCGCGGAGAACGACCGCGCGACCGAGATCCGCACGGCGCTGGCCGAGATCGCGAAGATCGCGCGGCTGCGCCTCGAAGACGCGCTCACCGCATGAACGCCCCCGTCCTCGACTGGCTCAACCTCGTCGCGCGCTGGGCGCATCTCATCGCCGGGATCTCGTGGATCGGCGCGTCGTTCTACTTCGTCTGGCTCGACGACAGCCTCACGCCGCCGGAGAACCCGGACGACGTCCGGCGCGGGATGTCCGGCGATCTGTGGGCCGTCCACGGCGGCGGCTTCTACCACAACCAGAAATTTCCGACCGGACCGCGCGGCGAGCCGCTCACCGAGGACCTGCACTGGTTCAAGTGGGAGGCGTACTCGACGTGGATCACCGGGATGGCGATGCTCGCGATCGTCTACTGGGCGGGCGCGTCGGCGTATCTGATCGACAAGAGTGTCCTCGATCTCTCGCCTGCGGCGGCGATCGCGATCAGCGCCGGCTCGCTGATCGCCGGCTGGGTCGTCTACGACCTGCTATGCCGAATCTTCGAGAAGCAGCCCGCCGTGCTGTGGACCGCGGTCGCGACGTTCTTGCTGTTCGCCGACTGGGGATTGTTCCACGTCTTCGGCGGGCGCGCGGCGTACATCCACGTCGGCGCGATCGTCGGGACGATCATGGTCGCGAACGTCTTCTTCGTCGTCATCCCCGGCCAGAAGCGGATGCTCGCGCAGATCCGCGCGGGGCGCGATCCCGACCCGCGGCCCGGAATGCTCGGCAAGATGCGCTCGGTGCATAACACGTACCTCACGCTCCCGGTGCTGTTCATCATGATCAGCAACCACTACCCGATGACGTACGGGTCGCCGTACGGGTGGCTCGTCCTCGCGATCCTCGCCGCGGCCGGCGTGCTCGTGCGGCGGTTCTTCGTGCTCTCGCACAAGCACCGTTACGTCGTGGTGCTTCCCGCGGCGGCGCTGCTACTCGTCGTCGCGGCCGCGCTCGTGAGCGCACCGCGCACGCGGTCCGTCGCCGCGAGCGGCAGCGCACCGCGTGTCGTCACGTACGCCGACGTCGCGCCGATCATCAAGCGCCGCTGCACGGCGTGCCATGCCGCCGCGCCGACCGAGCCCGGTTACAGCGCACCGCCCGCGGGCGTCATCTTCGACACGCCGGAACACGTCCGCGAGCACGCGTCGCACATCGACGAGCTCGCGGTGCAGACCCACGCGATGCCGCTGGGCAACGCGACGCACATGACGAACGCCGAGCGGGCCACGCTCGGCGCGTGGATCCACGGAGGAGCGAAGATCTGATGGCGAGCGTCTCCACGCATGTCCTCGACGTCGCGCGCGGCCGTCCCGCCGAAGGGATCTTGATCGGGCTGTTCGCGCTCGAGGGCGGACATCGCAGACACGTCGCCACGGCGCGGACGAACGCCGACGGGCGAACCGACGCGCCGCTCGGGACGGATCTCGCGCCGGGAACGTACGAGCTCGTCTTCTCCGTCGCCGAATATTTCGAGCGCGACGGCGCTCCGGCGTTCTACGACGCGATCCCCGTGCGCTTCACGGTTGCCGGCGACACGGCGCGCTATCACGTGCCGCTGCTCCTCTCGCCGTGGGGCTATTCCACGTACCGCGGAAGCTGACGAGCGGGTCCTGCCGCCTGCGGGGTACATGAGCGGCATGACGTTTGCTTTCGCATGCCGTGCCGGCCTCGCCGCGCTGGCGCTCGCGCTGGCCGTCCCGGCGTCCGCACCCGCCGCGCCCGCCGCGCCCTGCCTCGACGCGACCGGGGCGAACTTGCCGCTGCGCAACCGCGCCAACGGGATCCGCTACGAGATCACCGCGGTCTGCTGGTCTCCCAGCGTCGGCGGCACCAAAGAGTTCACCACTCCCACGCGCGCCGCAAACGGTCAGTTCGTGCAGGTCACGGCGCGCGTCGAGAATACCTCGAACCAGCCAGTCATATGGATCCCGCAGAATGCCGTGCTGATCGACGACGACCGCAACGTGTACCCGTTCTCGACCGACGCCGCCGCCGCGCTGATGATGGAGCAGACCCCGAACGCACCGGACATGTTCACCTTGACGCTGCAGCCCGGTCTGGTGAAGACGATGGTTCTCCCCTTCGACGTGTCGCCGGCGATCCGCCGCTTCAAGTTCTACCTGACCGAAGCGGACGCGGGCAAACGCAGCGGCGGGGCGGCTTTCCAGCTGCCCTAACCTCCGGCGCTCGACGCCTTGTACGCGGCCCAGCCGCCGAATTCCGAGACGTCGCGGTAGCCGCGCTGCTCGATGAGCGCGCGCGGATAGACCATCGCCATGACGGTGCTGCCGTCGTCGAGCTCGATCGGCGCTTCGTAGAGGTTCGGCGGCTCGCTGGCGAGCAGATCGCGGTGCTGCTCGTCGGTCAGCTCGTAGACCTCGCCGGCGATCGAGATGCCGCCCTCGGCGACCTCGTAGATGCCGGGATGCTTGTCCTCGACCGAGTGCAGGCGGTAGCGCGGCGCGGTCTTCGCTTCGCGCACGAACTTCGCGCTGCCGAGGTTGCCGTGATCGGGCTGTCCGCGCAGCGCGGAGCCGCAGATGAAGAAGTGCATCACGGTCACGATGCTCCGTGAGCCGGTTCGCTTCCTATCCCGCTCGCCGCCGCCGCGAGCAGGGTCGCCGCGAGCGCGTCGACGCCGAGCTCGAGATCGGCCGGCGCGGTGCGCTCGTCACCGACGTGGCTGCGTCCGCCGATGCTCGGCACGAAGATCATCGCGGTCGGCGCAACGTGCGCGACGCACATCGCGTCGTGCCCCGCGCCGCTGACGATCGTGATCGCGTGCGGGTCGCGCTCGACGCACGCGGCTCTGACAAGGAGGCGCATCCGCGTCTCCATCGGGACGGCCGAGCGGACCTCGAGCGCCTCGATGCTGACGCCGACGCCGCGCTTCACGGCGATCTCATCGGTGCGCGCGCGGATCTCGGCTTCGGCCGCCGCGATGCGGAGATCGTCGACCGAGCGCAGGTCGAGGCGAAACACGACGCGGCCGGGGACAATGTTCGTCTGGTTCGGCTCGACGAGGAGATGCCCGACGGTGCCGACCGTCTCGCCGGCGTCGGTCGCGGCGCGCTCGACGGCGAGCACGATCTCGCTCGCCGCGCACAGCGCGTCGGCGCGCGCGCCCATCGGCACGGTCCCCGCGTGTCCGGCCACGCCGTCCACGACGACGCGAAAACGCCGTTGCCCGGCGATCGCGCTGACGACTCCGAGGCGTGCGCCCTGGTGCTCCATGACGGGGCCTTGCTCGATGTGCAGCTCGACGTACGCGGCGGGTGGCGGAAAGCTGTCGCGCACGTAGACGCCTTCCAGCAGGCCGTGCGGTCCGTGCAGCGCCGACGCGAACGTCTCGCCGTCGTCACCCACCAGCGTTTCCACCTCGCCGAACGCTGTCAATCCTGCGTACACCGAGCTGCCGAGACACCCGAGCGGGAAACGGCTGCCCTCTTCTCCCGCCCACGCGACGACCTCGAGCGGCCGCGCGGGCCGTTCACCGCTCGCGGCGATGGTGCGCAGTGCTTCGAGCCCGCCGATCACGCCGTACGCGCCGTCGTACGCGCCGCCGTCGCGCACCGTGTCGAGATGCGATCCGCACTGCACCGGAGGAACGTTGCGCTCACCGAGCCGCGCGAACACGTTTCCCGCACGATCTTGCTCGACCGTGAGCCCGTCGTCGCGCGCCCACGCGACGAACCGCTCGCGCGCAGCACGCTCGGCGGCGGTGAAGAGCCCGCGATCGATCCCGCCCGGTGTCGCGCCGAGCGTCGCGAGCTCCGCCAGGCGCGCGTGCAGCGTCATACTTCGCCCGACGTCACGACCGGCTCGGTGGAGGCCGCGTCGTACGACGAGAGCGTGGCCGCCGTGAGCCGGGTGAGATAGGACTCCCGCAGCGGCGCGCCGATGAACGACGCCTCGAAGCTGTTGCGCGCCAGCGCCGCGAGCGCGCCGGGCGTGAGCGCGAGCGCGTCCGCCGCGGCCGCGAAGTTCTCGCCGACGTAGCCGCCGAAGTAGGCGGGATCGTCGGAATTCACCGTCGCGACGAGACCTTCGTCGAGCATCCGCGGCAACGGGTGATCGCGCAGCGTCTCGACGATGCGCAGCTTCACGTTCGAGAGCGGGCAGACCGTGATGGGAACGCGCTCCCCCCGCAGCCGTGCTACCAAGCGCGGGTCTTCGAGGCTGCGGACGCCATGATCGACGCGCGACACCTTCAGCAGATCGAGCGCCTCCCAGACGTACGCCGGCGGCCCTTCCTCGCCGGCGTGCGCGACGGTCTTCCAGCCTTCGGCGAGCGCGCGCTCGAAGACGCGCGCGAACTTCGAGGGCGGGTTTCCGACTTCGGCGGAGTCCAGGCCGACGGCGACGATGCGGTCGCCGTACGGAAGCGCGTGCTCGAGCGCCGTCATCGCCGACTCGGCGCTCATGTCACGTAGGAAACACATGATGAGCTTCGACGTGATGCCGTGACGGCGCTCGCTTCCGCGCACCGCTTCCCACAGTCCGTCGATCACCGTCTCGAACGGAACGCCGCGCGACGTGTGCGCCTGCGGGTCGAAGAAGATCTCAGCGTGGACCACGCCCTGGAGCTTCGCGCGCGCGAAATACGCGTCGGTGAGCTCGGCGAAGTCCCGCTCCGTGCGCAGCACGTTCATGGCCGCGTAGTAGAGGTCGAGAAACGACTGGAGATCGGTGAACTCGTACGCGCGCCGCAGCGCGTCGACCGACGGCCAGGGGATCGCGACGCGGTTCCGCTCGGCGAACGCGAAGACCATCTCGGGCTCGAGCGTCCCCTCGATGTGGAGGTGCAGCTCGGCCTTCGGCAGCCGAAACGAGTCGAATGCCGTCACGCTTCGGCCGGGTGGGTGGCGATCCAGTGCCGCGCGATGTCGATGCGCCGGCAGATCCACACGTCGTCGTGCGATTTGAGATAGTCCAGAAAGCGCTCGAGCGCCGCTGCGCGCCCGGGGCGCCCGGCCAAGCGCGTGTGCAGGCCGACGGACATCATCTTCGGCGCGGTCTTCCCCTCGCGGTACAGCACGTCGAACGCATCCTTCAGATAGTTGAAGAAACCCTCGCCCGACGTGAATCCTGGTGCGACCGAGAACTTCATGTCGTTGTTGTCGAGCGTGTACGGGATGACGAGATGAGGCTTCCCGCCGACGCGCACCCAGTACGGCAGATCGTCGTTGTACGCATCGGAGTCGTACAGGAACCCGCCCTCCTCGACCACCAGCCGCCGCGTGTTGATCGACGGTGCATACCGGCAATACCATCCGTACGGCCGCGTGCCCGTCGTGCGCTCGATGGATGCGACGGCGCGCCGCATCTGCGCGCGCTCTTCTTCCTCATCCATGTCCTGGAACCCGATCCAGCGCCACCCGTGCGAGCACACCTCGTAGCCCGCCTCGCGGATCGCGGCGCACGCCTCGGGATTCCGCTCCAGCGCAAGCGCCGCCCCGAACACCGTGATCGGAATGTCGCGCTCACGAAACATCCGCATCAGACGCCAAAATCCGACACGGCTGCCGTACTCGTACACCGACTCCACGATCAGGTCACGCTTCCCCGGGCCGACGGTCGCGCCGGGCACCTCGGTGAGGTACATCTCCGAGGCCGGATCGCCGTGCTCGATCGCGTACTCGGAGCCTTCCTCGTAGTTCATGACGATCTGCACGGCGAGCCGCGCGCCGTTCGGCCACTTCGGATCCGGCTGGTTTGCTCCGTAGCCGATGAAGTCTCGCCGGTGTACCTCCATGAGACGAGAGAACGGCCCGCGAAGACAGGTTTCCTGCTCACCCACCTCCGGGACATCGGCGCCGGATACGAGGAGTCGTGCTCATGGACCGTGATTTCGAGGGCGCCAAAGACCTCTTGCTCGAAGACTACCGCTACCGAGCGCGTGCGCTTCAGGATAGCGAAAAGCTCGGCGAAAACCGGCTCAATCTCTTCGTCGGCTTCTGCGGCGCTCTGCTTACGGCAGCTGGATTCGGCGTGAAGGAGCTGGGCCTGAACGGTCGAGCTCTGCAATTGCTTTTGGCATCGCTCTTGTCAGCGCTGTTCGCCATCGGCGTGCTGATCTTTATCCGGCTCATCGCACGCGACGATCATACCGATTTGTGCAAGCGTGATCTGGACGAGATTCGACAGCGGTTCAAGGACCACGCCCCGGACATGGGCCCGCTGTTCGGCTATTACGCCGTCGGGGTATCAGGCTTCGGGCGCCGCACGTTCGGTGGTTCCAAGGACTTCATGATGGCCGTAAACGGGATACTTCTGACCGCGCTGGTGGGCGTCATCCTCTTCGTTCCGTGGCCGCCGGACGTTGGGCCGACCGAGCTTCAGCGAATCATCATCGCGCTCGCTGCCGGCGTGGTGGGCTATCGCGCACAGGCGTTCTATGCAGAGCGGCGCCATGCGCTGAGCCGAGCGGTGCATTTCGCGCGACGTCCTACGCACGCCGGCGGTGTCGTCTTCCGGAGGACCGATAGCAATCCGGAAATTCTCCTGACGGTCGGAAAGGCAAAGGCCGACGCCGGGGTGTGGGCGCTGCCGAAAGGACACATCGAGCGTGGCGAAGGACACGCCGAGGCTGCAGCACGCGAGGTACGCGAAGAAACCTCCGTCGTCGCCGCACCGCGCCGCATGCTGGACGTCGTCGAATACCGCGTCCGCGGCGAGCGCGTTCGAGCGAAGTACTATCTCATGGAATACCTGTACGACTCGTACGACAACGATCCGGTCCTCGAACACCGTCCGACGCGATGGTTGAGCTTCGTCGAAGCCGCAACAGAGGTCCGGCATCCCGAGACGAGCTATCTCCTGAGCCTGGCCGAACGAGAGTACGCTCGTCTCGCCGGCGGCAGTCCGACGAGCTAAGGCGCTCTACGCGCCGGCCGGCTTCTTCGCGATCGACCGGGCCGGGTTGCCGACGACCTTGTCGCCCGGCGGAATGTCACGAATCGCAACGGTTCCCGCGCCCGTGATCGCGCGGTCGCCGATCGTGATCGGGGCGACGAGCGAGGAGTTCGTGCCGATAAAGGCGTCCTCGCCGATCCGCGTCTCGTTCTTGCGCACGCCGTCGTAGTTGCACGTCACCGTGCCCGCACCGATGTTGGTGCGCGCGCCGACCGTGGCGTCACCGAGATACGTCAGGTGGCCGGCCTTCACGCCTTCCGCGAGGCGGGCTTTCTTCGTCTCGACGAAGTTGCCGATGTGCGAGCCGCTGCCGATCACCGTGCCGGCGCGCAGGTGGGCGAACGGGCCGATGTGGACGTCGTCGGCGATCTCGCTCGAAGCGACCACGCTGTCGTGGATCTTGCAGCGCTCGCCGATCCGCGTATCGGTCACCCGCGAGTTCGGCCCGATCTGCGACTCGGCGCCGATCCGGGTGTGGCCGCAGAGCGAGGTGTTCGGATGGATCACCGCGTCGGCCGCGATCGTCACGCCGGGATCGAGATACGTCGTCGCAGGGTCGACGATCGTCACGCCGGCGCGCATGTGCGCTTCGCACAGCCGGCGGTTCAGGATCGCACGCGCCGCGGCCAGCTCGACGCGGTCGTTCACGCCCAGCACGCTCCGGTAGTCCGCGGCCGGGATGGGCGCAACGCGGCGCCCCGAAGCGATCAGAAGCTCTACCGTATCCGTGAGGTAATACTCGCCTTGCGCGTTCCGGTTGCCGACCTTCGCGATCGCTTCGCGCAGCGCCGACTCGGCGTACGCGTAGATACCGGCGTTCATCTCGTCGATCGCGAGCTGCTCCGGCGTGCAGTCCTTCGCCTCGACGATCCGCTGCACAGCGCTCCCAACTTGTGCTGAGCCTGTCGAAGCACGCACGATACGGCCGAAAGCCGACGGCAGCGGCATCACCGCCGTCACGAGCGCGAGCGCGGTTCCGGCGTCGGGATCGACCGCGGCCTGCACGTCCTCGAAGATCGTGCGGTCGACGAGCGGCATGTCGCCGTACGCGACGACGATGCAGCCGTCGCGCCGTTCGATCGCGTCGAGCGCTATCCGCACCGCATGGCCGGTGCCGAGCTGTTCTTGCTGCACCACGGTGCGCACGCCGAACTGTGCCATCTCCGGGTCGAGCTCCGGATTCGTCACAACGACGATCTCGTCGGCGCCCGAGGCTTTCAGCGCCTCCAGCACCCACCACAGCATCGGCCGCCCGCACAGCTCGTGCAGCACCTTCGGCCGCTTCGACTTCATGCGCGTGCCTTTGCCGGCGGCGAGAACGATCGCGCGCGCGCTCACGCGGACACCGTCACCGCCTCGGCGAGACCGTGCTCTTCAGCCGTCGCCGGTGCCGTCGGGAAAGGGAGCTGCTGCCACTCCTTCTGCTCTTTCGCGCTGACGCCGCCGAGCGCGTCGAGCGCGACGCGGAATCGCTCGCGCACGAGGTCGCGGCCGAGCAGCTCCATCGAGTCGAACAGCGGCAGCGAGGTCGGGCTCCCCGTCATCGCGACGTAGTACGGCCGCGCGAGGTCGCGGAACTTCTTGCCGAGCGTCGCCCCGACGCCTTT
>DATHLN010000279.1:0-7400 GCA_035488115.1 Candidatus Limnocylindrales bacterium | reverse complement strand
GCTCGAACGCCGCGGCGCCTTCGTCGAGCGCCCAGCCGGTAACGACGACGCGCTCGTCGGCGGGGACGGCGGTGACGCGCCGGCCCGACGCGTCGGCGATCGAGTCGACGACGGCGGCGGCGCGGTGCGCCGGTGATGCGGGTTGCACGGTACCCGCCGTTGTCCGCGCGGCGCGCCGCATCCTGGCCGGAGGTCGGCTCGCGCGCACCGTGAAACGATCGGCGCGTGTGCCCCTGCTGCCGCGGTACGATCGAACCGCTGTGGACCGTGCGTTCCTTCGCCTATTACCGCTGCCGGCAATGCACCTCGCTCACTCTCGATCCGGAGGTGATCCGCGAGATCGACGCGGGCCGTGTCCTGCAAGTCGCCCGGAACCCCGAGGACGCCGACGACGAGAACGCGGCCGCCTCGGAGCGCGCCTACGGCACCTCACTCGCGCGCGTCGCGGAGACGATCCTGTACGCGCGAACGCCGGTGCGCCGCTTCCTCGACGTCGGGACCGGCCACGGCTTCCTGCTCGACGCGCTGAGCATGCATCTCCCCGCTCGGCGCGACGTGTTCTTCGGCGTCGAGCTCTACCCGCCGGAGCCGCACAGCGAGCATCCGAACTACCTGCCGGGGACCGCGAGCGCGATCCCCGAGAAGTTCGAGGCCGGGAGCTGCATCGAGGTCGTGCAGACGCTCACGCCGATGCAGGTGCGAGCGCTCCTCGCCGAGATCGCCTCGCGCTCGCACCCCGGCGCGCTCTACATCGTGAACGCCGGCCAGCCGCGTTACGTCCTGGACGAGGAGCCGGGGTACCTCGACCCGGACCGCCGCGGCCACGTCTTCAGCTACTCGCTGCAGGCGATGTCGCAGCTCGCCTCGCCGCTCGGCTTCCGCGTCCTCCCGCTGCGCGGGAAGAGCTGGGCGCTGCTGCTCGAGTACGAGCACGCGGACCGCTCGGCGCCCGAGGACCGCATCTGGAGCGCGCTCCCGGAGAACGTCGCGCTGCTGCGTGATCCTGAGCGCGGCTCGATCCTCCAGGTCCTCGGGATGGACACCGCCCGCGCGTACCGTTAGACCAGGATCTCTCCTTCGGGGACTTCGAGGATCACGGTGTCGTCGACGTGCACGATATCGTCCCAGCCATAGCCGACCTTGTCGTACCAGTCCGGTGAGGTGACCCAGTGCCGGCGCCCGTCGCGGATCAGGAAGACCTTGCGGCCCTGATCGGTCGGCGACGTTCCGCGCACGACGATCTCGCCGCGCGGGTTGCGCCGCGCGAGCTCGAGCAACTCCTCGCCGCGCGCGAACCCGGCACCCGACGGTATCGTGTCGAGATAGTGCCGCACGCCGTCTTCGGCGGGGCCGTCGAAGCGGACGACGCCGTGATCGACCCAGACGACGCGGTCGCAGGTGCGGGTGATGTACGCCATGTCGTGCGAGACGACGACGATCGTCGAGTGCGCGTCCCAGAAGCGCTCGAGCCGGTCCGCGCACTTGCGCCGGAAACGCTCGTCGCCGACGGCGAGCACTTCGTCGAGGAGCAGCACGTCGGGGCGGAACTGCGTCGCGATCGAGAACGCCAGCCGCGCCGCCATCCCGGACGAGAGCGTCTTCGTCGGCGCGTCGCGCATCTCGCCGAGCTCGGCGAAGTCGAGGATCGGCTCGACGTTCTCGCGCATCGTGCGCTCCGGGAACCCGAGCACCACGCCGTAGTAGACGATGTTGTCGACGAGCGAGAGGTCCGGCTCGAACCCCGCGCCCAGCTCGATCAGCGGCGACAGCGTCCCCGAGACGTGCACGCTGCCGCGCGTCGGCGCGAGGACGCCGGCGATCACCTTGAGGATCGTGGACTTCCCGCTCCCGTTCGCGCCGATGATCGCGAGCTTCTCGCCGCGCTCGGCGCGCAGCGAGACGCCGTCGAGGATCGTCCGCTTGCGGACACGCCGCAGCCGCCCGCGCAGCAGGTCGAAGAACGTCCGCTTCAGATCGTAGTGGAACTCTTCTTGCGTGCGCCGGACGAGCGTGACGCCGCGCAGCTCGATCGCAGCGGCCATCAGAGGAGGTCCATGAACTCGCGCCGCGTCACGCGGAAGAACGCGGTGCCCAGCACCAGCGCGACCGCGCCGGCGAGCAGCACGAACCCGATCTCGTGCAGGTGCAGCGGACCGCGCCGGATCGTGACCTCGCGCAACGCGGTGATCGCAACGCCGATCGGGTTGAGGTCGTAGTACGGCCGCACGCTCGCCGGGACGAACTCGATCGGGTAGAACAGCGGGCTCGTCATCCAGAGGATGAACCCGACGATCCCCCAAAGGTGCGGGAGGTCGCGGAAGAAGACGTAGAGCGCGGAGAGAGCGAGCGAGAAGCCGGCGACGAGCGCGGTAACGGCGATCAGCACGACCGGGACGAGCGCGGCGCGCACCGGATCGCGGGTCATCACGATCGAGATCGCGAGCACGATCGGGAATGTCGTCACCAGCTGCTGGAAGAGGTTCGAGCCGACGGCGGCGAGCGGGAAGATCACCGGCGGGACCGGGATCTTGTTCAGCAGCAGACCGTTGGTGACGATCGTGCTGAGCGCCTCGCTGGTCGAGTTCATGAAGAACGTCACGACGACCAGCCCGACGAACGCCGAGAGGACGTAGCGAACGAGCGAACCGCCGTAGTACTGGCGGAACGCCGACCCGAAGATGACCGTGTACACCGCGGTCAGCAGCACGGGGTTCGCGAACGACCACAGGATCCCGAGCGCCGTCCCCCGGTAGCGGACCTTCAGCGCGCGGAACGCCGTGATGCGAACCAGCTCGGCGAGCCGCGGTAGCCGCGAGCCGGGCGCGGGTTCGGAGAGTGTCGCTGTTGCCATCGTAAAAAGCGCCGCGCACGGCGGCCCGACCCCTGGAATAGGCCGTCGGGAGAGAGGCTCCTCCCCGCTCAAGCGCGCAGCGAGAAGTCCTCCGCGACGCGCGAAAGGTGCGCGCTGTAGTGCGGGTCCTCGCGCTCGGCGGTCCGCCAGCGCTCCTGCATCACGCGCCGCTCGGCGAAGAACCGCGCCCGCTTGTTCGGATCGGCCTCGTCGTAGCCGCGGCTCTTCGACTCGTGGTGGATCAGCTCCACGTGCGCGAGGTAGACGTTGTACAGACCGAGCGCTCGCAGCTTCAGGCACAGGTCGACGTCGTTGAACGCGACGGCGAGCCCCTCGTCGAAGCCGCCCGCGCGGACGAACGCCTCGCGCCGCACCATCATGCAGGCGCCGGTCACCGCCGAGTAGTTGTTCGTCGTGCGCAGCGTGTTGAAGTAGCCGCCGCCGCTCGCGTCGGCGTGTTTGTGCGCGTGCCCGGCGACCCCGCCGATCCCGATCACCACACCGGCGTGCTGCACCGTCCCGTCGGGATAGAGCAGCTTCGCGCCGACCGCGCCGACGCTCGGGCGCTGCGCCTGCTCGACCATCGCCGCCATCCAGTCGTCGCTCAGCACCTCGGTGTCGTTGTTCAAGAACAGCAGATAGCCGCCGTCCGTCCGCTCGGCGCCGAAGTTGTTGATCCGCGCGAAGTTGAACGGGACGTCGTACCGCACGACGCGCACGCGCGGCTCGTCCCGCGCCCAGCGCGCGAACGCGGCGAGCGAGGCGCGGTCCTGCGAGCCGTTGTCGATCAGCAGCAGCTCGAACTCCGGGTACGCCGCCGCGCGGGCGAAGATCGACGCGAGCGCGCGGTCGACGTCCTCGCCGTGGTCGCGGGTCGGCATGACGACGCTCACTTTCAGCGGCGCGCGGATCGCGTAGCGCACGACGTAGCTCCCCGGCTCCGGGAGCTGCTCGACGCGGCCCGGCTCGCCGCGCCGCGCGATCGCCTCCTCGATCGCGCGCCGGCCGGCCTCGTACGCGTAGGCTTTCGAGCCCGTCTCCGACGACGTCGACTGCGGGTGGATCCGCCAGTGGTAGAGGACGCGCGGGACGTGCACGACGCGGTCGTTCCGCTCCGTCGCGCGCAGCACCAGATCGTAGTCCTGGCTCCCCTCGAACCCGGTGCGGAAGCCGCCCAGATCCGCGACCAGATCGCGGCGCAGAACCAGCAGAGGCCCTACGTACATCCGCGCGAGGAACGAATCAGGCGACCAGTCGGGCTTGAAGTACGGCTCGCTGCGCCGGCCCAGCTCGTCGATCTTGTCCTCGTCGCTGTAGATGACGCCGGCGGCGGGATCGTGCAGCGCCGCGAGCGCGGCGTGGAAGAGCGCGTCCGGCGCGAGCACGTCGTCGTGGTCGAGCAGCGCGACGTACTCGCCGCTCGCGAGCGCGAGCGCGTCGTTGCTCGCCGCGGCGATGTGCCCGTTCGTCGCGCGCAGCGCGAGCTTCACGCGCGGATCGGGCGCGGCGTACTCGCGCAGCACCTCGCGCACGCGCGGATCGGGCGAGGCGTCGTCGGCGATGCACAGCTCCCAGTGCGGGTAGAGCTGCGCGAGCACCGACTCGATCGCCGCGCGGAGATAGCGCTCCGGCGTTTGGTAGACGGGCATGAGGACCGAGATCACCGGCGTACGCGCCATCACCGCGACCGTCGCGCGCACGACGTCCGCGTCGGCTGGGCGCAGATCGTTCGCGCGCAGCCAGCGCTCGTACTCGGTGCGCTTCGCGATCAGCGGCGCGTAGTCGGTGACGATCAAATCGACCGGCGGCTGCGCGCCGACCGGGTGCAGCCCGAGCCGGTGCTTGAGCGCGAACCACGCGTTGCGCGCCTTCCAGAAGCGGCTCTCCTGCATCGAGCGCAGCAGCGGGCGAACCGCCTCCGCCGCGTCCCGCGTCTGCGCCGCCCACAGATCGACGTTCTCGAGCCGCTCCAGCAGCTGGGCGCGCTCCGCCTCGAGCCGGCGAATCTCCTCGCGCAGCTCGTCAGTGGAGTCGCCGGGCTCGCCGCTCATCGCCCGGCGGCGTACAGATGCGAAGGCGTCGCCGCCAGATCGTGATACGTCACGCAGCCGCGCGCGAAGTAGTGGCAGACCAGCGCGCGGCGCGAGGAGCCCGCGCGCGCGCGCGGCGCGCCGCCGTGCAGGATGTTCGCGTGCCACATCAGCACGTCGCCCTTGCGCGCGGTGAACGTGCGCGGCTGCAATCCGTACTCGGCGATCAGCGCCGCGATCCGCGGCTCGTAGCGCTCGGCGTACGCCTGGTAGCCGACGTGGCGGAACTCTTCCGCGCCGATCCCGACGTCGTGCGAAAAGATGTACGGCAAGCGGTGCGAGCCCGGGTAGTAGACCAGAGGTCCGCAGTCCTCGCCGATCTCCTCGAACGCGATCCACGCCGCCGCGAGGTAGCCGAGCGGGTACGTCGTCATGTGGATCGCGTCGGAGTGCGCGCGCTGCTCGCTGCCCTTGTGGCCCATGATCGTCTGAAACGGGAGCGCCTCGGCGCCGAGCAGCAGCGAGACGGCGTCGACCAGCGCGGGATCGCGCAGCAGCGCGTCGATCTCCGGGACGGTGAAGTGCGGGTTCAGCGTGCGGCCGGGGAGCGGATCGGCCTCGGTCGCCGGTCCGTCGGGCGTCAGCGCGCCGGTCTCGAGCGCGCGCTCGTACGCGCTCCACGCCGCGTCGAGCCGCGCAGGGTCGACGTACCCCTCGAGCAGCACGACGCCGTCGCGGACCCAGTCGCGCGCGAGCGCGGCTTCGCGCTCGCTGATCCGGCCGGCGGCGAGAGCGCGCGCGATCGCCTGCGGCGCGTCGGGCCGGTCGAGCCACGGCAGCGGCCCGGCGTCCGGGAAGCGCGCCGCCTGGAAGCCGTCGGCCGGCGGCGCGACCGGGCGCTCCGGGACGACCGGCGCGAACCGCGCGCGCGGCTTGGGGTGCAGGATGCGCTCGAGAAACCTCACGGCGCCGCCGACCCGGCCGGGAGCTGCGCCTCGTCGGCGCGCGGCGTCTCGGCGCGCGGGGGGCGCCGGTAATCGCCGCGCGAGAGCCATTTCTCGATCAGCGCGTACAGCACGATGAAGAGATACCGGCTGCCCATCTCCTTGATCTTGAACTTCGAGACGCCGTGCTTGCGGTTGTACCAGCTCGTCGGGACGACGGTCCACGAGTAGCCGCGCACGATCGCCTTCAGCGGCAGCTCGACGGTGATGTTGAAATGGTGCGAGAGGATCGGCTGCACGCCCTCGATCACCTCGCGGCGGTAGCACTTGAACGCGTTCGTCACGTCGTTGTAGCGCATCCCGAAGAGCAGCGCGACGAACGCGTTCGCCGCGCGGTTCAGGACGAGCTTGAGCAGCGGGTACTCGACGACGCGCGCCGCGCGCGTGAAGCGCGTCCCGAACGCGCAGTCGTAGCCCGACTCGATCGCGCGCCAGTACTTCACCACGTCGTCCGGGTCGTCGGAGGCGTCGGCCATCACGATGCAGACCGCCTCGCCGCGAAACTCCTCGAGCCCGGTCGCGATCGCGTGCCCGAAGCCTTTCGGGCGGCGCGCGTTCGGGACGCAGCGCACGCTCGGGAACCGCTTGGCCGCGCGTGCGACCGCGGCCGCGGTCCCGTCGGCGGAGTGGTCGTCGACGACGACGATCTCGAAGGGGACCGACGCCGCGCTCAGCGTCTCGGCGAGCGCGCGCAGCGTCTCCTCGATCCCGCCTTCCTCGTTCTGCGCGGGGATGACGACCGAGAGCACGGCGTTACGCGGGCGCGCGCTGGTCGCGCTCCGCCAGCCAGCGCTCGACGTTCTTCTCGAACATCTCCTGCATCAGACCGCGCAGGCCGTAGCGCTGCTCCCAGCCCGGATAGTGCGATTTGAACTTCGCCATGTCGCTGATGTACCAGATGTGGTCGCCGATGCGGTTCGTCTCGGTGTAGGTCCAGTCGAGCTTGCGGCCCGCGATCTCTTCGCACAGCTCGATCGCCTCGAGCATCGAGCAGTTGCTGTGCCGCGTCCCGCCGGCGTTGTAGACCTCGCCGCAGCGCGGCGCGCGGAAGACGTGGTCGAACGCGTTCACCAGATCGAAGCTGTGGACGTTGTCGCGGACCTGCTTCCCCTTGTAGCCGAAGACCGTGTACGGCTCGCCGGTGACCGTGCACTTCATCAGGTACGCGAGGAACCCGTGCAGCTTCGTCCCCGAGTGGTTCGGTCCGGTCAGGCAGCCGCCGCGGAAGACCGCGGTCGGCATCGAGAAATACCGGCCGTACTCTTGAACCAGCACGTCGGCCGCGACCTTCGAGGCACCGAAGAGCGAGTGCTTCGAGCGGTCGATCCGCATCGTCTCGTCGATGCCTTCCCACAGCGGGTGCCCGGCCTCGAGCTCCCAGCGCTTCTCCTGCTCGACCAGCGGCAGCTCGTTCGGCGCGTCGCCGTAGACCTTGTTGGTCGAGGTGAAGAGGAAGACCGCCTCGGGGCAGTGCTGCCGCGCCGCCTCGAGCACCGAGAGCGTCCCGTTCGCGTT
>DATHLN010000278.1:0-10331 GCA_035488115.1 Candidatus Limnocylindrales bacterium | reverse complement strand
ACCGGGTTCTCGTAGTACGCCTTGAAATCGGTCAGCGTCCGCAGATAGCTCGTCGACGCGTACCAGAAGTTCCCGGAGAAGTGCGAGATCGGCGGCATGTCGCGCCAGTTCACGCCGATCGCGTCGTAGTACGGCAGCTGCCCCACGCAGTGCTCCCAGTTCTCGACCAGCTCGCGCATCAGCAGGCGCCGCCACGGCGTCTTGGTCTCGTCGGCGGGGTTGCTGACGCCCTTGCTGTGGAGGTAGAACACGTAGCCTTCGTGCCGGCGCGCGTGGTCTTCGATCGCGAGCATCGCCGGCGTCTCGTAGCGGTTCAGGTCAGAGTCGTGAAAGATGACGTAAGCGCCGACCCCTGCATCCGCACACACCGCCTCGGCCGTTCGGAGATCGCGTTGCGAGCCGAGCACGGTCAGCGCGATCCCACGGAATCCGTTTCGCGCGAGACGCTCCATCTGTTCGGTGAAGACGTCCTGCCAATTCCCCATGCACGCCAAATGGTAGAACGGCTGGACGCCCTCGCGAAGAAACTCCACGACGCTCGATCGATATTCGAGGAGCCGTCCGTAGTCCCGTACGTACTCGAGCTCCTCGGGCAGCTCGCGGCACACCGGTTCCTGGGTCCTCGCCGTGTCGATGACGCCGCAGCCGTAATCGGTGTCGACTACGACGCAGCGGTGCCGCGTTCGGTTGAACTCGCGGAGGACGGCCTTCCAGACCGTGCCGTTCCAGGCTTCGCCTTCGCGGAAGTCTTCCGGCCCGCGCTGGTGCCACGCGTCCGGCGGCAGGCAATCGTGCAGCACGATCACCCCGCCGGGCGCCAAGCAGCCGTACGCGTTCGCGATGTCCGCCGCGACCTGCGCTTCCGTGTGCATCGCGTCGATGAACACCATGTCGAACTCCTCGCGGTTCTGCGCGAAGAACTCGTCGGACGTCCCCGTGAACGTCGTCACGGGCCGAACGTCGACGCCGACTTTGTGCGCGCACCGGACGTGAGCGAAATTCTGCTGCTCGTCCTGCACCCCGATCTCGAGATAGCGGGTCGCGTTGCGCTGGCGGATCAGATGGTTGAGCAGCTCGGTCCGGTTCATCGTCCTGAGCAGACCGGTGCAGTCGGACCGCCGATGACGACCGCGATCAATCGACCGTGATGCGGTCGACGCGTGTCAGGTTCAGATCTTCGTACAGCGCTTCGATCGGCAGGCTCAAGCCGATGCTCTCGAACCGGACCTCCTCACCGGGACGGATCTCCTCGAAGAGCCATTTGGTGACCTCACGCCTGCGGAACGTTTCGACGTGCACGGTCCGCGAGTCGACCAGCACGAATTCCTCCAGGCTCGGTATGCTGCGATATTCCGCGAACTTCACCCCGCGGTCCAGCATCTCGGTCGAGCCGGAGACGATCTCGATCAGCAGGATCGGAAACCTCGTCAGCTGGTCATCCTGCATATCCCGAGGGTCGCAGGTGACGACGAGGTCGGGATAGCGAATCGCAGGGGCGTCCGGAACGGCGAGCTTCATGTCGGCGACGTAGACGCCGCAATTTCTTCCACGGAGTGCCGGCCTGATTAGCGCGACGAGATTGCTCGCGATCGTTCCGTGCGCACGAGACCCTCCGGCCATCGCGAAGACGTGGCCTTCGGAGAACTCGTACCGCATCGGCTGTTTCGGCTCCCACACGAGGAACTCGTCGAGCGACATGCTGATCGGTTCGGGGTCACGCATCGCTGAACAGTCCCTTGTACCGTTCACGCAGGTCGCGCTTGAGGAACTTGCCGACGCCCGTGCGCGGGATCGCGTCGACGAACAGAATCCGGTCGGGCGTCTGCCACTTGGCGAGCTTTTCGCCGAGCCAGCCGATGATCAGGGACTCGTCGGCGGCATGGCCTTCGCGCAGCACGACCGCGGCGACGGGGCGCTCTTGCCACTTCGGGTGCGGGATGCCGAAAACGCAGGCTTCCTTCACCGCCGGGTGGCCCATGATCGTGTTCTCGACCTCGACCGAGCTGATCCACTCGCCGCCCGATTTGATGAAGTCTTTGACGCGGTCGACGATCTCGATGTAGCCGTACTCGTCCATGGTCACCACGTCGCCGGTGTGGAACCAGCCGTCGGGCGTGAACGCAGCCGCGGTCGCGGACTCGTTGTTGTAGTACTGCTTGGCGACGGCGAACCCGCGCACCAGCAGCTCGCCGCGCGAGACGCCGTCGCGCGGCACGTCCGCGCCGTTCTCGTCGACGATCTTCGACTGGACGATCGGCGAGAAGCGGCCCTGCTTGTAGCGCTCGCGGCGCTGCATCCCGGGATCGTTCGCAAGCTCGGCGATGTCGCGGCTGACCGTCCCGATCGGCGACATCTCCGTCATCCCCCAGGCGTGGATCGCCTCGATGCCGAGCTCGATCAGATCGTCCATCAGCGAGTGCGGCATCGCCGAGCCGCCGATCACGATGCGCTTCAGATGCGGCAGCGTCTTGCCTTGGGCTTTGAGCATGTCGCGCACGGTGAGCCACACCGTCGGCACGCCGGCCGACAGGGTGACGCGCTCGGTCTCGCACAGCTCGATCACGCCGGCCGGGTCGAGGCGCTCCATCGGCATGATGAAGTCCGCGCCGACCATCATGCACGCGAACGGCGTCCCCCACGCGTTGACGTGAAACATCGGGACGATCGGCAGCACGCGGTCGCGCTCGACGATCCCGAGCGCATCGGCGAGCCCAGACGCGAGCGCGTGGATGAACGTCGAGCGGTGCGAGAACAGCACGCCCTTCGGATCGCCCGTCGTCGCCGAGGTGTAGCACAGGATCGCGGCGGCACGCTCGTCGATCTCCGGCCAGTCGTAGGCGTCGGACTCAGGCGTCATCAGCGTCTCGTAGTCGTACGCGCCGTCGAACGCTTCCGGTGCGGCGCCCATCTGCACGAAGACTCTTCCCGAGTCCGGCGACAGCGCGGCAGCCGCCTTGATCGCTTTGACGAGCGAGCCGTCGTAGAAGACGATCTTGTCGTCGGCGTGGTCGAGGACGAACGCGATCTGGTCGGGGAAGAGCCGGATGTTCACCGTGTGCAGCACCGCGCCGACCATCGGGACCGCGTAGTACAGCTCCATGTGGCGGTGCCCGTTCCAGGCGAACGAGGCGACGCGGTCGCCCGGCTTCACACCCAGCGTGCGCAGCACGTTCGCGAGCTTGGCGACCCGCTTCCCGAACTCGGCGTAGGTGAAGCGCAAGATCTCCGCGCCGTCGCGCGAGACGATCTGCTTGCGCGGATGCGAGCGGATCGCGTGCTCGAAGATCGCCTTGATCGAGAGCGGCAGGTCGGACATCGTCGACGGGATCGTCCCGCCGAGAAGGCTCTGGTGCGGCAGCATCGTTGCCATCGATTCAGCTCTCCCTGGCGCAGGTAGTCGTTGGAGCTCGCCCTCGAAAAGGGTGAGTGCGCCGCGCTTCGCCGTCGGCTCCCGCGAAACCGCCGCGGCCCGAGCTCTCAACGCAGCAGCGAGCGCAGTGCCTCGCCCAGCTCGGGGTGGCGGAAGACATAGCCCGTCGCGAGAGTTCGCTGCGGAACGACGCGCTGGCCCTCGTTCAGCATCAGCGCGCCCTCGCCGAAGAGCACCCGGCCGGCGAGCGCGGGGACCGGGAAGAACGCCGGCCGCCCGAGCGTCCGGGCCAGCGCGCGGGTGAACTCGCGGTTCGTCACCGGGTTCGGCGCGGCGGCGTTCAGCGCGCCGCCGGCGCGGCCGTCGATCGCGTGGAGGAAGATGCCGACCTCGTCGTCGGCATGGATCCACGAGTACCACTGCTCGCCGCTCGCGACGACGCCGCCGAGGCCGAGGCGGAAGACCGGGAGCAGCTTCCCGAGCACGCCGCCGTCCGTGCCCAGGACGAGCCCGGTGCGGATCTTTGCGACCCGCATCCCCAGCGCCGCGGCGCGGTCGGCCTCGGCCTCCCACGCGACGCAGACGCGCGCGAGGAAGTCCCCGCCCGGCGGGCTCGACTCGTCGAACGTCGCGGTCGGGCTCGTGCCGTAGTAGCCGACCGCCGACGCGCTGACGTACGTCTTCGGGAACGTTCCCCGGCGGGCGAGCGCATCGAGGTAATCGCGCGTGAGGTCGACGCGCGAGCGAACGATCTCGCGCTTCGCGGACTCGGTCCAGCGAACCGCGACCGGGGCACCGGCCAGGTTCACCACGACGTCGCTGTCCAGACTCGCTTCGACGGCGGAGATCGCTGCACCGCGAAGACTCGTTTCGACGACCCGGTCGCCGCGCGCGCGCAGCGCGGCGGTTAGGTGCCGGCCGATGAAGCCGCTGGCTCCGATGACGGTGACGATCAGGCGTCGAACCTCCGGTCGTGCTCGGGAACGTCCAGGCGCTGCGCGCAATCGCCGCCCTGATGGTGGTCGTGGTCCACGCCTACGCCGTCGAGTCGACATATCTTCCCGGACGCCCATGGACGACGCCGTTCCACATCCTCGGCACCTACGGCGTCGATCTGTTCTTCGTCATCAGCGGTCTGGTGATGCTGGTCTCGACGGCCGATTGGTTCGGCGAGAAGGCGGCGCCGCGGCGGTTCCTCACGCGCCGCGCGACGCGCATCTATCCGCCGTACTGGATCGTCACCGCGCTCGTCCTGGTCGTCTACCTTCTGGCGCCGGCCGTGACCGGCGCGCACCGCAGCGCGCGCCCCGAGATCCTCGCCTCGTTCCTGGCATTGCCGCAGCAGGGCGAGCCGCTGCTCGTCGTCGGCTGGACGCTCAGCTACGAGCTGGTCTTCTACGCCGTCTTCGCGATCGCGCTGCGGTTCCAACGTCGCTTTCTTCCGCTCGTCACCGCGATTTGGCTGCTGGCGATCGTGCTGATCGGCGCGCTCGGCTCGCACGAGAACCCCTGGGTGCGCGTCCTGGGGAGCTGGTTCAACCTCGAGTTCGTCTTCGGCATGGTCCTAGGCGGGCTGGTCCTGCGGCGGGCCTTCGCCGCGCCGCGCGTGCTCTTCGCGCTCGCCGTCGTGCTGATCGTCGCGGTGTGCGTCGCGACGGCGTACTCCGGGCGCGAGTACTTCACCGTCGACTGGTGGCGGCCGTGGGCCGTCGGCGTCCCGATGGCGCTGCTCGTCTACGCATCGCTCGGGCTCGAGGACGCCGGCACGCTCGCGCCGCCGTGGCTGCGCGCGCAAGGCGACGCGAGCTACGCGCTCTATCTCTGGCACGTCCCGGTGCTCGGCGCGCTCGGGCTCGCGCTGCACCGCGTCCACCTGCACGGAACGCCGGCGCGGATCGCGATCGTCTTCGGCGGCTACGCGCTCGCGATCGCGTTCTCGTTCGCCGCGTACCGCTGGATCGAGCGTCCGCTGCTGCGGCTCGCGCGCCGGTATCTCGAAGCGGACGCGACCCAGATCGACCGGAAAGCCGTCGCGCCGACCCCCTAGTGCGACGGTCGCGGCTGCGCGAGCAGCTCGGTGAGCACCGGCCGAAGGGCGCCGGCCCACACGTCGTAGCCGGCCGCCGTCGGATGCAGCTTGTCGCGCATTAGCCCAGGCTGGATCGTTCCGTCGGGGGCGAGGAATTCAGGGCCGGCGTCGAGCCAGCGGACGTGGGTTCCGTCGGCGAGCACGGCGATACGCGCGTTCACGTCGGCGAGCTTCGCGCGAACCGGGTCGTCGGGCATACTTCGCGGCAGCAGCGCGTTCAGCACGATCACCGCGTTCGGAAGCTTCGTGCGGATCACGCCGACGATCGCGGAGATGCCGCGCGCGACGTTCTCCGGCGTCGCGGTCGCGAGGTTGTTCGTCCCGATCATCAGCACGACGACGCGCGCGTCCGTACCGTCCAGCTCGCCGTTCTGCACCCGCCACAGCACGAACTGCGTGCGGTCGCCCTCGATCCCGAAGTTCACGACGTTCCCGAGCGGCGCGATCTCGCCGTTCCACACGTCGGGCGCGCGCGTCACGAAGAACGCGGTGATCGAGTCGCCGATGAACAGCACGTCGACGTTTCCCTGCTGCGCGCGCGCGATGAACGCGTCGTGCTGCGCCAGCCACGCCGCGGTCCCCCACGGGCGCGGCGTCGCGATCCACGGCCCGGCGACCGGGGCCGGTGACGCCGACGGCGCGGGGCTCACGACGGCCGGCGGCGGTGTCGGCGGGACGGCTTGCACGTTACAACAGGTCTTTCGTCGCGTCGTCGACTGCGGCTCGCGCGCTCGCGAGCGCGGCTGCCAGCGCCGGCGCCGAACCGCTCGCGTACGCCTTCGACACGTCGGGAAACGCGACGCTCTCGTAGCCTTCGACGCCGTACAGCAGCGTGTCGAGCGACTGCGCCGCGACGAGCGCGCGCTCCGTGCCGGGGCCTTCGCCGTGGGCGATCGCGTCGTCGGCGCGGCGCGCCGCGGTCGCGAAGACGTCGAGCGAGGCGCGGATCGCGGTCAGATCGAGCTCGCGCCGGTCGCGCTGCGCGCGCGCCTCCAAGCGGATCAGCCCCAAGCGCAGCGCGGGGATGTACGAGGCGAACGCGTACGGCACCGCGTCCGCGTCGGCGAGCCGCATTGCCACGACGCCGTAGAGCTGCGCCGCGGTGCGGTGCAGCACGAATCCCGGATCGCTCCACGTCGTCGCGTAGCGCAGCGTGTCGTAGCTGGAGTGATACGGGCCGAACGGACCGCTGAAGCTCATCTCCGCGACCGGCGTCCCGAACGAGAACAGAAACGACTCGTGGTCGCTGCCGCCGCCGATCGTGCGCAGCTCGACGCCGCGCGGCTGCGCGTGCCAGCGGTCGTAGAGCGTCGAGCGCTCGCGCGCCGGATCCGGGATCGTATGCGCCGCTTCGACGATCGCGGGGCCGAGCGCACCGACCGCAGCGACACCGAACGACGGTCCGGTCACGTTCTCGTCGGCGTTCAGGTACGCGATGCAGCCGCGGTGCAGCTCGACGCCGTGCGCGCCCGCGAACGCGCCCGAGCCGCGCAAGCCGATCTCCTCGCCGTCCCACAGCGCGATCACGATCGAGCGCTTCGGCCGCCAGCCGCTCCGCGCGAGATAGCCGAGGCCGCGGGCCGCTTCGAGCAGCGTGATCGTCCCGGCACCGTTGTCGCCGACGCCCGCGACCCAGGCGTCGCGGTGCGCGCCGAGCACGACGCTCTGCGCGGGCTGCGCGCCGCGCAGCGTCCCGACGGTGTTCCACAGCGTCGTCGTCGTGCGGTTCATCGTCACGACCAGATGGACGAGCCCGGGGCCGCGCGCGAGCGGGTACGGCGCGTCGAGCGCGCCGTTCCAGCCGGCCGGACCCGCGGCGCCGCGCAGCGAGCGCAGCAGCGTGCGCGCGTTCTCGCCGCTGACCGGCAGCACCGGGATGCGGATCCCCTCGCCGAGCGAGCCGCGCTGGATCGAGGTCAACGGCCGCCACGGGCCGCTGGGATAGGCGGGGCCCTTCGTGAAGCCGTCGTCGGCCGGATCGTCGTACAGGATCGCGCCCGCCGCCCCGGCGTTCTGCGCGTTCTGGACCAGGAGGCCGCGGAACGCCGCGCCGTAGCGCATCAGGACCACGGCGCCGCGCACGTCGACGCCCGCCGCGCGCAGGGCGGCGAAATCACGCGGCAGCCCGCGGTTCGCATAGACCAGCGGCGCGGTCACCTCCCCGTCGGCGGAGCCCGCGTTGAACGGCAGGCCGACGGCCGGATCGAGCGTCGCCGCATCGCTCGGCTCGCCTCGCTCGCGCAGGTCGAAGCCGACCGGCGGCGTCCCGCGGGCGCGGTGCGCCCCCGTCCGCGGGACGTAGATCTGCCCGTCGGCGTAGAGCTCGAGCGCCAGCTTGCGCGGCGTATCGACGCGCGTCGTGAACGCCTCGAGCTGCGCGTCGAAGCCGTACTCGCGCAGCCGGTCGCGGGCGTACTGCGCGAGCGCGAAGTCGGCCGGCGTCCCCGCGTAGTGCGGGTGCGCGGCGATGACGGCCGCGTGGTCGAGGGCACCCTGCGCGCTCGGCAGGTCGAGGAAACGCGCTTCGTCGACCCGCTCGCGAGCCGCGCTCGCCGCGGCGAACCCGATCGGCGGCGCGGGCGGGGCGACCGCCAGCAGGAGCGATGCGGCGAGGGTTGCTCCGAGCGGGCGCAGCGCTTGCACGGTCCGGCCGTTGAACGCCCGGCCGGGCACGTCCTGGTGAGCGCACGCTCGCTCGGCACGGCGGGAGTCTTTGCAGTACCGAAACGCGCGCTCTAAGGAACGCCCGGCGTGACGCCGAACACGGAAGTACGATGACCGGTAACGCGATCAATATGTACGTGTTCCTCTTCGCGTTCGCCGCGGCGTTTTTGCTCGCGCAGAAGCGCCCGATGCTGGCGCTCTCGACGCGGGTCTTGCTCTGCGTCCTGCTCGGCCTGGCGCTCGGGTACGCGGTCGCCGTCGACCAGTGGTACCGCGGCTACCTCGGCGTCGCGACGCTGATCGCGAACACGCTGTTCATCGCCTTCGCGGCGATCGACTTTCACGGCTGGCAGAAGAAGCGCGCCGCAGAGCGCGGCTAGCCTTCAGACCTCGAACGCGACCGGCGCCTGCGTCGGCGCGTAGCGCAGATCGCACGTCGAGGCGTTGACGAACAGCGTCTCGCCCTCGCGCCGCTCGCCGTACCCTTCGTGGATATGCCCGAAGATGTGTGCGCGGATGGCCGGGCGCTCGCGGATCGTTTCGAGCAGATACGGACAGCCGACGTGCTCGCCGCGCGGCTCGGTGCGGTCGAGGATTCCGCGCGGAGGTCCATGCGTGATGAGCACCTGCGTGTCGTGCGGGATGCGCGACCACGTCTCGCGCGCGGCCGTACCGTCGTCGTAGCGCGGAAAGTTGAACGCCCAGTCCAAGAACCACGGCTGCCACGGCGAGCCGTAGAACGTCACGCCCTCGACGGTCGCCGGCTCGTCGACGAGCCAGACGATCCCGCATGACTCGAAGAGCGCGCGCGTCTCGTCGGGTTCGCTCTCGGCGCCGAAGTCGTGGTTGCCCGGGATCGCGATCACCGTGCGAAACCGTTCGCGCAGCGCGCCGAGCCAGCGCGCCGCGCGCGTCAGCTCGTCCCAGCCGCCTTTCATCGTCAGATCGCCGGCGTGCAGCAGCACGTCGCCGTCCGGGATCGCGACGGCTTCCGCGCGGTTGTGCGTGTCCGAGATCGCGATACAGCGCACGTGCGGATCTCGTCAGCCCAGCGCGCTGAGCAGCGCGTCGCTCTCGCGGTCGAGCCGCTGCTCGAAGATCTTCGGGTGCGTCAGATAGAACACGCACATCGCTTCGACGAGGAAGCGGTGGCGCGCGGTGTCGGCGAGGCCGCGGACGCGCGCCAGCGTCGCGGTGACGAGCTGGCGCAATCGGGCGACGGCCTCGGCGCTCGAGGCGTAGCAGGCGACGAAGTTCAGCTCGCCGTGCTCGCGGTCTTCGGCCTGGTCGATGAAGTAGTCGAGCAGGATGTGGATCGCCGAGACGCCGGGGAAGTACGCGCGCACCGTCGCGTCGATCTCGGCGGCGCCGAGCGTCTCACGCGACGCGAGCGCGATCAGCGCGAAGACCGGAAGCGACGAGCCGCACGCGGCAGCGAACTCCCACCACTCCAGTCCCGGGAAGCGCTCACGGTTGCGCGCGTACCAAGCGTCGCACGCGCGCTCGCGCACGCCCGCCGGCCCGTGCTTGAGCACCTGCAGATCGGCGTAGAAGCGCGCCACCTCGACCAGCCGGTCCCGCACGGCGTGGTAGTTCGGCAGCACGCGCAGACCGCCGCGCGCGGCGTCGACCAGCGAGCGCAGGTAGCCGCCGTCGTCGCCGGGCGGGCCGTCGCGGTAGTAGTCGGCCGGTGCGCGGCGGTCGTCGAGGGCGTCGATCAGCGACTCGTGCAGCGTCGCGTAGCCCTGCTGCGTCACGCCGGGCAGGCGGTCGCAGAGGTTGTCGAGATAGTCGTAGATCGTCTCGATCGCCGCGACGATCGCGATGTAGCGGCGCGCGGCCTCGCCGCGCATGAACGTCGCGAGGATGCAGCCGCCCTGGACGTGATAGGCCTTGCCGTCGATCGACGCGAGCGCCTGTTCGCGCAGCGCCGGATCGGGGATGCGTTCCGCGCGCAGCCGGATCGCGGCGAGCTCGCGCCCGGCGCGCGGGACGACGCGCGTCAGAAAGCGCGCCGTCGCGAGCCAGCCGCGCGGACCGAGCGCGAGCAGACGCCGCATCCGGCTCGGCCGCGAGAACACGACGCGCAGCGTCCGGCGCAAGTCGCGCCGCAGCACGCTCGGGACGCGCGGCAGCTTATATCCCACCGACGAACCGGCCGGGTGCGAGCGTGCCGCGCGGATCGAACTCCGCCTTGAGCGCGCGCAT
>DATHLN010000277.1:0-10082 GCA_035488115.1 Candidatus Limnocylindrales bacterium | reverse complement strand
AGCCGGCCGGCGCGCGCGTGGATCTCGGTGTCGATGAGACCCGGGGAAACCGCGTTCACGCGGATTCCTTCGCGGGCGACCTCCTTCGCGAGACCGCGCGTCATCGTGTCGACGGCGGCCTTTGAGGCGGCGTAGTGGACGTACTCGTTCGGCGAGCCGATCCCGGCGGCGCGCGACGAGACCACGACGATCGCACCGCCCGCGCCGCCGCGCGCGGTCGACATCCGCCGCACCGCCTCGCGCGCGCACAGGAACGCCCCGACCACGTTGACCGCAAGCACGCGCTCGACGTTCGCGGCCGCCAACTCGTCGACGCGCGTGAACGCGCCGGTGATCCCCGCGTTGATCACGAGCGCGTCGAGCCGGCCGAACTGGTCGTCGACCGCAGCGAAGACGCGCAGCACGTCGTCCTCGCGCGCAACGTCCGCCTGCACCACGACGGCGCGCCGGCCGCTCCCGTTGACCTCAGCCGCCACGCGTTCCGCCGACGTGCGATCGTTCGCGTACGTCAGCGCGATCTCGTAGCCCGCGGCCGCGGCGCCGCGCACCACCGACGTGCCGATCCCGCGGCTCCCGCCGGTGACGAGCACGACCGGTCCGTTCGCGTGCGGCTCGTCCATCAGGCGCTCACCTCGCGACCGCTTCGACGTACGCGATCTTCCGCGCGAGCGACTCCAGCACGTGCGCCCAGGTATAGCGCGCGGCGGTTTCCGCGCCGTGGCGGCGCAGCGCGTCGGCGAGATCCTCATCCTGGAAGAGCGCGCACAAATACGTCGCGAGTTCGCGGCCGTCGCCCGTGTCGCACACGATCGCGTTGACGAACGGTTCGGCGTACTCTTCGCCGGTCGCGCCGCAGACGACGACGCCGCCGGCCGCCATCACCTCGAGGCCGACGAGCCCGAACGGTTCCTTGCCGCTGTTCGCGAGCGTCACGTCGGCGGCGGCGTAGAGCGCGTACAATGTCGCCTCGTCGAGAAACGCGCGCAGGTGCACCACCGGAGCCTGAACGCCGCCGAGCCGCTCCGCGAGCTGGTGCCAGTCGTTCCCTTCGATGTCGAGCCGCTCGACGGCCAGGCCGCGCTCGCGCGCGCGGCCGAACACGACGTCGCCGTACGGCTCCTTCCCGCCGCGCACGATCAGGCGCGCGTCGAATCCGGCGGCGCGCACCTCAGCGAGCGCGTCGATCGCCTGGAGCCAGTTCTTGTCCGGATCGAAGCGCCCGACTTTCACGCACGTCGGCTTCCCGCCGAAGGCTTCGCGCAGCGCGTACGTCTGCTTCGGGTCGGCGCCGTCGAGCAGTGCCTCGTCGATCCCGTTCGGGATCACGAGCGCCGCGACGCCCCAGCGCGACAGCTCGAACTTCATGTACTTACTCACGGCCGTGACCGCGGCGGCGCGCGTGAGCGTCGGCCAGTGGATCTTCTCGAAGCCGTAGGTGTTGTTCGCGTTCCACATCACCGTAAGCGCGCCGCGCACGCCGCGCTCGCGGGCGGTGCGGTCGATCGCGATCGCGACGTTCGCCGTCTGCCACTCCTCGCAGATCACGAGCACTCGTTCGCCGCGCTCGCGCGCCGGCGTCACGAGCTCGTCGACGATCCACCCCGGCAGGCTCGTCTCCCAGTCGTGCACCTTCGCCGGCTCACCGTCGTACGCGTTGCGCGCGTGAGTGCGCGAGATGTGCTGCGACCAGCGCCGCAGCGTCACGCCGGGATCCGTTTGCTCGACCGGCTCCGCGTTCGGATCGCCGACGAAGAACAGCTGCACGTCGTGCCCCGCCGCACCGAGCGCGCGCGCGAGCTGCGTGACCCGCGTGGCCAGCCCGCCGATCAGCGCGTACCGGTCGGGCCCCTCGAACGAGAGGATCGCGACGTTGTGCGGGATCATGGAGAGGCTCCTACCCCAAGAACCGCGCGGAATACTTCCGAGGCGTACTCGCGATCGGCCCTGCGTGGGTACACGCGACCCTGATGCATGCCATCGCAGCCAGCGCCGTCCTCGCGCTCACCCGGCCAACGCAGGCATCCGCCGTCGTGACGCCGATTCGCGTCGTTCGGAGCACGCCGGCCGGTCCTCGGTTCCTCCGGCTGCGCTCGCGCATCACGTTCGACGGTGCGACGGGCGATTGCGTGACCGTCATGGATTTTCGCACCGGGCGCAGCGCGGAGCACGTCGACGCCGGCGTGATGTCGTACAGCGACGGCTTCGACGGCCGGCGACAATGGAGCGCCGACGTCACCGGGATGCCGGTGATCGAGGGCAACGCGGAGACGCTGCGCGACGCTGCGGTCTGGAACACGTTCTTGGGCGCACCCGAGCGCGAACACCCGGAGGTGCGAACGCTTCGCACAACGCCGGCATCGATGGTTCTGCGGCTTCGCTATCGTTCGCTCCGGCTCCCGATCGACGTCACGGTCGACCGGGCGAGCGGTTACGTGCAGCGGATCGACGACCCGATCGGCGGCGAGACGAGCGTCTCGTCGTACGCCGACTACCGGCGCGACGCCGGCGTCGTCTTCCCGCACGTGCTTCACGCGAGAACGCGTTACGGCATCACCCGTGAGGTGATCTTCGCCGCGGAAGCGCCGGCGTCGATCGCGGCCTCCGAGTTCGAGCCGCCCGCACCGCCGGACGACACGACGCTCACCGGCGTGACCTCCGTTCCGATGCTCCTCGACCGCGGGAGCCCGGTCGTGCCGGTGCGCATCGACGACGGTCCGGTGCTGCACATGCTGCTCGACTCCGGCTCTTCGAACCTGCTGACGCCGGCGGCTGCGCGGCGCCTTCGGCTGAAACTCAGCGGCGAAGGGAAGGTCGGCGGCGTGGGGACGGGCGTCGTGCGCGAGCGGTATACGCGCGTGCGGCGTGTCGCCGTCGGATCGGCGGAGCTGCGCGATCAGCCGTTCGAGGTCCTCGACTACGCGGAACCCGGAATCGACGGCGCGCTCGGGTGCGAGCTGTTCGAACGTTTCGCCGTGCGCTTCGACTTCGCGAAGCGCTCGGTGCTGCTGGCGCGCGACGCGTCGCAGCTCGGGATGCTGGGGACCGCGATGCCGATGCGAATGACCGGCTGCACGCCGGAGATCGACGGATCGGTCGACGGCATCGGCGGACCGCTCATGATCGACACCGGCAGCGCCGTCTCGCTGGACGTGCTGACGCCGGCGGTGAAGCGGTACGGAATGCTCGCCCGGTACGGTTCGTTCGGTCGGGTGCGCGGCGGCGGGATCGGCGGCGACACGACCGGCCTCCTGGTGCGCGCACGCACCGTTCGGCTGGGACCGATCGCCGCCTCGGCGTTTCGTCTCGACGGCCGCTCGATGCGAGGAGTCCCGGTCGTGCTGCAGACGACCGCCTCGGGCGCGCTCAGCAGCACGTCCGATCTCGGCAACGTCGGAACGCTGCTGCTCGAGATGTTCTCGCCTACGTTCGACTACCGAAGCGGAACGCTCTGGCTCCTGCCGAAGGGCGATTGACTCGTCAGGATTTGCGCGAAGACCGCCGCATCGACGTTGCCGCCCGTCAGGATTGCGGCGACGCGCTTGCCGCGCAGGTTCCGACGGTCGGCGAAGACCGCCGCGACGGCCATGGCGCCGGCGCCTTCGGCGACGTTGTGCGTGTCGATGAAGATCCAGCGCATCGCCTGCTCGATCTCGAGCTCGCCAACAGCCATGACGCGCGACGCGCCGGCCCGAATGACGGCGAGCGCGACCCGATCCGGAACGCGCACCGCAACGCCGTCCGCGATCGTTTCGGAGGCGTCCGTTTCGACGCGTTCGCGGCGGGAGACCGAGAGCGCGTAGGCTGGGAATCGTTCGGATACGACGCCGACGATCTGCGTTTTCAGCCCGAGCAGGTCGCGCACGGCGATCACGCCCGAGATCCCCGAACCCAGGCCGACCGGAACGTACACGACGTCAAACTCGCCGGCGGCGAAAAGCTCGCGCGCGTACGTCGCGACGCCGACGACGAGATCACGGTGATACGACGGGACGAACACGGTGCTGGGATCGCTTGCGACGAGCGCTGCGGCATACGCCTTCGCCTCGTCGAAGTCCCGTCCGTGCACGAGCAGCTCCGCGCCGAGCGCGCGCATCGCGGCGTTCTTCTCCGGCGAGTTGGCCTCGGGGACCACGATCGTCGTGCGCAGCCTGGCCCGCGACGCCGCGAAGGCGATGCTCTGCCCGTGGTTCCCGCGCGTCGCGCTGACGAGCCGCGTGACGTGCGGAGCGCGCCTCGTCAGCGCTTCGACGTACGTCAGTCCGCCGCGCACCTTGAACGCGCCCAGCGGCGTGTGGTTCTCGTGCTTGACGATCAGTTCGACTCCGAGGCCGTTGCACAGCAGCGGCCAGCGGTACTGCGGCGTCGGCGGAACCACGTTCGCGATCAGCGCCGCGGCGCCGTCGATCTCCGCGAGCGTCAGATCGAGCGGCTCCAATGTCATGCTGAGCCTGTCGAAGCATGAGCCGCGAGGCACCACGCTGCCCATGGCTCACCCTTCGACAGGCTCAGGGTGACAATGGTCACGCCGTCGCGAGCTGGCGCAGCACGTACTGCAGGATGCCGCCGTGGCGGTAGTACTCCGCCTCGTCGGGGGTGTCGATGCGGACGAGCGCGTCGAACTCGATCAGCTTGTCCGGCTTCGGGGGACCGCTCGGCTTCAGGCCGGTGAACCAGTCCTTCTCTGGAGCGCTCGCCTTCACGCGGACGGTCATGCCGGGCTCGAGCTTCGCTGCGACGCCTTCGATCGCGTACGTCTCCTCGCCGGTGAGGCCGAGCGACTCGCGCGTCGCGCCGTTCACGTATTGCAGCGGAAGAATCCCCATCCCGATGAGGTTCGAGCGGTGGATGCGCTCGAACGACTCCGCGATCACCGCCTTGATCCCGAGCAGGTACGGGCCCTTCGCCGCCCAGTCGCGCGACGAGCCGCTGCCGTACTCCTTGCCGGCGAGGACGATCAGCGGCGTGCCGTCGGCGCGGTACTTCTCGCTCGCCTCGAAGATCGACATCTGCTCGTTCGCCGGCAGGTAGCGCGTCACGCCGCCCTCGACGCCGGGGACGAGCGCGTTGCGCAGCCGGATGTTCGCGAACGTGCCGCGCACCATCACCTCGTGATTCCCGCGCCGCGCGCCGTACGAGTTGAAGTCGGCCGGCTGCACCCCGTGCGCCATGAGGTACTTCGCCGCGGGCGAGCTCTTCGCGATGTTGCCGGCCGGCGAGATGTGGTCGGTCGTCACCGAGTCGCCGAGCACCGCGAGGACGCGCGCGCCGCGGATGTCCTGCAGCGCCGCCGGCGACTTCGGCATCCCGTCGAAGTACGGCGGGCGCTTCACGTACTCGCTCTTCGGATCCCACGCGTAGCGCTCGCCCGCCGGGACGTTCATCGACGACCAGCGCTGGTCGCCCGCGAACACGTCGGCGTAGCGCGCGCGGAACATCGCCTCGTTCAGCGCGCTCGCCATCGCCTCGTTGACCTCTTCGCTGCTCGGCCAGACGTCTTTCAAGTACACGTCCTCGCCCGCGTCGGTGCGGCCGAGCGGCTCGGTCGTGAGATCGACGTCCATCCGCCCCGCGAGCGCGTACGCGACGACGAGCGGCGGCGAGGCGAGGTAGTTCGCGCGGACCTGCGGGTGGATGCGCCCCTCGAAGTTACGGTTGCCGCTCAGCACCGCGGCAACGATCATGTCGTGCTCGGCGACCGCGTGCGCGACTTCCTCACCCAGCGGGCCGCTGTTCCCGATGCAGGTCGTGCAGCCGTAGCCGACCAGATTGAACCCGAGCGAGTCGAGATACGGCGTCAAACCGGCTTTCTGCAAGTAGTCCGTGACGACTTTCGAGCCGGGCGCGAGCGACGTCTTCACCCACGGCGCGGCTTTCAAGCCTTTCTGCACCGCTTTCTTCGCGAGCAGTCCGGCGCCGATCAGCAGCGCGGGGTTCGAGGTGTTCGTGCACGACGTGATCGCTGCGATCACGACCGCGCCGTCGGAGACCTGCGTGCGCTGCTGCGCCGCGACCGCCGTCCCGCCGCCTTCACCCTCGAACCGTTCGACCTGCTTCGCCGTGCCGTTGCGCGCGTTGCGCCATTCCTCGAGCGCCGCGTTGAACGTCGTCTTCACCTCGCTCAGCGCGACGCGGTCCTGCGGCCGGCGCGGGCCGGCGAGGTTCGGCACCACCTCGCCGAGATCGAGCGTCAGCGTGTCGGTGTAGCGCGGCTCCGGCGAAGCGTCGGTGCGGAACATCCCCTGCGCCTTCGCGTACGCCTCGACCAGATCGATCTGCTCCTCGGTGCGCCCGGTGAGCCGCAGGTAGTCGAGCGTCAGCGCGTCGACCGGGAAGATCGCGACGGTCGAGCCGTACTCCGGCGACATGTTCCCGATGACGGTGCGGTCGGCGACCGGGAGCTGCGAGAGACCGGTCCCGTAGAACTCGACGAACTTTCCGACCACGCCCTTCTTGCGCAGCATCTGCGTGATCTGCAGCGCGAGGTCGGTCGCGGTGACGCCTTCGCGCAGCGCGCCGGTGAGCTTGAACCCGATGACCTCGGGGATCAGCATCGTCACCGGTTGGCCGAGCATCGCCGCCTCGGCTTCGATGCCGCCGACGCCCCACGCCAGCACGCCAAGACCGTTCGCCATCGTCGTGTGCGAGTCGGTACCGACGACGGTGTCGGGGTACGCGAGCGGCGTCCCGCCGGGATGGATCTCGCCGGCGCCGCCCGCGCCGAACACGACGCGCGCGAGATACTCGATGTTCACCTGGTGCACGATCCCGGTGTCGGGCGGGACGGCGCGGAACCCGTCGAGCGAGGACTGTCCCCACTTCAGGAACGCATAGCGCTCGCCGTTGCGCTCGAACTCGAGCTCGGCGTTGCGCTCGAAGGCGCCGGACGACGCCCACGCGTCGACCTGCACCGAATGGTCGATCACGAGCTCGACCGGCTGCAGCGGGTTGATCCGCTTCGGATCGCCGCCGAACTCCGCGATCGCGTCGCGCATCGCGGCGAGGTCGACGACGCACGGGACGCCGGTGAAATCTTGCAGCAGCACGCGCGCGGGGCGGTACGCGATCTCCTTCGACGACGCCGCGCCCGGCCGCCATGACGCCAGCGCCTCGACGTCGGCCTTCGTCACCGAGCGCCCGTCCTCGAAGCGCATCAAGTTCTCGAGCAGGATCTTCAGCGAGTACGGCAGCGTCGCGAGATCGTAGCGCTCGCCGAGCGCGCCGAGCCGGAAGTAGGTGTACTCCCGAGCCTGCCCTGAGCTTGCCGAAGGGATGCGCAGCGTGTCGCGCGCGGAGAAGCTGTTCGGGTGCGTCTGCGTCATGGCAATGCGAGCGGTTCGGCGCCGCGATTCCGGGCTGCTCCCGCGCCGCGTCCCAGCTTCGTTGACAACCGTCCCGTCTTTTGGGACACTCGCCGCGATGCGGCGCGACGATCTTCGGCCGGCGGTCTTCGGGACCGCGACCCGCGACCGGGTGCTGATCCGTCTCGCGCTCTCCGAGAACGGGCTGCACGTCCGCGAGCTGGCGCGCCAGATCGAGTCGAGCGCCAACGCCGTCCACCGCGTCGTGATCGCGCTGGAGCGCGCCGGGATCGTGGTCTCGCGGCCGGTCGGAACGACGCGGATCGTGCTGCTGAACCGCCGCTGGTACGGCGCGGTGGAGCTGCGCGCGCTGCTCGACCGCCTGGCCGGCGCCTACCCCGAGGTCGTGGAACGCGCGAAGCGCTCGCGCGAGCGGCCGCGGCGGATCGGCAAGCCGCTTTGATCCTGAGTGCGGACGCGTCGCTCGTCGACGTGGCGTTCGCCGCCTGCACCGTCCTCGCGCAGGCCGGAGAGACGGCGGTGCTGTGCGGCGGGAGCGCGGCCGCGTACTACGTCCCCGATCTCTACCAGTCGCTCGACGTCGACTTCGTGGTCGAGGTCGGCGCGGCGCCGCACATCGTCGACCGCGCGCTCGCGGCGCTCGGCTACGCGTGGGTCGCGGAAGGCCACTACCGGCACGCCACGCTCCCGTACACGCTGGCCTTTCCGATCGGGCCGCTCGCGATCGGGCGCGAGTACGTCACCGCCTGGCGGACCGACCGGCGCGGCGACCTGCTGCTGCACGTCTACACGCCGACCGACGTCGTGCGCGACCGCTTCCTGCACTACTGGGCCTGGGGCGACCGCGGCGCGCTCGAAGTCGCGCTCGCCGTCGCGCGGGCTCGCCGCGCCGACGTCGATCTCGAGGCGTTCCGTGCCTGGACCGAGCGCGAGCTGACCGCGGACGGCTCGTACCAGGTCGCCCGCGTCACGCGGTTCTTCGATCTGCTCCGCACCGGGTAAGACGCGCCGCCCTCCTCCTGCCAGCCCGGGTAGGTTTTCAGGCGTCCAGGAAGAGGGAAGGCGGCCGGATGGGAACCAAGCGACGGTGACCGCTCTGAACCGACCCTTCATCAAGCCGGCGCCGGCGCTCGCCCTGGCCGCGGCGCTCTCCGTCGCCGCGTCGGTCGCTTCGGTCGGCGCGCCCGCGCAGGCGCAGCAGCCGAACCCCGCCTGTTCCCAGGCGCTGGCCTACGAGAAGACCGCCGCGAACGACTCCTCGACCCGCCAGGCGGCGTACGACGCCGCCGCGGCCGGGCTGGCCGTCAACCAGCGCTGCAACGATGCGCAGATGAAGCTCGTCAACGAGGCGTACTTGCTCTCGATGCGCGCGGCCGCTGAGCAGGAGCTCAAGGTCGGCAACTGGCAGCGCGACATGACCCGCGCCAACATGCTCCTGACCCAGTGCGCGAACTGGCCCGGGCTGAAGAACACGCGCGCCGGGACCGACTGCGACACGCAGCGCCGCTACAACGACATCATGGCGAAGAAGCTCGCGACGCCGCCGTCGACACCGCGGCCCGCGACGCCGGCGCCTGCCATGGCGTCGCCGGGCCCCGGCACGACGGGTGCGGCGAGGCCCACGCCGGTCCCGCTGCCGACGCCGCCCTCGCCTAACCGGCCGCCTCGGTAGCGTCCTCCGGCGCGGCCTCGAGCCGCTCGATCGTCGTGCGCGGCTCCGCGTTGCGGTAGCCGCGCACGCGCAGCACCGACTCGCCGGTCAGCAAGTCCCAGAGCGGCTCGACGACCAGGTGGCGGCGCCACGAGGTGAGGTTCACCACGTCGCCGAGCGCCTCGCCGGTCTGCGGCGCCTCGCGCGCGATCCGCTCGAGCGCGGCGCGCGGGAGGAGCAGCGTCGTCGGCAGATCGTTCTCCGCCGCGAGCGCGCCGATCAGCACGGCCATCGTCGAGACGAGCGCCTCGCGCTGCGCTCCGAGCGGCTTCGGCGCGCGCGGCGGCAGCTCGTCCTCCGGGATGGCTTCGCCGCGGCGCATCGCTTCGAGGATGCGCTCGCCGAGCGTGCGGCGCGTCCCCGCGTCGATGCGGCGCAGCTGCGAGAGATCGTCGACGGTCTTCGGCCGCAGCTGGACCAGACCGATCATCACGTCGTCCGGCAGCACGTACTTGAGCGGGATGTTGCGCTCGCGGGCGTAGCGATCGCGCAGGTGCGCGAGCTCGTTGAGGATCCCGAGCTCGCGCCGGTTCATGCGCGCGTTCCCCGAGATCCGCAGGTACAGCCGGCGCGGATCGGGCCGGTACGTGCGCAGATCGGCGAGCTGCGGCATCTCTTCTTCCGCCCACGTCTCGCGGCCGCGCGCGCGCAGCTTCTCGTGCAAGCGGTCTTCGAGCGCGAACAGATAGCGCACGTCGTCGACCAGGTACTCGACCTGCCGCGCCGTGAACGGCCGGGTGCTCCAGTCGCTCACCGTCTGCGACTTGCGCAGCGTCACGCCGCACAGATCGCGGACGAGATCGAGCAGCGAGATCGAAAGCCCGTAGCCGACGAACGCCGCCGCTACCTGCGTGTCGAAGATCTCGCGCGGAAGCATCTCGAACGCGTCGGCGAGGATGCGCAGATCGGAGCTGAGCGCGTGGCCGACGACCCGCGCGCCGGCGAGCGCGCCGACCAGCGGGCGCAGATCGTGGAGCGCGAGCGGGTCGACGAGCGCGACGCCGTCGTCGAAGAGAAGCTGCACGACCATCAGGTGCGGCGTGTAGGATTTC
>DATHLN010000276.1:0-5739 GCA_035488115.1 Candidatus Limnocylindrales bacterium | reverse complement strand
CGCCGCGACGACGATCAGCGGGATCAGCTCGACGACGAAGTCGTGCTCGTGGAAGAACGGGATCGCGAACGGCAGCGCGGCGAGCGCGAGCAGCGTCCCGTCGCGCGCGTTCAGCCGCGCCCGAAGGATCGCGGCGACCGTTGCCACGATTGCCGCGAGGGCGCATGCGGTGCCGACGCTTCGCGCCGCTGCAGCCGGCGCGCCGAACGACCACGCAATCGCCGCCGGAGTGTGCTGGATGACGATGAACTGCTCCGCTCGTCCGTGCTCGCCCAGCCGGTGCACGTACGCGACAAAGCCTTGCAGTCCGCCGCCTGCCGCCAACGTGAGCGCGACGAAAGCTGCCGCTCCTAGCACCGCGGCCAAGAGCGCCGCGCGATCGCGCATGCGCGCGACGAGGACGAGCGCGAGATTCGGCTGCAGCGCGGCGAGGAGCGTCGCGAACGCACCGCCGGTGAGCGCACCAACATCGAGCGGGCTGCGGGCAGCACCTTCGTACGCGACCAGCGCGCACGCGATCCCCGCCGCTGCGAGCAGCGCCGCCTGTCCGAGCGCGACGTCGCTCGTCAGCGGTCCGCTCGCGCCGGCGAGCACGAGCGCGCCGAGCGCCGTGAGCGCACCGCGCGACCGTGCGCGCGCGAGCGCGAGCGCGGCCAGGACGAGCGCGAAGAGCGCAGCGACGAGCGCCGCGGTCCACACACCGACGGCGACCGGATGCGCCAACCGCGCGAGCGTGCCGTACAGCGGAAGCGCCGCGGCCGGGCCGACGTATGGGAGCAGCTCGTCGCGCGAGGCGTCGACGCCGCGGATCGTGCGCTCGACGCTCCACACGGCACGCGACCACGGATCGCCGCCCGCGTTCCACGTCGCGCCGGCGGCGTAATACGCCTCGAAATCGCGCGCGAACGGCCCCGGGGCGGCGGGCGGGCGGAACGCGGTGACGGCGAGCGCGAGCGCGATCAGGGCGCCGGCCAGCGCGAGCTCACGTCGCAGCGTACAGTCCCACGCGCTCGATGCGGCCGCCGTTTCCCATGACATAGGCGACGCCGCCCGGAAACCGCGCCTCGTACGTCTCCGCGTACACGACCGGCGCCGGACCGCCGGCGGCGACCGTGTAGCGCGCGTCGAGCGATGCGAACGCCGCGCCGAGCGCGACGTCGCCGGGCGAGAGCCGGAACGAGCCGTAGTCGCGCGCGGCGAGCCCCGGCGCGCGGTCGACCTTCGGCACATAATACTCGAGCGCGACCAGCGTGCGGTCCGAGTAGAACAGCGAGAGGAAGCGCCGCGCGCCGTCCTCGCGCGCGGCGTAGGTGTGCCAGCCGCGGATCGGGTACGCGAAGCCGACGCCGAACGCGCGCTCGACGTCGCCGCGCGCCGTCGTGCCGAGGGCGAAGACGAGCCGCTCGTTCGCGAGCACGACCGGCCGGTCGAGCGGCGCGGGAGGCACGTTGCGCCGGGCGCGGTTCGTCTCGGCGATGCTCGCGAGGATCTCGACGGCGCGCAGCATCGCGAAATCCGGCGGCGCGGGGTCGTCGTCGCTCACGATTGGCGCTCGACGAACGTCGCGGCGGCGCCGCCGACCGCGATCAGCATCAGCCCGATGTATGCGGCGAACGTCAGCCAGCGCTGCACCGGCAGCAGCCCGCTCCCGTGCGGGTCGAGCTCGCCGCGGAACATCGCGATCACGCGCGGGACCGCGGTCACGAGCATCAGCAGGAGGATCACGATCGCGAAGACGCTGTGCCCGAAGAACAGCACGAACGCGCCGAGCAGCGCGATCCCGACGATCCACAGCCGGCCGTCGATCGCCCAGGCGATCGCGCCGCCGTCGAACGGCGGCGTCGGGATCAGGTTGAAGAGGTTGATGAAGAACCCGATGTACGCGCAGCCGGTCCAGAAGCGCATCTGCGGCGCGAGCCCGGGCTCACCGAGGAAGAACGCGTATCCCCAGCAAACCGCCGCCGCCGCGATCCCGAAGGCCGGTCCGGCCAGCGCCGCGGCGACGTTCTGCGCCGGCGTCCCGGTCGCCGGTGCGCTCACGAACGCGCCGAACCCCGGGATGAACAGCGGGAGCGCGGCCTTCACCCCGTAGTTCCGCCAGGTGAGGAAGTGGCCGAGCTCGTGCACGAGGATCATCAGCACGAAGACGACCGCGATCTTCCAGCCGCCGAACCACTGCGCGTAGAGCCAGACCGAGAGGAACATCGAACCGAAGCTCAACAGGAGCTTCGGAGCCAGGATGAGCCACTTGAAGCTGAACAGGACTGCGAGCAGCGTTTTGAACTTTGCCAGCGCCAAGCCGAGCGCGACCAGGATCCCGCCGGCCGCACCCATCCGCCCGTTCGTCTGCTTCGGCTGCTGAGGCCGCTCGTCGTCGTGCATCAGCCGGTGATTCTCGATCCACCCGCCGCGCTCCGCGAATGGAGCCCGGTCCTCCCGGAAGGCGACCTGCGTGCGATCTGGCTGCACTGGACCGGCCACACCTACGACGAGGTGTTCCCGGCCTATCATTTCTGCATCAGCGGCGCGCGCGACGTGCAGGTCCACCAAACGCACGACCTGCGCGAGAACCTGCGCGACGTCGCGCGCGATCCGGAGCTTCCGTACGCGCCGCACACGCGCGGTCGCAACGCGTGGGCGATCGGCGTCTCGATCGCGGCGATGCAGGACGCGACGCCGTCCGACTTCGGGCCGTGCCCGCTGACCGAGGCGCAGCTCGACGCGATGTGCGAAGTGGCGGCGCGGTTGGCGGCGTTCTACCACATCCCGGTCGAGGCGATCCGCACGCACGCGGAAGCCGCGCTCGAGGACGGCTATTTCGGTGCGGGCGGCGCGGAGCAGCGCTGGGACATCGCGCGGCTGCGCGCCTCCGACGAGCCGCTCGTCCCGGAGGACGCGACTAGAACCGGCGACTGGTTCCGCGGCCGGATCGCCGCGCTGCTCGCGCGCGAGCGCTGACCGAAGCCGACGCGCTCGCCGTCGCGGCGAGCTTCGGGATCGACGTCGCGGGCGCGAGCGCGGCGGCGCTGAGCGGCGGCTGGTCGAACGAGATCGTGCGCGTCGACGCGCGCGGCGGGCGGTACGTGGTGCGGCGTTACGGGCGTCTGCACGTGACGCGCGAAGCGATCGCGTTCGAGCACGCGATCGCGGCGCACGCCGCGCGCACCATGCCCGAGATCGTCGCGCCGCTGCGCGATGCGGACGGCCGCACCATCGCCACTGCGCCGGACGGCGGTATGGTCGGCGTGTTTCCGTACGTCGAAGGCACGACAGGTGCGAACGACCTGCGCACGGCGCGTGCCGCGGCGCGCGTGCTCGCGCGGTTTCACCGCGCGATGCACGACGTGCATGTGGCGAGCGGGATGCGCAGCACGCGGTTCCTCGGGATCCTGCCGTGGCTGCGCGAGCGCTTCGCGCGGTTCGCCGGCGATCCGCTCGTCGCGCGCGCGATCGATTGGAGCGAGCTCATCACCGCGGTGAGCGCGGCGGCCGTGCGCGCCGCCGCGCACGCGGCGGCGCTGCCGCACGTCGTCGTCCACGGCGATCCGAACCCCGCGAACTTCGTGAGCGCCGAGCCCGGCGCGATTCGCGCGCTGATCGACTTCGACTTCGCGCACGAGACCGAGCGTGTCTACGACCTCGGCGTCTTCCTGGACGAGTTCGCGCGTGACGGTTTCGCGGCGCGGCTGGACGTTGCGCGCGTCGCGCCGCTGCTAGCCGCGTACGCCGAAGCGGCTCCGCTCAGCGCGAGCGAGCGCGAGCTCGTTCCCGAAGCGATGGTTCGCCATGCGGCCACGCTGGTGTGGTACGTCGTGACCCGTCACGGCGAGCGTGTTCCCGGCGACGTCGGCGGCGCACCGGTCTACGCGGCGCGCGTGCGCGAGATCGCCGCTCACGCCGACGCGATCCGCGAGGCGGCGCGCGGCTGAGCGCGGGGTCTCGCTCGATTCTCACGAAGCGCCGAGCCATGACGCGGATCGTGATCTTGGGCGGGGGGTTCGCAGGGGTTGCGGCCGCGCGGCGGCTGGAGAAGAAGCTGCGCCGAGACGAGGCGGAGGTCACGCTCGTCGGGCGCGACAACTTCACGCTGTTCACGCCGATGTTGCCGGAGGTCAGCTCGGGCGGGCTCGAGCCGCGGCACGTCGCGACGCCGGTGCGCGCGCAGCTGCACCGCACGACGTTCGTCCTCGGCGAGATCTCGCGGATCGATCTCGGAGCGCGCGTCGTCGAGGCGCGGCATCCGATCACCGGCGACGTCACGCATCTCGAGTACGACCAGCTGGTGCTCGCGCTCGGCTCGGTGACCTCGACGTTCGGGATCGAGGGCGTCGCCGAGCACGCGCTTCCGCTCAAGACGCTCGAGGACGCCGAGACGCTGCGCAACCGCATCATCGCCGCGCTCGAGCAGGCCGTCGTCACGCCGGCCGGACCCGCGCGCGACCGGCTGCTCACGTTCGCGGTCGTCGGCGGCGGCTACACCGGCTGCGAGTGCGCCGGCGAGCTCGTCGACTTCTTCCACTCGATCGTCCGCTTCTACCGGACGCTGCGGCTCGCCGACGTGCGGATGATCCTCATCGAAGCCGGGAAAGCGCTGCTCCCCGATCTGCCGCCGAAGATGGGCGCGTACACGACGCGCAACCTCGCACGGCGTAAGGTCGAGCTGATCATCGGCGACGGCGTGACCCGGCTCGACGAGCACGGGATCGCGCTGCAGTCCGGCCGCATGATTCCGAGCGCGACCGTCGTGTGGAGCGCCGGCGTGCGGCCTTCGCCGGTGCTGCGCGATCTGCTGGTCCAGCATGCGCGCAACGGCGGAATCCTGGTGAACGAGGACATGTCGGTGCGTGAGACGCCCGGGGTGTGGGCGCTCGGCGACTGCGCGTGGATCCCGACCAAACCGGACGCGCAGCAGAGCGATCGCGACGCCTGGTATCCCGCCACCGCGCAGCACGCGATCCGCGAAGGCCCCTCGCTCGCGGACAACATCATCGCGACGCTGCGCGGCACGCCGACCAAGCGATTCCGGTACACCTCGCTCGGGACGATGGCGTCGCTCGGCGCGCGCCGCGGCGTCGCACAGCTGCCGGGCGGTATCGTGCTGACCGGATTTCTCGCATGGTTCCTGTGGCGCGGGTACTACCTCGCGCGGCTCCCGGGGCTCGACCGCCAGGTGCGCGTCGCGCTCGACTGGGCGCTGGGCGTCATCTTCCCGCGCGACATCGCCGAGCTGCGTCTCTACACCGAGCGCGGCCAGATGCAGGCGGAGCGCGACGCCGGCTTCATCCCGCCGCCACCGCCGGCTTGACACCACGCGGGCGAGGGCGTATGGTGGGTGAACTATGATTTTAGTTCTCGCGCTCGCGGCGTCGGTCCCGTTCGCGTACGACGGCCGGCTGAACCCCGGGCAGACGCTCACGATCCGCAATTTGAACGGCGGCGTGGGGGTGCGCACCGGCGACCGGCTTTCGATCCACGCGACGAAGCACGCCGAGCGCGGCGATCCGAACGCGGTGCAGATCCATGTCGAGACGCGCTCGGACGGAGTGGTCGTGTGCACCCGGTATCCGCCGAACGCGAGCGTCGGCTGCGACCAGCCGGACGTCAGGGACGGCAACCGCGACGATGACGACACGGTCGTGGACTTCGACGTGACGATCCCGCGCGGCGGCGCGTTGCGGGCAGTCACCGTGAACGGCTCGATCGACGCGGCGACCGACGGATCGATCGACGCGAGAACGG
>DATHLN010000275.1:0-4590 GCA_035488115.1 Candidatus Limnocylindrales bacterium | reverse complement strand
GCGGGCTTGATCTACGCCGGCCTGCGCAGCGACCGCGCGTGGATGCGCACCGTCGGCCTCGCGCTGCTCGGGCTCTCCGCCGCCGGTGCGTCCCTGCACCTGCTCTTCGATGCGCCCGCGAACGCGTTGCTCAACACGCGTACGTTCACCGTGGGGGCGGTCGTCCTCGCGCTGCTCGCCGCCGTGCGCGAGCTCACGATGTGGCGCCCCGTGCTGCGGCCGCGCGAGTACGACTTCGCGCACCTCGGCCTGATCGTCGCCGCGGGACTCGGCGTCGCCGCGATGACGCTCGACGCCGTCACTGCGACGGCGGTCTTCGGTGTGTGGACGTCGACGACGCAGGCGGCCGTCTCGGTGATCTGGTCGCTCGCCGCGACGGTGCTGATCGCGCTCGGCTTCCGGTTCCGCTCGGCGCTCGCGCGATGGCTCGGGATCGGGTTGTTCGGGCTCACGATCGCGAAGGTGTTCGTGGCGGACGTCGCCGGGCTGGACGTCGTGCAGCGCGTGATCTCGGCGCTCGTGCTCGGCGCGGTGCTGGTGCTCGTCGCCGGCATCTACCAGGCGATCATGCTGCGCGAGCGGCGCGCGTCGTGATCGCGCTGATCGCGGCGGCCGCGCTCGCGTCGCTCGCGGTCGACGTCTCGGGGCTGCGCGCGCCGTACGCGCGCGTGCGGCTCCCGGTCGCCGTCGATCCGTCGCCCTCGGGCGACTACCGCGATCTGCGCGTGCGCGACGACCGCGGCCGCGAGATCCTGTACGCGATCGATCCGGACGGTGCGCCGAGCGAGACGCTCGTCGCCGCGTCGGCGCCGGCGAACGAACGCCCCGCCGACGCGCCGTCCGCGCAACGCGCGTCGCTCGTTCTGCCGAACGACGATCTGCAGATCACGGGGATCCGGTTCGCGACCACGACGCCGGTGTTCGCGCGCGGCGTGAGCATCGAGTGCGGCGCGGACGGCGAGACGTGGGCGCACGTCGCGGACCACCGCATCTTCCGTTTCCGCGGCAGCCCGCCGCAGCTCGCGTTCGCGCTCGACCGGCGCTGCGCGCGGCGCTGGCGCGTCACGATCGACGATCGCGACGACGCACCGCTCGCCGATGCGCGCGTCACGCTGACGGTGCAGGCGCACGACGTCGTCTTTCCGGTCGTGCGCGGCCGCCGCTACACGCTGACGTGGGGCGATCCGGCGCTCGATCCGCCGTCGTACGATCTCGTCACCGTACTGCAGAATCAGCCATGGCACGCGCAGCGCGCAACTCGCGCCCGCGCGCCCGCGCCTGCGACGGCAACCGTTTCCACGCCGTCCTCGCGAGGCGCATACGCCGGGTCCGCTGCGATGCGCACGCCCGCATGGCTCCCCGCCGCGGGCTTCACCGCGGCGGTCGTCGCGCTCGTGCTCTTCGCGCTCGGGCTGCTCCGTTCGAGCGCGCCGGAAGAACCGCGCGGCAGCTGAGTCGCCTAGGGAATCGCGCCGGTTGCGGGGGAGAAGACCCCCCGTGAGGTTGCGCGGCTCCGCAAGTACGTTGACGCTCGTGGTCGCGGCGATGGGTGTGGTCTTCGGGGACATCGGGACCAGCCCGCTCTACACCCTCAAGGTCTGTCTCGGTCTGGTGGGCTCGAAGGGCTCCCTCGCCGACGTGCTGGGGATCTGCTCGCTGCTGTTCTGGGTGCTCGTGATCGTCGTGTGCGTGAAGTACGTGACGTTCATCATGCGCGTCGACCACGAAGGCGAGGGCGGGATCCTGGCGCTGCTCGCGCTGGCCTCGCCGCCGCGCGCGTTCGGCACCACCATCAAGACGGGTCTGCTGACGCTCATCGTCGTGATCGGCGGCTCCATGATGATGGGCGACGGCGTGATCACGCCGGCGATCTCCGTCATCTCTGCGGTCGAAGGGATCGGGATCGTCTCGCAGGCCTTCCAGCCGTACGTCGTCCCGATCTCGCTCGCGGTCATCGTCGCGCTCTTCGCGCTGCAGCGCGGCGGCACCGAGAGCGTCGGACGGATGTTCGGCCCGGTGATGGTGTTGTGGTTCATCGCGATCGGCGTCCTCGGCGCGCGCGGGATCATCGCGCATCCCGGCGTGATCCGCGCGCTCGATCCGCGCTACGCGGCGCACTTCATGCTCTACGGCGGGCTCGCGCGCTGGGTCGTGCTCGGCGGTGTGGTCCTCGCGGTCACCGGCGTCGAGGCGATGTACGCGGATCTCTCGCATTTCGGGCGCCGCCCGATCGTGACTGCCTGGTACGTCTTCGTCTTCCCGGCGCTGATCCTGAACTATTTCGGGCAAGGCGCGAACCTGCTCGGGAACCCGGCCGCGCTCGCGAACCCGTTCTACTCGCTCGCGCCCTCGTGGATGCTGATGCCGCTCGTCGTCCTCGCGACCGCGGCGACCGTGATCGCCTCGCAGGCGCTGATCTCCGGAACGTTCACGCTCATCGAGCAGGCGATCGCGCTGAACCTTGCGCCGCGCGTCCTCGTGACGCACACGTCACACCGCCACAAGGGTCAGGTGTACGTCCCGTCGGTGAATCTTTGGCTCGCGCTCGGCTGTGCGCTGCTGGTCGTCACGTTCGGGTCCAGCGAGCGGCTCGCGTCGGTCTACGGCGTCGCGATCCCGTTCACGATGCTGTGCACGTCGCTCGCGTACTTCGCGGTGATCACGCGGGTGCTGCACTGGAACCGCGCGGTCGCGCTCGCGCTGGTCGCGTTCTTCGTGCTGGTCGACGGCAGCCTCGCGATCTCGTCGCTGCCGAAGATCCTGCACGGCGGCTGGATCCCGCTCGCGATCAGCGGGACGCTGGTGCTGATCAGCACGACCTGGCTCGAAGGGCGCCGCGCTCTCTCGAAGTCGCTCGCCGAGCAGCAGATCCCGATCGAGGACGTGCTGGAGAAGCTCCCGGCCGGAGTCGGCACCGAAGGGACGATGGTCTTCCTCACGCCCGATCCGCGCGGCGTCCCGTTCCTCGCGCGCCATCGCTGGATCCGCGACCGCGCGCAAGAGGAGCGGATGGTCGTGCTCAACATCGCGCGCGCTTCGACGCCGTACCTCACCCACGAAGAGCGGGTCACCGTCGAGCGCCTCTCGCTGCGGCTGGTGCGCGTGATCGCGCGCTTCGGCTACATGGAATCACCGCGGATCGATCCCATCCTGCGCTCGTGCGACGCGTTCGGGCTGCAGCTCGACCGCGACGACACGTCGTTCTTCTACGCCGACCCGAAGATCGAGGCCGCGGCCGAGCACGGAATGCCGCGCTGGCGGCGCGAGCTGTTCGCGACGTTGCAGCGCAACGCTCGCCCGCTTCCCGACGACTTGCGGATCAGGGCCGAGCGCCGTATCGAGCTGGGCGTCACGGTCGCCATTTAGCGGGTAGCATGCGTCCGTATGGAGGCGACGCTCCCCGCGCGACCGCAGACCGAAGAACCCGGCGGCACGCGCCACGGCGCGCGGATCGCACCGCTGGCGCTCGCCGCGCTGGGCGTCGTCTTCGGCGACATCGGGACGAGCCCGCTCTACGCGTTCAAGCAGTGCTTCACGACCGGCCGCGGCTTCGCGCCGACGTCCGAGCACGTGCTCGGGATCCTCTCGCTGATCACCTGGGCGCTGATCCTGGTCGTCTGCGTGAAGTACGCGACCGTCATGCTGCGCGCCGACAACGACGGCGAGGGCGGGACGCTCGCGCTGCTGGCGCAGCTGCGCCCGACCAGCCGCGTCGGGATCCCGGCGCCGCTCACGTTCGTCGCGCTCATGCTGCTCTTCGCCGCCGGGATGGTCTTCGGCGACGGAGTGATCACGCCGGCGATCTCGGTGCTCTCCGCGGTCGAGGGGATCGGCGTCGCGACCAGCGCCGGGCACGCGTTCATCGTCCCGATCACGGTCGTGATCCTGGTCGTGCTGTTCTTCGTGCAGTCGCGCGGCGCGGGGAAGATCGGCAGCGTCTTCGGGCCGGTGATGATCCTGTGGTTCCTCGCGCTCGCGGCCGGCGGCGTCGTCGCGCTCGTGCGCGATCCGCACGTGCTCGCCGCGCTGAACCCGCTCCACGCGCTGGGCTTCCTCACCCACAACGGCGCGGCGGCGATCCTCGTGCTCGGCGCGGTGGTGCTGTGCGTGACCGGGGTCGAGGCGATGTTCGCCGATCTCGCGCACTTCGGCCGCGGCGCGATCCGCATCGCGTGGTACACCGTCGTCTTGCCGGCGCTGCTGCTGAACTACTACGGCCAGGCGGCGCTCACGCTCGCCGATCCGCGCGCGCTGGAGAACACGTTCTACGCGCTCTATCCCGGCTGGCTGCTGATCCCGATGGTCGCGCTCGCGACGGCGGCGACGGTGATCGCCTCGCAGGCGCTGATCACCGGCGCGTTCTCGCTCACGCAGCAGGCGATGCAGCTCGGGTATCTCCCGCGTCTGCGTGTGGTGCACACCTCGCACGCGGTCGAAGGCCAGATCTACATGCCGCTGGTGAACGTGCTGCTCGCGCTCGCGTGTCTGACGCTGGTGCTCGCGTTCCGCAGCTCCGACCGCCTCGGCGCGGCGTACGGGCTCGCCGTGACGGTGACGATGCTCGCCGACTCGCTGGTGATCGGCTGGGTC
>DATHLN010000274.1:0-6929 GCA_035488115.1 Candidatus Limnocylindrales bacterium | reverse complement strand
CGCACCGCGACCGTGCGCTCGACGGCGACGTCGCCGCACGCTTCGAGTCGCTGGTCGCGCGCCGCGAGAGCGGCGAGCCGCTGCCGTACATCACCGGCGAAGCGGGTTTTTACGGCCGCATGTTCGGCGTCGATGCGCGCGTGCTCGTGCCGCGGCCGGAGACCGAGCTTGCGATCGAATGGGCGGTGCGGCACCTGCGCGCGATCGGACGCGAGCACGGCACCGCGGCCGACGTCGGCACCGGGAGCGGCGCGATCGCGGTGACGCTCGCGTGCGAATTGCCGGATCTCGGCGTCTTCGCGACCGACGTCTCCGCCGACGCGCTCGACGTCGCGCGTCACAACGCGGCGCGGAACAACGTCTTCCAGCACGTCACGTTCCTGCGCGGCGATCTCGCCGAGCCGCTGCTGCCGTACGCGCCGTTCGACTGCGTCGTCGCGAATCTGCCGTACGTCCCGACCGCCGAGTGCGCCGCCGCGCCGGACCCGGTCGCGTTCGAGCCGATGCTCGCGCGCAACGGCGGGACCGACGGCCTCGCATTCTACCGTCGTTTCGTCGCGGACTTGCCGCGGCTCGTCGCGCCGCCCGGGATCGCGATCCTCGAAGCGGCGCCCGGCAACGCGCGCGCGCTGGAAGAGCTCGTGCGCGCCGCGCTCCCTGCGGCCGGCGTGGAGACGATCCCGGACTACGCCGGCCTCGATCGCTTCGTGATCGCTGTCGTTCCGCCAGGCTGAGCGAGCGCCCGGCCCCCGCGCCGGAGGCCCGCTCGGGGAACCCGGCGAAGCGTAGCATCCCCCATGGCGAAATTCATCTTCTTCACCGGCGGCGTCGTCAGTTCGCTGGGGAAGGGGATCACGGCGGCCTCCTTAGGACGGCTGCTCAAAGCACGCGGGGTCTCGGTCTCGATCCAGAAGCTGGACCCGTACATCAACGTCGACGCCGGGACGATGAACCCGTACCAGCACGGCGAGGTGTTCGTCACCGAGGACGGCGCCGAGACCGACCTCGATCTGGGCCACTACGAACGGTTCATCGACGAGTCGCTCACGCGCGACAACAACGTCACGACCGGCCAGATCTACAAGTCGGTGATCGAGAAAGAGCGCCGCGGCGACTATCTCGGCGCGACCGTTCAGGTGATCCCGCACATCACGAACGAGATCAAGGCGCACGTCACGCGCGTCGCGGAGCGCAGCGGCGCCGACGTCTGCATCGTCGAAGTCGGCGGGACCGTCGGCGACATCGAGTCGCTCCCGTTCCTCGAGGCGATCCGCCAAGTGCGCCACTTGGTCGGCGACGAGAACGTGATGTTCGTCCACCTCACGCTGCTGCCGCACCTCGGCGCCGCTGACGAGCTGAAGACCAAACCGACGCAGCACAGCGTCCGCGAGCTGCGCGCGATCGGGATCACGCCGGACGCGATCGTCGTGCGCACCGGCAGCGCGCGCCCGATCCCGGTCGAGCTGAAAGAGAAGATCGCGCTGTTCTGCGACGTCCACGAGAACAGCGTCGTGCAGAACGGCGACGCCGCGACGATCTACCAAGTCCCGCTGAACCTCGAAGCGGAAGGGCTCGCCGACATCGCGGTTCGCAAGCTGCGGCTCGAGACGACGCCGCCGCGGCTCGAGGAGTGGAGCTCGATCGCCGAACGGATCCAGCACCCTCGCGGGCGCGTCCGCGTCGCGCTGGTCGGGAAGTACGTCGAGCTGAAGGACGCTTATATCTCGATCAGCGAGGCGATCGCGCACGCCGGCGTCCACCACGACGTCGCGGTCGACGTGGTGCGCGTCGACTCGGAGCGGATCGAGGCCGAGGGGATCGCCGCGCTCGACGACGTCGACGGCGTGCTCGTCGCACCGGGCTTCGGCGCGCGCGGCGTGAAAGGGAAGCTGCTCGCGATCCAGCACGTCCGCGAGCGGAAGATCCCGTTCCTTGGGATCTGCTTCGGGATGCAGCTGGCGTGCGTCGAGTTCGCGCGCAACGTCTGCGGGCTGCATGACGCGATGACGACCGAGGTCGACGAGACGAGCCCCGATCCGGTGATCGACTTCATCCCCGAGCAGCGGAACCTCGACCTCAAGGGCGGGACCATGCGGCTCGGCGCATACGAGTGCACGCTCGAGGAGGGCACCGTCGCCGCGCGCGCGTACGGCGAGCTGCGGATCAGCGAGCGGCACCGCCACCGATACGAGTTCAACAACAAGTACAAGGCGCTCTTCGAGGAGCACCGCATGGTGTTCAGCGGACACCACCCGCTCGGGCGCACCTCGCTGGTCGAGGTGATCGAGCTGCCGGAGAGCGTCCATCCGTGGTTCGTCGGGACGCAGGCGCACCCGGAGTACAAGAGCCGCCCGAACCGCCCGTCGCCGCTCTACCGCGACTGGATCGGCGCGGCGCTGGAACGCGCGCGCGAGCGGACCGGTACCGCGGACGGCGCGCTCGTGCGCCGCTGAACCCCGCCGACCTCACCGTCGTCGTCCTCGCGCGCGACGAAGCCGCGCGCCTCGAGCGGCTGCTCGCGAACCTGCCGCGCGGGGCGCGCGTCTTCGTCCTCGACGCCGAGTCGAAGGACGAGACCGCGGCCGTCGCGCGCGCGCACGGCGCGCTCGTCGAGACGCGGCCGTGGACCGGCTTCGTCAACGCGCGGCGGTACGCGCTCGGACGCGTCACGACGGCGTGGGCGCTGATGCTCGACGCCGACGAGCTGATCGACCCGGTGCTGCGCGACGCGATCGTCGCCGCACGTCCTTCGAGGGGCTCAGGACAGGATGTCGCGGGCTACACGCTGCGCCGCGTGACCATGCTGTGCGGGCGCCCGGTGCACGCCGCGGGCTGGTCCAACGAACGGCTCCTGCGGCTGTTCCGCACCGACCGCGCGCGCGTCGCCGCGAACGAGGTTGGGGCCGATCTGCACGAGCGCTGGACCGTCGACGGGGCGACCGCCGATCTGCCCGGCGCGATCCTGCACGACTCGTACCCGACGCTCGCGTCGTACCGGGTGAAGTTCGACCGCTACACGAGCGTCGAGGCGGCGGCGCTGCGGCCCTCGCAGCGCGCCTACGTGCGCGCGCTCGCGACGATGCCGCTGCGGTTCCTGTGGTCGATCGTCCGGTACGGCGGCTGGCGCGACGGCTGGCGCGGCCTGTTCGTCGCTTGGGAGAGCGCGCGCTACCGGGTGGTGGTGCGGGCGAAGGCGCTGCGGCGCGCGTGAGGCGCGTGCCGCCGAAACCGGGCGATCCGCCGCTCGACGTGATGCTCGACGTGCGCGAGACCTCGCACACCTCCTCCGGGATGTTGGCATACATCCGCGCGCTGCGCGCGGTGCTGCCGCGCGTCGCGCCCGATCTCGCGATCGCGGAGATCGCCGGCGGCGACAACTTCGATCTGTTCGAGCAGGTCGGGATCCCGCTCGCGCTGCGGCGCCTGCGGCCGCGGCTCGTGCACTTTCCGACGCCGTACGTCCCGCGCTTCCCCGGCACGCCGCACGTCGTGACGGTGCACGATGTGATCGACCTCGAGTTTCCGGAGTACGCGAAGCGCAAGGTCGGGCCGTACTGGCGCTACGTCGCCGGGCCGGTGCTGCGCTCCGCGCGTGCCGTGATCACCGACGACGACGCGACCGCCGCGCTGCTCGAACGCCATCTGCATGTCGACCCGGCGCGTGTGCGCGTGATCGCGCTCGGCGTCGACGCGCCCGATCCGCTTCCCGAGCCGCGCGTTTTCGATCGGCCGTATCTGTTCTACGCGGGAAACCACCGCCCGCACAAAGACCTCCGGACGCTCGTCGCCGCGTGGGCGTCGCTGCCGGACGATCTCGCCGCCGATCTGGTCCTCACCGGCCCCGAGGAGCCCTCGCTGCGCGGGCCGGCTCGCGCTCGCGGCGAGCTGCGTTTCACCGGCGAGGTCGATGCGAGCGAGGTGTGGAGCTTGCACCGTGGCGCGCTCGCGTACGTCCATCCGGCGCTGCGCGAGGGGTTCGGCTTGCCGATCCTCGAGGCGCTGCGCGCCGGCACGCCCGTCATCGCGGCCGAGACCGCGGTCCCGGCCGTGCTGAAGCCGTTCGTGCACCGCTACCCGCCGCGCGACGCCGCCGCGCTTCGTGCGCTGCTCCTCGGCGTCGCCGCGGACCCCGGCCGGTTTCGTGCCGATGCGCGCGCAGCGCGCGAGGCGACCGCGCACTTGACGTGGGAACGCACCGTCCGCGCGACCGCGGACGTCTACCGCGAGCTGCTGCAGCGATGATCCGCGTCGTGCTCGCGGCGCGGCCGACGACGCGCGCTTCGATGGGGATGCGCGCATACACGCGCGCGCTGATCGAGCGCGTGCCGCGGGTCGCGCCGGAGATCGAGCTGATCCCGGTCGAGTCGCCGATCCCGCTGCACCCGCTCGCGCTGCGCGCCGCGCGGCCGCAGCTCGTGCACCTCCCGTATCTCGAAGCGGCGCCGCTGGTGCCGCGGCCGTACGTCGCGATGGTGCACGATCTGATCCATCTGCGGTTCCCGAACCTGTTCTCGCGCGCGACGGCGGCGTACTGGCGGTTCGTCGCGGGGCCGCTCTACCGTGGAGCCGCGCGCGTGCTGGTGAGCGACGAGCGCGTCGCCGACGATTGCGTCACGCTGCTGCGCGTCCCGCGCGAGCGCATTCGCGTGATCCCGCTCGGTTACGGTGACGGCGTGCCGCTCGCGGAGCCGTGGCCCGCCGAACGCCCGTACCTCTTCAACGCCGGGAACCACCGGCCGCACAAAGGGCTCGACACGCTGTACGCCGCGTGGGCCGCGCTCCCGGAAGACCTCGCCGCCGATCTCGTGCTGACGGGACCCGACGAGCCGCGCGTGCGTTCTACGTACGTGAGGCGGAACGGTGCGATCTCGTTCCTCGGCGATCTCGACGACGCCACGCTCGCGCGGCGCTACCGCGGCGCGCTGGCGTACGTCCAGCCTTCGCTCGCCGAAGGGTTCGGAATCCCGGCGCTCGAGGCGGCGGTCGCGGGAACGCCGGTGCTCGCGACGGCGACCTCGGTTCCGAGCGTCGTCGCGCCGGTCGCCGAGACGTTTCCGCCCGGCGACGCGCGCGCGCTCGCCTCGCTGCTCGGCACGCTGGCGCGCGATCCGGCGCCGGCGCGCGCGCGCGCGGCCGAGGGCGCCGAGGCGCTCCGGGCGTATACGTGGGATCGGTTCGCGGCTTCGACGGCCGCCGTCTATCGCGAGGTGGTATGCATCTGATCCGCTTGTGGTGCGCCGTGCTGGCCGCGGTCGTCGCGGCGTGGCCGGTGTCCGCGTACGCGGCCCCGCCGCCGAAGCAGGACGAGGCGCCGGTCCGCGCGATCGCGATCGTCGTCAACGGCGAGGAGCTCGCCCGCGATCCCGCGCCGCGCGCGAGCGGATACCGGGTGCTCGTCCCGGTCGTACGGATCTACAGCGCGCTCGGGATCGGCGTCGCACGCAGCGGGAAGACGCTGATCGCTTCAGCGCCGTCGAAGCGGATCGCGGTCACGGTCGGCTCGCGGCGCGCGTATGTCGACAACCGTCTCGTGCTGATGGACTCACCGGCGGTCGAGATCGACGGCGCGACCTACGTTCCGCTGCGCTTCGTCGCCGACTCGCTCGGCGCGCAAGTCTCCTACGACCCGAAGGGGCAGCGCGTCGAAGTCGTGTCGTCGGTGGTCGGGCGCACGCCCGGCCTCGAGCAGCACACGCCGGGCGGCTCGACGCAGATCGTCGGAAGGGTCAGCAACGTCGACCTGAACTCCGCCCCGGAGTCGGTGACGGTGACCAACGGTCAGACGGTCCGCACGATCGCGATCACGTCCGACGCGCGGATCGTCGTGCAGGACGTCGTGACGCGGACGACCACGCCGGCGACGCTGCGCGACGTGCACGTCGGCGACGCCGTCAGCGTGATCCTGCGCCGTGACGGCCGCGTCGATGAGGTCGTCGCGCGCTACGCGTCCAAGGCCGGGGTGATCGCGGCGGTCTCGCCGAGCGCGTTCGTGCTGCAGAGCGGCTACGTGGTGACGCCGGACAAGAGCAGCGAGATCACGCTGAACGGCCAGCCCGCGACGCTTGCCGATCTCAAGGTCGGCGACAACGTCACCGTGCGGCTGAACCCCGAGACGCAGGAGAAGCGGCAGATCATCGTCGCGCGCGCGATGCCCTCGACCCCCACTCCGGCCGGCTCGGCGCAGATCGCGGACATCGCGGTCAGCGCCAAGGGGCCCCTGCGCGCCGGCGACTCGTTCACCGTGACGATGCACGGCACGCCGGGCGGGAAAGCGACGTTCGACATCGGGACGTACGTGAGCGGTCTGCCGGTCCCCGAGACGCAGCCGGGGACGTACACGACGAAGTACACGGTCCCCGACGGCATCAACTTCAACCGCACGCCGGTCTACGGCCATCTCAGCGCCGGCGGCACCGACGCACCGCGCGCCGAGGCGGCCCAGCTCGTCGCCGTCGCGACGACGAAGCCGATGATCGCCGACATCGCGCCGCCGAGCGGCCAGACGGTCAACAACAACAAGCCGTCGATCTACGCGACGTATCAGTCGCCGACCGACGTCGGGATCAACCCCTCGTCGGTCCGGATCGAGGTGAACGGGCTCGATGTCACCGCCGCCTCGACGCGCACCGACAAGTTCATCACCTACAGCCCGGGCGCCGCGCTCGCCGACGGCCCGGTGACCGTGATCGTGACGATCGCCGACAACGCGGGCAACACGCAATCGCGCAAATGGACGTTCAACGTCCGCACGAAGTGACCGTGGCCTTCGTGCGCGATGCTCTCTCACGCTTCGACAAGCTCAGCGTGACCGCGGCGGCCCTGGCGATCCTGCTTACGGCGTGCGGAGGCGGCGGTTCGTCCGCCGGTGCGGCGGCGAACGGCGGCAGCGGGTCGACGCTGGTGATGGCGCGGGTGAAGGACGCGGTCGT
>DATHLN010000273.1:0-5079 GCA_035488115.1 Candidatus Limnocylindrales bacterium | reverse complement strand
TGGGCACGGAACGGCTCGCCGAACTTCGTGGACCGGACCGATGACACCGACCGCAATCCGGTCAGTACCGGCTGCGGGATGGCGTTCCTCTCGTGGCTGCGCGGCAAAGGCTACGCACTCGAGAACATCGCACCCGCGATGGTATCGCTCGGTGACGCGGGCACCCTGGCGGAACTGTACGCGCAGCTCACCGGCGACGACGCCGCGAACGCGTGGCCGCAGTTCATCGCCGCGGTTCGCGCGCTACCCGGCGGCATCGTGGACGACGATCCCTTCGGCGCCGCGCCGCGTCCGCAGATCGCGATCGCGCCGTGGACGGCGGAGGCCGCCGGCCGCGTGTTCGGCTCGATCTTTGCCGACATCGCCGCGGGCAAGGACGACGCCGCGATCCTCGCCGGCGTTCGCGCGGCGCTGCGTACGTCGCCGGCGGTGTCGCGGTACGCCGAAGGCCGTACGTGCGTCGTGCGTTCGCACCGGCTGCGCGCGAGCACATCCCTACCCGTCGGCTACACCGCCCGCGTCGGCTAGCAAGCGGCGAGAGGAGCCGCGTCCTCCGGGCCGGGAGTAATCGGCCGGAGGAGATCGGAGTGGTTCAGGAACTCGCACGGACGATCCGCGCGCCGCGCGGCACGGCGTTGCGCGCGCGGAGCTGGCAGACGGAAGCCGCGCTGCGGATGCTGATGAACAACCTCGATCCCGAGGTCGCCGAACGGCCGGACGACCTGGTCGTCTACGGCGGGATCGGGAGAGCGGCGCGCGACTGGACGTCGTTCGACGCGATCGTTCGCGAGCTCGAACGGCTCCGTGACGACGAGACGCTCGCGATCCAGTCGGGGAAGCCGGTCGGCGTCTTTCGCACGCATCCCGATGCGCCTCGCGTCGTGCTGGCGAACTCGAACCTCGTCCCGCATTGGGCGACATGGGAGCACTTCCACGAGCTCGACCGCAAAGGGCTGATGATGTACGGCCAGATGACGGCCGGCTCGTGGATCTACATCGGCTCGCAAGGGATCGTGCAGGGGACCTACGAGACGTTCGCCGAGATGGGCCGCCGGCATTACGGCGGCGACCTCGCGGGGAAGTGGATTCTCACCGCGGGACTCGGCGGGATGGGCGGCGCGCAGCCGCTCGCCGCGACGATGGCCGGCGCATCGATGCTCGCGGTCGAGTGCGATCCCGCGCGCGTCGAGAAGCGCTTGCAGACGCGCTATCTCGACCGTCGCGCGGAGTCGCTCGACGAAGCGTTGACGATCGTCGAGGAATCGAAGCGCACGAAGGTTCCCGTGTCGGTGGCGGTGCTCGGCAACGCGGCGGAGGTCGTGCCGGAGCTGCTGCACCGCGGCGTGCGGCCCGATGCCGTGACCGATCAGACCTCGGCGCACGATCCGGTGAACGGGTATCTTCCCTTGGGCTGGACGCTCGAGCAGTGGCGCGAGGCGCGCGAGCGCGATCCGCAGTCAGTGGCCGACGAGGCGAAGCGCTCGATGGTCACGCACGTCGAGGCGATGCTCGCGTACCACCGGATGGGCGTGCCGACGTTCGACTACGGCAACAACATCCGGCAGATGGCATACGAGACCGGGCTCCGCGACGCGTTCGCGTTCCCGGGGTTCGTTCCGGCGTACATCCGGCCGCTGTTCTGCCGCGGCGTCGGACCGTTCCGGTGGGTCGCGCTCTCCGGCGATCCGGACGACATCGCGAAGACCGACGCGAAAGTCAAAGAGCTCCTACCGAACGACGTGCATCTGCACCGCTGGCTCGACATGGCGCTCGAGCGGATCGCGTTCCAAGGGCTGCCGGCGCGCATTTGCTGGATCGGTCTGGGTGACCGCGACCGCGTCGGCCTGGCGTTCAACGAGATGGTCGCACGCGGCGAGCTGAAGGCGCCGATCGTGATCGGGCGCGATCATCTCGACAGCGGCAGCGTCGCCTCGCCGAACCGCGAGACCGAGTCGATGAAGGACGGTTCGGACGCGGTCAGCGACTGGCCGCTGCTGAACGCGATGCTCAACGTCGCGGGCGGCGCAACCTGGGTCTCGATCCACCACGGCGGCGGCGTCGGGATCGGCTATTCGCAGCATGCCGGCGTGGTGATCGTCTGCGACGGTACCGAAGCAGCCGCGAAACGGATCGCGCGCGTGCTCTGGAACGATCCCGCGAGCGGCGTCGCGCGCCATGCCGACGCGGGGTACGAGGACGCGCTGGCCTGCGCCGTCGGGCACGGCCTTCGCCTGCCGATGCACGACGCGACGCTCGGCCGATGAGATGTCATGCTGAGCCTGTCGAAGCATGAGCCGCAAGGCACGACGCTGCCCTTGGCTCATCCTTCGACAGGCTCAGGATGACATTGGGGGCCGATGAAGGTCGACTTGCGTGCCGGCCATTTGCGCGCCGCCGACGTACGCCCGCTATTGCGCGACGGTGCTTCGCTGGTGCTCGACCCGAGCGCGAAGACCGATGTCGACCGTGCGGCGGACGTCGTCGAAACGATCGCGTCGCGCGACGTCAGCGTCTACGGCGTCAACACGGGCTTTGGGAAGCTCGCGCAGACGCGCATCCCGCGTGAAAAACTGGCCGATTTGCAGCGCAATCTGGTGATCTCCCATGCATGCGGCGTCGGCACACCGCTGCCGGGCGATGTCGTGCGGCTCGTGATCGCGCTGAAGATCAACTCGCTCGCGCGCGGTTACTCCGGCGTGCGCTGGACGGTCATCGAAACGCTGCTCGCGTGTCTCAAACGTGACGTTCTGCCGGTGATCCCGGGCCAAGGCTCGGTCGGCGCGTCCGGTGATCTCGCGCCGCTCGCGCACCTCGCCGCCGCGTTGATCGGCGTGGGCGACGTCCTGGTCCCGCCGAACGGAACTGCCGGCGCTGACGGCGTTGCCCGACGGCGCGTGCCCGCGGCGGAAGCGCTGCCTGCGGCCGGGATCCCACTGCTCGAGCTGCGCGCAAAAGAAGGTCTCGCGCTGCTGAACGGCACGCAGGTTTCCACGGCGCTCGCGCTGCGCGCGCTGGTCGGCGCCGAGGACGTGCTCGCCGCCTCGCTCGTCGCCGGCGCGCTCTCGATCGAAGCCGCGCTCGGCAGCGTGCGGCCCTTCGACGCGCGGATCCACGCCGTGCGCGGACACGCCGCGCAGAGCGACGTCGCCGCCGCGGTGCGCGGGCTGATCGAGGGGAGCGAGATCAACGAGTCGCACCGCGACTGCGGTCGGGTGCAAGACCCCTACAGCCTGCGCTGCATCCCGCAGGTTCTCGGCGCGTGCCTGCGCACGCTGCGCGACGCGTGCGCGATCCTGATCGACGAGGCGAACGCGGTCTCCGACAACCCGCTCGTCTTCCCCGATACCGGCGAGGTGATCTCGGGCGGCAACTTCCACGCCGAGCCGGTCGCGCTCGCCGCGGACGCACTGGCCGTTGCGATCGCGGAGATCGGGAACATCAGCGAGCGCCGCTGCGCGCTGCTCGTCGATCCGACGTTCAGCGCGCTCCCCGCGTTCCTCGCGACCGATCCGGGGCTGGAGTCCGGCTACATGATCGCGCAGGTCACGGCGGCCGCGCTGGCCTCGGAGAACAAGCTGCTCGCGCATCCGGCGAGCGTAGACAGCATCCCGACCAGCGCCGGGCAAGAAGACCATGTCAGCATGGCGACGCACGCCGCGCGGCGTCTCGACGACATGCTGCGCAACGCCGCGAACATCGTCGCGATCGAGCTGCTCTCCGCCGCGCGCGGGATCGCGTTCCGGCGGCCGCTGCGCACGTCGGACGCCCTCGAGGCGGTGGTCGCGGAGATCTCGCCCGACGGCGGCGGCAGCGGCGACCGGTATCTGGCGCCGGAGATCGAGCGCATCGCCGCGCTGGTGCGCGCGGGGCGGTTTACGCCGCTGGTCGCGGCTCTGATGCCGACGATGGTCGCTCACCCTTCGACAAGCTCAGGGTGACGGGGCAATAGCGCGCGTCAGGCGATGACTGCGCGCGTCACTCGGTTTTCAGCTGGGCGGGGTCGAGGATGCGGAAGCCGACTTTCAGCGTGACCTGAAACTGGCTGACCTCGCCGTCGGCGACGAGGCCGCGGATCTCGGTGACCTCGAACCACGAGAGGCCCTTCAGGCTCGACGATGCGCGCTTGATCGCGTTGCGGACCGCCTGCTGCACCGAATCCTCGGAGACGCCGACGAGCTCGACCAGCTTGAACGTCTTATCTTCCACGGCTTCTCCTTCGTGCGGGCGCGGAGGTTGTTGCGCGGAGACTGCCGGAACCGGCCCGCGTTTCCTGCAAGGTGCGGGCAGCGGGAGGCGAATCCGCATCCGAATGCAGCAGCGAGCGACACACACCATCGGCCGCGCGGAGTTCGTCGAGACCGGCGCCGGCAAGCGCGCGTACTATGCGGCGCCGGCCAGCGCGGGCCCGTTCCCCGGCGTCCTGGTCTTCATGGAAGCCTTCGGCGTCAACGACTACGTGCAGAGCGAGGTGAAGCGCCTCGCCGAGCACGGCTACGCCGCGATCGCACCCGACCTCTTCGACGGAAAGACGTTCAGCTACGACGACCGCGAGAGCATCGGGGCGCGCCTCAAAGCGCTCACCGACGAGGGGATGCTGGAGCACGCGCGCGCGTCGGCGGCGTTCCTCGGCACGCGGTCGGAGGTGAAGAAGGGCGCGTACGGCACGGTCGGTTTCTGCATGGGCGGCCGGCTCGCGGTGCTCAGCGCGATCGAGCTCGGCGACGGCGTCGCGGCGGCGGCGTCGTTCTACGGCGGAGGGATCGCGCCGAAGGAACCTCGCTTCTGGCCGGTTCTGACCGAGCGGCTCGGCGAGACGAAAGCGGAGCTGCTGCTGATCTACGGCGCCGACGACCAGTCGATCGAGCCCGCCGAGCACGGGCGCATCGCGGAGACGCTCTCGTCGCACAAGAAGCGCTACGCGCTGGTCGTCTATCCCGGCGCCGGCCACGCCTTCGCCTCGCGCGACCGCGACGCGTACAATCGCGATGTCGCGGAGAACGCGTGGGCCCGCACGCTCGCGCTCTTCGACCGCACGCTTCGCTAACGCGCGCGCAAGCGCACGACCAGCCAGTCGCGCAC
>DATHLN010000272.1:0-13847 GCA_035488115.1 Candidatus Limnocylindrales bacterium | reverse complement strand
GCCGCCGGCGTCGGCGCGCGCGAGCGCGCTCGCGAACGCCTGGACGAACGCGTCGACCGCGTTCGTGCCGGTGCTCGCCGCCGCGCCGGCGTTCGGCGAGGATGCGAGCTGGGATGCCGTCTGCGCGGGTGGCGAGGTCTTCTGCTCGCCGGCGAGGACGGCGCGGGTGAGGATTCGGCCGAGCGGCGTGTCGCCGCCGGTCGCGACCGCTTGCGTGGGGATCGCGAGCGCGACGGTGCGGCCGTCACTCGCCGCCGCGGGTGCGACGGGAGCGGCGGACGGATCGGTCGCGCCGGGGAGCGGAGATGCGGGTGCCGCGAGCGCTGCGAGCGCGTCGCGGAGGATGCTGTCCGGTTGGGGGGCGGTCTTCGCTTTCGCCTCGTCGGCGTCCGAGCGTTGTCCTGCGATCAGTCGGATCGTGTGCCCCGTCTCTCCGTTCGTCACCCCCGTCGCGAGCTCGGCGATCTGCCGCAGTCTCGATACGAGGGATGACGCCCTCTCGGCGTTACTTCGCGGCGGTCCGGTCTCGCTCGGCTGGAGCGCCTGGGTGAACGCCTGGGTCAATCGCTGCTTCGCCTCTTGCGGCGTGACGCCGAGCTGGGCCGCGACCGAGGTCGCGAGCGAGCTTGCCAGACGCGCGATGAGGTCCGTCAGCGAGGCCCCTCCGTCGAGCTGCTCCTTGACGGAGCGCACGAGCTCGGCGTCGACCGTCGGGGTCGCGCCGGTGGACGGCGTGGTCACGGCCGCGGTCAGCTTCCCTGCGAACAGGGACGCGAACGCGCCGCGCGCTCCGCTCTCGAGCGGCGCCTTCGCCGCACCGGGAGCACCGGAGCCCGCCGATCCGAGGGGTGTGGTCAGGATCGTGATGGGATTGATGGTGTCACCTCCTTTCGCTTCTGCGGTGCGGCGCCGGCAAAGACGCCGCCGACGGGTCCGCCGAAGGCGAACCCTACAGAGGCTATCGGCCCGCGGGCGGGCGGACCTGAGCGACGGCCCGGCTGATCCGCGCGGCGACGGCCGGCGGGAGGGCGTCCATGATCGCGCCGGCGCTGTCGGGGTCCATCTGGGCGAGGACGCGGGTGACCTGGTCGTCGGGGACCCGCTGGATCACCAGGGCGGCCCGCTCCGGCTCCATCGCGGCCCAGGCCGCGGCGAGCCGCTTCTCGGCGACGGTCGTCGAGGCGGCCGCGTCGCCGCCCGGCGCCCCGAACGCGGCGGGCGCCGCGGTCGCGACCGGGTGCGGCGCGGGTACCGGCGTGTCGAGCGGCTGCGCCGCGGCGGCCGCGATCTGCTGCTGGAGCCGGCTCGCGCGGCCCTCGGCGTCGCTTTTCGCGACGCGTTCCTTCTCGAGCCGCGCGTTGAGGTCGCGGATCTGGCGGTTGCGCTCGGTGATCGTCGCCTGCTGTCCGGCGAACGTGAGCGGCCGCCCGACGACCCCCACGACGTTCGCGCCGGCGTTCCAGGCGGGCGCCAGCGGGCCGCCGGCGATCGCGCGCTGCGTCGGCGGGAAGCCGAGGACGAAGCCGATCGCGGCGATGACGAGCAGCACGACGGCGTAGTGGCCGTAGTGCGAGCGCTGTTTGCGGCGGCGGGTGACGATCACGGCGAGTGTCCTTCGTAGGGCTGGGCGCGCTCGAACGCGCGCGCGTTCTGGTCGTCGAGCTCGCGCTGCTCGGCGAGCGACGCTTCGAGCTCGAACGCCTCGCGGCGCCGGTCTTTCAGCGTCTCGAGAACCTTGCGGTCCTTGGCGGCGTCGACGAGCCGCGCACGCGCGCGCTCGGTCTCCGCGGCGCACGCGTCGCAGCGCTGCTGCGCCGCGACGATCGCACGGTCGAGATAGTCGAGATGGAGATACGTCGAGCGCAGCGTCTCGACGTCGAAGCTCGCGTGCTCGCCGACGAGCCGGTCGCGCAGATGGTCGCGCTTGGTGCAGAGCTCGTCGCGCGACCGCTCGGCCCGGAGCTGCTCTTCGAGCGCACGCGAGTGCTCCGCCGCCCGCTCGTGCTCGATCCGCTCCCGGTGCGACAGCACCGGCTCCAACGCGAACTTGAACTTCACGCGCCGGCCCCCACCACGACGTCATCGGCCCCCACCCCAATGTCATCGAGCCCCACCACAATGTCATCGAGCCCCACCACGATGTCATCCTGAGCCTGTCGAAGGATGCGCCGCAGTCGCGACGGTGCCGTCGGCTCATCCTTCGACAAGCTCAGGATGACATGTGGGCGGGTCAGGATGACGTTTGGACGGCTCATGCCAGTCCCATCACGGCGCGCTGCGCGTCGTCGAAGGTGGTGCGCTCGTAGATGCCTTGGCGCTGGAAGGCTTTCACCGCGTCGATCCGCGCGAGCGCGTGGTCGACGCGCGGGTTCGAGCCGGGGACGTACGCGCCGATGTTGATGAGGTCTTCGGCCTCGCGGTACGTCGCGAGGATGTCGCGCACCGCCGACGCCGAGCTCATGTGGGAGGGCGGGACGACGTCCGGCATGACGCGGCTCACCGAGCCGAGGACGTCGATCGCCGGGTAGTGGTTCGCCGCGGCGAGCTTGCGCGAGAGCACGACGTGCCCGTCGAGGATCGAGCGGACCGCGTCGGCGACCGGCTCGTTCATGTCGTCGCCGTCGACCAGCACGGTATAGAGTGCTGTGATCGTCCCGTGCTGCGAGGTGCCGGTACGCTCGAGCAGCTTCGGCAGCAGCGCGAACACCGACGGCGTGTAGCCGCGGGTCGTCGTCGGCTCGCCGATCGCCAGGCCGACCTCGCGCTGCGCCATCGCGAACCGGGTGACGCTGTCCATCATCAGCATCACGTCGAGCCCGTTGTCGCGGAAGTACTCCGCGACCCGCGTCGCGACGAATGCCGCCTTGATGCGCACCAGCGCCGGCTGGTCCGAGGTCGCGACGATCACGACCGAACGCTTCAGCCCCGCCTCACCGAGATCGCGCTCGAGGAAGTCGCGGACTTCTTTGCCGCGCTCGCCGACCAGCGCGATCACGTTCACGTCGGCGGCGGTGTTGCGCGCGATCATCCCGAGCACCGTCGACTTGCCGACGCCCGAGCCCGCGAAGATCCCGACGCGCTGGCCTTTGCCGACCGTGAGCAGCCCGTCGATCGCGCGGACGCCGACGCCGAGCGGCTCGGTGACGCGGCGGCGCAGCAGCGCGCTCGGCGGCGTCCCGCCGACCTCGGCGCGGCGTGCCTCGGTGATCGGCCCTTTGCCGTCGATCGGCCGCCCCAGCCCGTCGAGCACGCGCCCGAGCAGTCCGTCGGAGAGCCCGACCTGCAGCGGCTTGCCGAGCGCGACGACGTCGGAGCCGGCCGCGATCCCGCCCAGCTCGCCGAGCGGCATCAACAGCACTTTCGCGTCGCGGAAGCCGACCGCTTCGCCGAGCACCGGCGCCGCGTTGCGGCGGTACGTGATCGAGGCGGTCTCGCCGATCGCCATCGGCGGCCCGTTCGACTCGATCACCGTCCCGATCACCTGGCTGACCTTGCCGTTGGTGCGCACGAGATCGGCGTCGTGCAGCTCCTCGAGATAGCGCGTCGCGTCGAACCCGCGCGCGCGAGCGGTCCGCGCCGCCGTCATGACGCGCGCGCCGACGGAATCTCGCCCTTCGGGACGATCTCGGCCGCCGCGGGCGCCGGCTCGACGACGATGTCGTCCTCGATGTGCAGGATCTTCCGCGCTTCGTCGAGCTGCGTCGAGATGCGCGCGTCGATCGTCCCGGCGTCGGTGTCGACCACGACGCCGCCGCGGTCGACGCGCTGGTCCTCGACGACGCGCAGATTGCGGATGTCGCCGATCGCGATCAGCTCGTCGCGGTGCTGCCGCATCCGCTCGAGGTCGGCGGGGTGCACGCGAACGGTGACCGTGTCGCGCTCGATCAGCCGCGCGATCGCGGTTTTCGCCATCTCGACGACCACGCCGCGGTCGAGCGCGATCTGCTGGTGCAGCACGCGCTCCGCGATCCCGAGCGCGAGCTTGACCAGTTCGGGCTCGGCGTCTTCCATCATCTTGTGGCGCTCGGCGCGCGCCATCTCCAGCAGCCCGCGCATCGTCACGAGCATGTCGTTCATCTCGCGGTCGGCCGCGTCGCGCCCGGCTTGGTAGCCCTCGCCGTGGCCCTGCTTGCGCGCATCCTGCACGACCGCGTCGGCGCGCGTCGCGGCGTCTTCCACCAGCGTGCGGGCGCGGGTGTGTGCGTCGGCGATCAGCAGCTCGGCGTCGCGCGCCGCGCCGTCGATGATCGCCTGCGCCTCGGCGCGGACAGCGGCGAGATCGACCGCGGGCTGCGGCGGCGGTGCGCCGCCGAGCGGCGCGTCGAGTTGAAACTCGTCATCGGCCGCCCCAAAACCGAAAGCGTCCGGCGACATGACGTCGCCGGCGCTCGTCGCCGGCTGGGGCTGCGGTGCCGCGACGTCCGGAACGCTGAGCTGATAGCGCTCGATCCGGATACGCGACCCTTTGACGACGCGGCCCATGCTAGACGATCCGGTCGTCCTTCCCGCCGCGGGCGATGACGATCTGACCGTTCTCCTCGAGCGTGCGGATCACGTCGACGATGTTCTGCTGCGCCTTGCCGACCTCGCGGACGCGCACCGGCCCGAGGACCTCGATGTCCTCGCGCAGCGTCGTCGCGGCCCGGCTCGACATGTTCTTGAAGACGCGGTTGAGGAGCTCGTCGTTCGCCGTCTTGAGCGCGAGCGCGAGATCTTTCCCGTCGACCTCTTTGAGGACGCGCTGGATCGCGCGGTCGTCGAGGTTGATGATGTCCTCGAAGACGAACAGCAGGTTCTTGACTTCTTCGGCGACCGCCGGATCGCGCTTCGAGAGCCCGTCGAGGATGTTCTTCTCGGTCTCGCGGTCGACGAAGCCCATGACCGACGCGAGCGTCTGCACGCCGCCGCCCTTGGTGAAGTCGCTCCCGCTCACCATCAGTCTGCGTCCCAGCAATTCGTCGAGCTGCTCCAAGATCTCGGGTGCGGTCTTCTGCAGGATCGCGATCCGCATCGCGACCTCGCCTTGCAATTCCGGGTCGAGCTGCGAGAGCACCGCGCCGGCCTGATCGGGCGACATGTAGACGAGGATCAGCGCGATCGTCTGCGGGTGCTCTTCCTTGATGAACTCCAGCAGCTGCGCGGGCTCGGTCTTCTTCACCAGCTCGAGCGGGTTGCCGTGCTTGAGCGCCGCGAAGAGCCGGTTCGTCATGTCGTCGGCTTGGCCGGCGCCGAACGAGCGCTCGAGGATCTCCTTGGCGTACTCGATCCCGCCCTCGTTGATGTACTTGAGGGCGATCGCGCGCTGATACGCTTCTTGCACGACGGCGTCGCGCTTGTCGATCGGAACGGTCGAGATCTTCGCGATCTCGAGGACGATTCGCTCGACCTCGTCCTGCCGGAGGAACTTGAAGATCGACGCGGAGAGCTCGAGCCCGATCGTGATCATCAGGATCGCGGCCTTCTCCGGCCCCGCCATGTCCGGCACCGCCGGCGGCGCGTACGAGTCGACGAACGACGACGTCATCATCTCGTCGCCCAGCGTGAGGATCGGCTTGTCGTGAATCATGGAGTTATTCGGCCAACCAGAGTTTGACGAGCTTGGCGATGTTGTCCGGACTGTCTTGAGCGACCGTGGTCACGTACTCGACCATCTGCTCGCGGGTGAGGTCCGCCGCCGAGCGGATCGGCGCGGCGATCGCCGGCGTCCCGTCGAGCATCGGGTGCTCCTCGAACGAGGGCAGCTCTTCGGCGAGCGTCGAGTCGAACGTCGGCAGCTCCGAGCCGGGCCGGAACGTCCGCCGGCGCAGCGAGCGCAGCGCGAACCCGGCGCCGACGACGCCCGCGATCACGAGCAGCGCCACGACCGGAACCGCCGGCAAACCGAGGACCGTGGTGGGCGAGGTGTAGAGGCCGCGCGCTCCGCCGCCTGCGGCCGCGATCGCATCGGGTGCGAACGGCAGCGCTTCGACCGAGATCTGATCGCCGCGCGCGGGATCGATCCCGGCGGCGGCGGAGACGGCGTTGCGGATCTTCCGCACGTCCGCGGCGGCGACGGTGTAGACCGGCGCGCCGTTGGCGTTCGCGACCGCCGAGGCAGCGGGGACGTTGACGAGCACCGCGACCGAGAGGCGCTTCACCTGACCGGGCGCGTTGACGTGCTTCGAGGTCGACTCGCCGACCTGGTAGTTGCGGAGCGCCTCGACGTTCGCGTAGCGGCCGTTGCCCTGCTGGTTCTGCGTCCCTTGATACGTCGGAACGGCGTTGGTCGTCGTGCCGGGGACGCCGGCGGCGCCGCGCGGACCGCCCGAGCCGTTGTACGTCTCGCGCTTCGTCTTCTCGGAGAGGATCGTGCCCTGCGGCGCGTACGACTTCGTCTCGGTCGAGACGGCGTCGAAGTCCATGAGCGCGCCGACGCGGACCGCCGAGCGGTGCGCGCCGATCGTCGTGTCGAGGAGCCCTTGCAGCGACTGCTGCAGATCGGACTCGAACTTCTCTTTCGCGGCGAGCTGGTCTTGGGTGAGCTTGAGCGCGTTCTCGCCGCCGGCGCCGTTGGCGTCGTCGAGCGCCGAAGGCCGCAGCACGGTCCCGTTCTGGTCGACGATCGTGACGTTCTCGGGCTTGAGCCCTTCGACCGCGCCCGAGACCAGCTGCGTGATCCCGCGAACTTGCAAGGACGAGAGCTGCATCCCGGTCTTCGTCTGGATCGCGACCGAGGCGGTCGTCGGCTGCTGCGTCGTCGAGTACAGCGAGGCTTCGGGCGAAGCGATGTGCACGCGCGCGGACTCGACCGGCGTGAGGTTCGCGATCGTGCGCTGCAGCTCGCCCTCGGTCGCGCGCGTCTTGGCGATCTTCTCTTGGAAATCGGTCATGCCGAGGTTCGTGCGGTCGAACAGCTCGAACCCGGTGCCGCCGCCGGCCTTCACCACGCCCTGCCCGGCGAGCTCGACGCGCTTCTCGTAGACGACCTCGTGCGGGACGAGGATCGTCGCGCCGCCGTCACCGAGCCTGTGCGGAACCTTCTCGGCGTCGAGCTTCTGGATCACCGCGGTCGCTTCGTCGGGCTGCAGGTTGGAGAACAGCACCGCGTAGTCCGGACCGCGCAGGCGGAAGAACGCGAAGAAGACGAGCGCGATCACCAACGTCGCGGCCACCGCGCCGTAGACGATGCGATTCGTTCCGGTCTGAACGCTCCACCAATCCCGAATTCGGACCGGATACGACGCGACAGACGAGGTCAGACGCTCCAAATGACACCTTCGCGAATCGCTCTACGGCGATCCGTGTGCATGCCGACCATGGCCTGTACCGAACCGGACGTCCATGCCCGGCGCTATGGAGTCTATCGGCCGAGCATCACGTCTTGTTTATCGCACGTTGTCGGGCAGGCAAGCGTCCGTCACGTCGCCTGGGATAGACGTCGGCGAAAACGCTAGCCAGATCGAGTGATCGCCCCCACACTGCCGCCCCGAACCTCACCACCGCTCGTCGGCGTCGTTTTGTCACCCTGAGCCCGTCGAAGGGTGAGAGCGCGACGCGCCTTCCGCCTCAGACGGCGAGCGCCGACCGTTCCGGCCCGACCGACACCGCCGCCACGGGGACGCCGGTCAGCTCCGCGATCCGGTCGACCAGCGCGCGCGCCTGGGCCGGCAGGTCGCCGATGCGACGGATTTCGCGAAGATCGTCCGCCCAGCCGGGATGCTCTTCGACGTCGACGCGCAACCCGGGATCGCCGATCGCCTCGATCCCGCACGGCGACCCGTCGGCGCGCCGGTATCCCGTCACGATGCCGAGCGTCTCGAATCCGGACAGCACGTCGAGCTTGGTGATCGCGAGCGCGGTCAGCCCGTTGAGCTGCGCGGCGTAGCGCGCGGCGACCGCGTCGTACCAGCCGCAGCGGCGCGGCCGCCCGGTCGTGACGCCGAACTCGCGCCCCTGAGCGCGAAGCCGCTCGCCGCGCTCGTCGAGCAGCTCGGAGGGGAACGGCCCGCCGCCGACCCGCGTGCAGTACGCCTTCGCGACGCCGAGGACGCGGCCGACCGCGGTCGGCCCGATCCCGAGCCCGGTGCACGCGCTGCCCGCGACGGTGTGCGAGCTCGTGACATACGGATAGGTGCCGAAGGTGACGTCGAGCATCGTCCCTTGCGCGCCCTCGGCGAGGATCCGTTCGCCGCGGCGCATCGCGTCGTGGACGAGCGCAACGTCGTCGACGACGTGCGGCACGACCCGCTCGGCGAGCGCCAGCGCCTCGCGCACGACGTCCTCCTCGCGCGGCGCGTCGCCCGCGCCGGCGAAGAGCGGCGCGCGCGCGAGCAGCGCGGTGCGGATCTTCGTCGCCAGCACGTCCCGGCGCGCGAGGTCGCCGAACGTGATCCCGAGCCGCCCGACGCGGTCGACGTACGCCGGCCCGATCCCGCGGCCGGTCGTCCCGATCGCGCCACCGCCGCGCTGCTTCTCGCTGAGCTTGTCGAGCACCGCGTGATACGGGAAGACGACGTGTGCGCGCGAGGAGATCGCCACCCGCGAGACGTCGACGCCGAGCTTCCGCAGCATCTCGATCTCGTCGACGAATCCGCGCAGCGACACCACGGTACCCGCGCCGATCAGCAGCCGCGTCCTTTCGACGAGCGCCCCCGAAGGGACGACGTGCAGCGCGAGCTTCGTCTCGCCCACTTCGATCGAGTGCCCGGCGTTGTCGCCGCCGCCGAACCGCGCGATGACGCCGTAGTCGCGCGCGAGGAGGTCGACGATCCGGCCCTTCCCTTCGTCGCCCCACTGAATCCCGACCACCACGTCGACCGGCCGGCCGGGATCGGCCGGCACGGTCCAGACGCTCACCTCAGTCGCCCGAGAACTGCAGGTCCGACGTCGACCCGACCGGCAGCGGCGGCACACCCTCGAACGAGGTCATCACGAACTCGCTGAACAGCGCGTTCGGCCAGCCGAAATCCTTGCGGGTGTAGTTGGTCGGATCGTCCGGGTTGAACGACTCGTGGAGCAGATGGTCGCCGGGATCCGAGGCGAGGAGCTGCGCGAGCACGTCTTTGCGCTCGGCGTCGCTGCTCGCGGTGAACCCTTGCATGAGCATCGCGATCGGCCAGACCATGTTGTCGTTCGTGTGCACCGAGCCGATCCCGCGCGCGTACTTGCCGACGTAGTACGTCGGATTGTCCTTGGAGAGCAGAAACTTTCGCGTGTTCCGGTAGACGAACGAGCTGTTCGAACCGTACCCGATGTACGGCGCGGAGAGGAGCGAAGGCACGTTGGCGTCGTCGATCGTCAGCGCGCGCCCGAAGCCGTCAACCTCGTACGCATAGATGTAGCCGTAGTCCGGCCGGAAGATGACGCCCCAGGTCTGGATGCCGTTCTGCACCTCTTGGCGGAGCGCTTTGGCGCGCTGCGCCTTCAGCACGTTGTGGTAGACGTCGCGCTCGATCTCCTCGAGCTGACCCAGCGCGACGACCGCCATCATCTCGGAGGGGATCAGGAAGTTGTACGTGCAGGCATCGTCGGACGGCCGGAATCCCGTCCAGATCATCCCGGTGTAGTGGACGGGATTCCCCTTCCCCCCGTTCGGCATCTCCGGTTTGGGGAAGCTGTACTTCGAGTTCCGCGGATGGTCTTGCTCGCGCTCCATCGTGTCGAGCGCGCTGTCGAATCCGTGCGACAGATCGCCGGTGAAGATCGTCGAGTCCCCGGTGACTTTCCAGTACGTCCACGCGAGCGAGATCGGATACGCGAGCGAGTCGAGCTCGAACTTGCGCTCCCAGACCCGGTAGTCGATGGTGAACGCGTTCGCGTACGGGTCGGCGTACAGGTACTTGCCCATCCGCGCGATCGCACCGCGCAGCAGCCCGTCGACCTTCATGTCGTCCTTCGCGAAGAACAGGTACGGCCTGACCTGGACGCTGGCGTCGCGCAGCCATTCCGCCGGGATGTCACCCGTCTTCACGTAGGTCGTGCCGTCGGAGGCGAGGGTGACCTGCTTGTTCGTGTTCAGCAGGGCGGAGCGGTAGAGCTCCTGGAGCTTGGGATCGCCGACGGTGTACCCGGCGGCGGCTTTGGAGACGGCTTCGAGCTCGACTGCCGCGGCAGGACGCGGGGCGAGCAACGCGAGAGCCGCGAGCGTGCATAGCACCGCGCGAATCGGGAATCGCATCGTTACTGCGCCAATACCATACAGCGTGCCGCCTTTCCTAGAAGGACCCTTCGACAAGCTCAGGGTGACTTTTTAGCCGAGGTCGCCCAGTGTAGCCGCCAGATCGGCGCCGGCCCGTTCCCGCAGCACCCGGTAGATGAGGGACGCCGGGAATCCCAGCCGCTCCAGCTTCCGCGCCGCCGACTGGTACGAGAGGTCCGGCTTCGCGCGGCGCATCTTCTCGTACGCCGCGCCCGCCCGCTCGGTCTCCGGCGCGCCGACGCTGCCCACGCGCTCGCGCGCGGCCTCGCGGTCGATCCCACGCTTCACCAGCTCCGCGACGAGCCGCGCGTCGCCGACCGCGGCCCGCTTCGTCTCGACGTAGAGCGTCGCGAAGAGCGCGTCGTCGAGCAGCCCGTCACGCTTGCACGACGCGACCGCCGCCGCGATCGCGCCGTCGTCGAAGCCCTTCCGCTCCAGCTTGGCATACAGCTGCGCCTCGGTGAGACGGCGCTGCGCTAACAAGCGCAACGCCGTCACCCGTGCGGACGAGCCCGAGCACTGTGTCATCCTGAGCCTGTCGAAGGATGGGCCGAAGCGCTATTCTTCCGCAGCGCCTGCGCCGACCGGTTTCGCGACGCCGTTTCCGGAGACGGTCGCTTTGAGCGCCTCGCGGATCTTGGTCGCGATCTCGTCGGCGACGTCGCCGTGCTCCTCGAGGAACGCCTTCGCGTTCTCGCGGCCTTGGCCGATCCGCTGCTCGCCGTAGGTGTACCACGAGCCGGACTTCCCGATGATGTTGCGCTCGAGCGCGACGTCGATGATCGAGCCCATCTTCGAGATCCCCTTGCCGTAGGTGATGTCGAACTCGGCCTGCCGGAACGGCGGCGCGACCTTGTTCTTCACCACTTTCACTCGAGTGCGCGTCCCGACGACGTCCTGCCCGACCTTGATCTGCTCGAGCTTGCGCACGTCGAGACGGACCGAGGCGTAGAACTTCAGCGCGCGCCCGCCCGAGGTCGTCTCGGGATTGCCGAACATCACGCCGACCTTCTCGCGCAGCTGGTTGATGAAGATCATCACGCACTTCGAGCGCGAGATCGCCGAGGTCAGCTTGCGCAGCGCCTGCGACATGAGCCGCGCTTGCAGGCCGACGTGTGTGTCGCCCATGTCGCCCTCGAGCTCGGCCTTGGTGACGAGCGCCGCGACCGAGTCGACGACGATCACGTCGACCGCGTTCGAGCGCACGAGCATCTCGGCGATGTCGAGCGCCTGCTCACCGGCGTCCGGCTGCGAGACGAGGAGGTTGTCGAGATCGATCCCGAGCCCTTGGGCGTAGGTCGGGTCGAGCGCGTGCTCGACGTCGATGAACGCGGCGGTCCCGCCGGCCTTCTGGGCCTCGGCGATGACGTGGAGCGCGAGCGTCGTCTTGCCGCTCGACTCCGGACCGTAGACTTCGACGATGCGCCCGCGCGGCAGACCGCCGACGCCGAGCGCGAGGTCGAGGGCGATCGACCCGGTCGAGATGACGTCGAACGACATCTTCTCGGCGATCTCGCCCATCTTCATGATGGAGCCCTTACCGAACTGGCGCTCGATCTGTGCGAGCGCGTTGGTGAGGGCGAGCTGTTTTTCGTCGGCCATGATGCTCCGTGCGGTGTCGGTTGTGTTCCGACGGTACCGCGCCGTTGTGCCAACTGCGTGGCAGCGTGCGATGCCCGTCGCCGGTCCATCCCACGCCGCACCGCGCCGGCAAGGGCGCGTCGTTAGAAGAGGGCTTCGGAGCAGGCGGGCATCGAACCTCTGTTCGACAGCCCTATTATTTAGGTCTTTACTTATTTAAGCTGATCCCATACTATCGGCGAAGATGCTCGCGTTCGCAGCGCTCGCCGACCCGACCCGACGGCGCATCGTCGAGATGCTCGCCGTACGCGAGCTCCCGGCGGGCGAGATCGCGCGCCGCTTCGACATGACGCCGCCCGCGGTCTCGCAGCACCTGCGGCTGCTGCGCGACGCGGGGCTGGTGAACGTCCGCCGCGACGCGCAGCGCCGCATCTACGCGCTGGATCCGGCCGGGCTCGCGGAGCTCGACGCGTGGCTCGCGCGGTTCCGCCGCTTCTGGTCGCACCGCCTCGACGCGCTGGAGCAGGCGCTCGAGCATCCCGACCATCACCGGAGGACATCGCGATGAACCATCCCGGCACGCTCGACGGCGACACCGTCCGCTTCGAGCGCGTCTTGCCCGGCCCGATCGAGCGCGTCTGGTCGTATCTCACCGAAGGCGCGCTGCTGAAGACGTGGCTCGTCGAGGACGGCGCGATCCCGCCGCGCGCGGGCGAGTCGTTCGTGTTGACGATGGGCGGCGGCGACGACATGCCCGAGCGTGAAGGCTACGAGCCGAAGACCTACGGCACGGTGCTGACGTACGATCCGCCGCGCGCGCTCGAGTACACGTGGGGAGTGAAGTCGCCGGACGGGACGATGCTCGACTCGACCGTTCGCTTCGAGCTCGAGCCGCTCGGCGACCGCGTTCGCCTGGTGCTCACGCATCGTCCGGTCATCGCGGGATTCGAGACGCGCACGCTCTCCGGCTGGCACGCGCTGCTCGATACGCTGCGCGCGCGGCTGGAGAACGTCGAGCCCACCGATCCGATGCGCTCGATGCGCGAGCTGCTGCCGCGATACGAGTCGCGTCTGGCGCGGTAGAAGTAGCAGCGCGTACGGGCGCGGCGCGAGGGGCGGTCAAGGGTACGAGTCGAACGACGAGGTGGGCGACGTCCCTCGTCGGCGTACGAGTGTTCAGGGTGAGGAGTCGATCGATGCTCCGTCGGTTCTTGGTCGTAGTCGGCTTCGCCGCGCTCGCGGCGGGATGCGCGCAGAACGGTGGCGGTTCCGTCCCGCCGTTCAACTCCGGAACGGCGGCGCCGACCGCGACGCCCTCACCTTCACCGTCGCCGTCACCGCGTGGAATCAGCGGCACCATCACCGAGTTCCCGAGCGGCGGCATGAGCGCGCCCGATCGGATCGTGGCCGGCTCGGACGGCAACATGTGGTTCAGCAACGACTGCGGCGGGCAGATCGGCCGCATCACGCCCTCCGGGACGGTGACGGTGTTCGCGCTGCCGACGCCGGTCGCCTTACCGGCAGGCGACGTTCCGACGCCCTCGACGCCGACGGCGTGCATCGCCTCGCTCGCGGCGGGCCCGGACGGGAACGTGTGGTTCACGGAACTGCGCACGAACCGCGTCGGAAAGATCACACCGGCCGGGACGGTGACCGAGTTCTCCGCGGGAATCAGCCCGGGCGCGACGCCGTGGGGCATCGCGGCCGGTCGCGACGGAAACCTCTGGTTCACCGAGGGCGACGGAGGCCCGCCGTCTTACAGCACGCCGCGGATCGCGCGAATCACGACGAGCGGCGTAGTCACCGAGTTCACGCAGGGAATGAGCGCCGGAACGTTCCCGCAGGGAATCACCGCGGGACCCGACGGCAACATGTGGTTCGCGGAGCACGGTTATCCCGGACCGCCCGCTCCGCCGGACGCCGGGGAGGCGCCGCCGCAGAACGTCGGCCGCATCGCACGGATCACGATGTCCGGCGCCGTCACCGAGTTCGCGGCGGGCATCATGAACGGCAGCGGCCCGAGCCAGATCGCCGCCGGACCCGACGGGAATCTCTGGTTCACCGAAACGATGTTCCCCCACCTCGGGCG
>DATHLN010000271.1:0-11073 GCA_035488115.1 Candidatus Limnocylindrales bacterium | reverse complement strand
CGGCCCGCGCCGGCCCGCCCGCCGCGCGCCGAGCCGGCGCGCCGGCGCGTCGGGCTGATCGGCGCGATCTACCCGATCAAAGGCTCGCGGCAGCTGCTGCACTGCGCGCGCGTCGTGCGAGAGCGCGGGCTGCCGCTCGAGTTCGTCGTCGTCGGCTTCACCGACGTCGACGACGAGCTGCGCGCGGCCGGGGTGACGATCACCGGCGGGTACGCCCAGGACGATCTCGATGCGATCCTGGCGCGCCAGAGCCTCGACCTGGCGTGGTTCCCGTCGGTGTGGCCGGAAACGTACTGCTTCACGCTCTCCGCAGCACTGCGCGCCGGGCTCTTCCCGATCGCGTTCGACATCGGCGCGATCGCGACGCGCCTGCGCGCGCTCGACTGGGGGCTCTTGCTGCCGGCGACCTCGCTGTTCGATCCGGAGAGCGTCCTGGACGCGCTGCTCACGACGCCGATCACGCCGTTCCCCGCCGACGCACCGGCCGACGACGACCCGTATCCCTCGTTCATCGCCGACTACTACGCGCTCGAACCGCAGTCAGCGCGGCGCGCCGCCGCTCAGTAGATCGAGGCGAACCCGCGCTGCGCGGCGTGGACCTCCTCGAGGACGCTCATCCAGGCGATGTTGTACCAGCGCGGGTTCGCGAGCCAGGCGACGTCGTCGAGCGGGAGCCGCTGCAGCATCACGTCGATCGACTCGAGGACGGTCACCGCCGGCGTGAAGCCGAGCCGTTGCGTCATCTTCAGGTTCGACATGCGGTAGTCGCGGACGAGCTTCGGCAGCGGCGCCTCCTCGAGCGTGACGTGCCGCCCGCGCAGCGAGAGCGAGCCGGCGACCAGCATCGCGAGCTGGCGCACTTGGTAGTTCTCCTGCATCACGTTGAAGATCTCGCCGCTCACCGCGCCGTCCGGCGCGTCGAGGCACACCACATGCGCGCGCGCGACGTCGCCGACGTCGACCAGCGGGCGCCACTGCCAGCCGCCGCCGTGCAGGTACAGCTTCCCGGCGGTGACCGCGTCCTTGAGGAACGTGTTCACGACCAGATCGAAGCGCATCCGCGGCGACCAGCCGTACACCGTCCCCTGGCGCAGGATCACCGGGGAGAAGCGCTCGCCGGCGAGCGCGAGCAGCGCGTCCTCGGCGTGCTTCTTCGAGAGCGAGTACGCGCCGCGCGGCCGCACCTCGGTGCGCTCGTCGAACATCCCCGGACCGATCCCGTCGTAGAGCGAGGCCGAGGAACCGAACACGAACCGCCGCACGCCGCGCCGCGCGCACGCCTCGGCGAGCCGCTCGGTCGCGACCGCGTTCATCTCCCAGTTCGCCGCCGGGTTGTACTCGGCGGTCGGATCGTTCGAGAGCCCGGCGAGGTGCGAGACGCCGTCGATCCCGTCGAGCCACGCGTCGTCGAAGGCGCGCACGTCGCCGGCGATCGCGCTCAGCCGGCCCTCGCTGCGCGCGACGAGCTCCTCGAGCGGGCCTTCGCCGAAGAAGAACCGGTCGACGACGCGGATCGAGTCGCCGCGCTCGAGCAGCTGCCGGCACAGCTCGAGACCGACGTAGCCGCCGCCGCCGGTGACGAGGACGTGCACGTCAGGCGCGCGCCGCGGCGAGCCGCGCGCTGCGCGCCGCCAGGAACTCGTCGAGCGCGCGCTCCCACGGCGGCATCGGCGCGATCCCGAAGCGCGCGAACGTCGTGTTCTCCAGCGGCGAGCACAACGGCCGGCGGGTCGAGCTTCCGCGCGCGGCGTACGTCGTCGCGCGCAGCGGCGCGCCGGCGAGCCCGGACTTCGCGAACGCGGCGCGCACGAAGTCGTACCACGAGACCGCGCCCGCGTTGGTGACGTGATGGGTCCCGTACGCCTCGGCGTCGATCAGGTCGCGAAGCGCGCGCGCGACGTGCGGCGCATACGAGGGCGAGAAGATCTGGTCGGCGACCATCTCGGTCTCCTCGCCCCGCTCCGCCTGCCGCAGCACGCGCTCGATCAGCGTGTAGCCCTTGTTCGAGCTTCCGGTCGTCCCGAAGACGCCGCTGGTGCGCACCACATAGTGGCGGTCGCCGTGCCGCCGCGTGAGGAACTCGCCGGCCGCCTTGGACGCGCCGTAGGCGGTGAGCGGCCCGACCGCGTCGTCCTCGCGGTACGCGCGCCCGAGATCGCCGGCGAAGACGTAGTCGGTGCTGATCGTCATGAACGCGATCCCGCGCGCGGCGCACGCCTGCGCGGCGCGGTCGACGGCGAGCGCGTTCAGCGCAATCGCCTTCTCCGGCTCGCGCTCGCACGCGTCGACGTTGTGGAACGCGGTGCAGTTGACGAGCACGTCGGGCGCCGACTCGTCGAGCAGCCGCGCGAGCGCGTCCGCGTCCTCGAACCGGAGCTCGGCGTGCGAGGGCGCGATCACCTCGCGTTCGCGCAGCGCCTCGCGCAGCGCGGTGCCGAGCAGGCCGGAGCCGCCCGCGATCGCGATCCGCCGCGCGCTCACGCCGACGCGAGCGCCTTCTTCATCCGCTCCTCGGCGACCAGACACGTCGCGCGGTAGAGCGACTCGAACTGGCCGGCGTCGGTCCACCAGCCGTCGAGGACGTCGTACGAGCAGTCGCCCGCGCGAATGTACGCGTTGTTGACGTCGGTGATTTCCAGCTCGCCGCGCGCCGACGGCTTCAGATCGCGCGCGTAGTCGAAGACGCGGTTGTCGTACATGTAGATCCCGGTCACCGCGAAGTTGCTCTTCGGAACCTTCGGTTTCTCCTCGATCGCGACGATGCGCTCGCCGGCGAACTCCGGGACGCCGAACCGCTCGGGATCGTCGACCTCCTTGAGCAGCAGGCGGCATCCGGTGGGCCGGGCGCGGAAGCGCTCGACGTGCGGGGCGATGCTGTTCTGGAGGATGTTGTCGCCGAGGACGACGACGACCGGCTCGCCCGCGGCGAAATGCTCGCAGAGCTTGAGCGCATCGGCGATCCCGCCCTCGCCTTCCTGATAGGTGTACGCGATGTGCGGGAGCCCGAACTCGCGCCCGTTCCCGAGCAGCTTGAGGAAGTCGCCGGCGTTGTTCCCGCCGGTGACGATCATGATCTCCCGGATCCCCGCCTCGCACAGCGTCTGCAGCGGATAGTAGATCATCGGCCGGTCGTAGATCGGCAGCAGATGCTTGTTGGTGACCTTCGTCAGCGGCCGCAGTCGCGACCCCAGCCCCCCGGCCAGAATGATGCCCTTCACGTGATGATCGTTGCTTTCACCGGTGCGCGTACTGGCGGCGGTAGTAGTCGGCGAACTCGCCGGATTTGATCGGGCGCCACCAGCTCTCGTGCTCACGATACCATGCTACCGCCTCGGCCAGGCCGTTCGCGAACGGGACGCGCGGCGACCAGCCGAGCGCCCGGGCCTTGGCGGCGTCGAGGGCGTAGCGGCGGTCGTGGCCCTCGCGGTCGGCGACGTGGCGGACGCTCTCCTCGTACGAGCGGCCGGTGAGGCGGAGCAGCTCGCGGGTGATCTCCAGGTTCGTCCGGCTGTTCCCGCCGCCGAGGTTGTAGATCTCGCCGGGGGCGCCGTGCTCGAGGACGTGCGCGATCCCGCGCGCGTGGTCGTCGACGTGCAGCCAGTCGCGGACCTGGAGCCCGTCGCCGTAGACCGGGACCTGCTCGCCGTCGAGCAGGTTGGTCACGAACAGCGGGACCAGCTTCTCGGGATATTGGTACGGACCGTAGGTGTTCGAGCCGCGCGTGATCAGCACGGGCGTCCCGTAGGTGCTGTGGTAGGCGAGGACCTGGAGGTCGCCGCCGGCCTTCGAGGCGGCGTAGGGGCTGCGCGGGCGCACCGGGTCGGTCTCGGTCGACGCGCCGGACTCCACGTCGCCGTAGACCTCGTCGGTCGAGACCTGGAGGAAGCGCGCGATCCCGTGCCGCCGGACGGCTTCGAGCAGCACGTGCGTCCCCATCACGTCGGTCCGGATGAAGGCCTCGGGATCGAGGATCGAGCGGTCGACGTGCGTCTCGGCCGCGAAGTTCACGATCGCGTCGGCGCCGCCGCCGAGCGCGTCGTCGACCCGTCCGGCGTCGGCGATGTCGCCCTTGACGAAGCGGTAGCGCGGATCGCCGGCGACCTCGGCGAGGTTCGCCGGGTTGCCGGCGTAGGTCATCGCGTCGAGGACGGTGAGGGTGACGCCGGTGCGCTCCCGCAGGACCAGGCGGACGAACGCGGAGCCGATGAAGCCCAGACCGCCCGTGACGAGCCAGTGTGCCATGCCGGGCCGCCGTGTTCGGCCGCCTCGCGAAACTCTCCCGTGCGGGCGGAAACTTCGCCGGAGCCGCACGGTACTAGGCGAGTAGACATGACTGTGCAGTCGGTCCCCGAGATCCCGGACGAGCGGCTCGTCGAGGCGGTCCTTCGCGGCCAGCCCGACGCCTTCGGCGATCTGGTCGAGCGCTACAAGCGCGGGATCGCCTCGTTCATCGGCGCCTCCGTTCGCCAGCCGTCGGACGTCGCCGACCTCACCCAGGAGACGTTCCTGCGCGCCTACGCGCACCTCGGGACGTTCAACCCCGACCTCGGCCGGTTCTCGACCTGGCTCTACCACATCGCCCGCAACGTCGTCCGGACGTTCCTCGGGCGCTCGCTGCGCCGCCCGGCCCTGGCCGAGCTCGGCGAGGAGCAGACGCTCGAGAACACGATCCCCGACCAGTCGCGCGAGGCCGACCCGGCCGGCGGCGTCCTGCGCGCCGAGGCCGAGGCCGAGGTCCGCGCCGCGCTCGCGGAGCTGCCGGAGCGGACCCGCACGGTCCTCGCGCTGCGCTTCTACGACAACATGGACTACCAGAGCATCGCCACCACGATGGGTCTCTCGCTCGGCAACGTGAAGACGCTCATCCATCGCGGCAAGCTCGCCCTGGCGCACAAGCTGCGCGAACGGGAAGCGGTGGCGGAGGGAAACTGCGCAACCCGGGCGTTCCGGGTGCTCGGAGGTCTCGGTGAGCTGCAGCTCGTCTGAAGCGCTCTTCGAGGCGTACCTCGACGACACGCTGCTCCCCGCGCAGCGCGCACGGCTGCTGCGGCACCTGAACGGCTGCGGGCGCTGCAAGGGCGTGCTCGACGAGCTGCGGGTCGTCGACGCGCTCCTGGCCGGACCGCGGCAGGTCGAGCTCCCGCCGAACTTCACCTTCGCGGCGATGGCCGAGGTGCGCTCGCTGCCGCGGCCGCACGTCACGCACGCGCCGCTGCTGGCGTATCTGATCTCTTATCTCGTCGCCGCGTGGCTGCTGGTCGGCGCCGGCTTCCTGCTCGCCGGGAGCGCGATGCGCGCGTTCGGCGAGACCGCGCTCGACACGAGCGCGCAGCTCGTCCACACCGCCGGCGCGATCGGCTCGGCCGGCGCGCGCGTCGCCGGCGACTTCGGCTCGCTGACGGCGTTCCTCGGCGCCGCGATCGTCCTCGACGTCGCGGTCGCGCTCGCGCTCGTCGTCGGCTTCGCCGTCGTGCGGCCCCGGCTGGCGGAGCGCCTGCGCTGGTGACGGCCCGGCTCCTGACGGTCTTCGCGGCGCTCGTCGCGCTGCTCGGGCTCTTCGCGGCGCAGCCCGCCGAGGCGCGCGGCCGCGACGGCGGCCAGACGAAGGTCTTCGACGGCATCTACGTCCCGGCCGGCGAGACGGTGACCGGCGACGTCAACACCGTCTTCGGCGACGCCGAGATCGCCGGGACGGTGACCGGCGACTGCAACGCGATCTTCGGGACGTGCACCGTCGACGACGGCGGGCACGTCGGTGGGAAGATCAACAGCGTCAACAACGACTTCGTGCGCGCGTTCGTCCCGTGGGCGATGGGGCGGCGCCACGCCGACGGGATCGTCGCCGAGCAGGATCACCGTCTGCTCGGGAAGCTGCTCGGCAGCGTGATCGTGATCCTCGTCTTCCTGCTCTTCCCGCTGCGCATGCGCGTCGCGCTCGACCGCGTCGAGCGCCATCCCGCGCTCTCCGCGGTGACCGGATTCTTCGGCGCGCTCCTCGCGATCCCGATCGGACTGCTGCTGCTGATCACCATCATCGGGATCCCGCTGATTCCGCTCGAGATCGCGGCGCTCTTCGCGTTCGTCTGGATCGGGACCGGCGCGATCGCGCTGCTCGTCGGCCGCCGTCTCTGCGAGCTGGTGATGCCGGCGGCGACGCCCTCGCCGCTGGTCGCGCTGATCATCGGGCTGGTCGTCGTCTCGGCGGCCGAGATCATGCCGCTGGTCGGCTGGATCGTCACGGCGATCGTCTGCCTGGTCGGACTCGGCTCGGCGATCCTCTCGTTCGTCCGCTCGACCAGCCTCGACTCGACGATCCGGCGTGCGCCGATCGGCGGCCCGCCGGCGACGGGCTGGCGCTGACCGATCAACGGCGAAGGACGGGGTGAGCCGACCGGCGGATGACGCAGCGATGGAGACGCTCATGCCGATCGCGCGCGATGCGCTGGAGTTCAAGGAGCGGCTGCTCCGAATGAAGGAGCAGCTGGAGCCGCCGTCGTTCTGGTACCCGTACGACACGCTGGCGAACTTCATCCATCTCGGCAAGCTCGAGACGGGCGACGTCGTGACGCTCGAGAAGATGCGCGGGCTGACGATCGCGGACGTCGGCGCGGCCGACGGCGACATGGCGTTCTACCTCGAGTCGCTCGGGAACAGGGTCGACATCGTCGACCATGCGCCGACGAACTTCAACGGGCTGCGCGGCGCCGCGCGGATGAAGGAGCATCTCGGCAGCTCGGTCACGATCAACGACGTCGATCTCGACGATTTCTTCGCGCTGCCGCGCGAGCAGTACGACGTCGTGTTCTTCCTCGGGATCCTCTACCATCTGAAGAACCCGTTCAATATCATGGAGCGCCTGGCGCGGCGCGCGGGGACGTGCTTTCTCTCGACCAAGGTCGCGAAGTACGCCGGGTCGCCGGCGGTGCGGATCTCGTCGCTCCCGGTCGCGTACCTGCTCGGGCCGCTGGAGTCGAACAACGATCCGACGAACTTCTGGGTGTTCAGCGACACGGGGCTGAAGCGGATGCTCGACCGCGCCGGCTGGGACGTCGTCTCGTACGCGACCGTCGGTGACGTGATCGCCTCCGACCCGGCGGCGCCGCAGCACGACGAGCGCGCGTTCTGCTATCTGCGCTCGCGCTACCAGCCGGAGACGTGACGGCGCGCGGCGCGGCGCCGCCGCCGATGCTCTTCTTCGAGGAGTTCCACCCGAGCGGCGCCTCCGCATTCGACGGCGAGCACGACCAGATCGTCGGCCGCGCGGCGGTCGAGCGCGGCTATCTGACCGGCTTCGACAACGTCGCCGGGAAGCCGTCGCTCTTCCACGTGCGCTCCGACAACTTCCGCGAGGATCTCTTCGCGCAGACCTCCGAGTCGACGGCGCGCCACCGCACGGTCGTGTGCGGCCTCTCGCTCGCGCTCTTCGGCCATCCGCTCGCGACGCTCCCCGAGCTCGCGAGCGACCTGCGCCTCACGAAGCGCACGCTGTACCTCACCGAGCGCAACACGCCGCTCTTCGATCACCTGCACGCGCAGCTGCCGCCCGAGCTCTTCACCTTCTCGGAGTATTTCGGCGACGCGCACCGGCCCGGCGCGTTCGTCGACGGCGTGCGCCACGAAGATCTGATGCAGACCTCGTTCCACGACGCGGAGTTCGACATCGTGATCACCTCCGAGGTGCTCGAGCACGTCCCCGACGCGACGCGCGCGGAGCGCGAGATCGTGCGCATCCTCAAGCCTGGCGGGACGTACCTGTTCACCGTCCCGCTCGACCCGCTCGGCGCCGAGGACACGATCCTCGCCGAGCGCCTCGGCGACGGCTCGATCCAGTTCCACGGCGAGCCGGTCTACCACGGCGACCCGTACCGGCCGGAGGGGATCCTCGCCTACCGCATCTTCTCGATACGGGGGATGGAGCGGCGTTTCGGCGCGCTCGGCTGTACGCTGCAGACCTACCGGTTCTGGTCGAAACGGTACGGGATCTTGGGCGGCGACTCGTGGATCCACCTCGTCCGCAAACCAGCCGAGGTCGGCCGCGCGGCGGGCTGAAGGAGCGGGCGCGCGGTCCCGATCGGGCGAATGACCGGGCGTGCACATCGTCATGAAGCGCCTCCTTGCAATCGCCGCCGCGGCTGCGCTGTTCTCGCTCGCGGATTGTGGCGGAGGCGGGTCCTCGCTGCCGTCCGGCGGCGGCGGGGGGACGGCGACGCCGACGCCGACGCCCGCGCCGGGTCCCACCGGCACTGCGCACATCGTCCTCTCCGTTCCGAAGGCCACGTCATCGTCGAGGCGGCGGCCGCGCTACGTCTCGTCCGCGACACAGTCCGCTTCGGTCACGAGCAGCGCCGGGCGCGTCGTCGTCGCGCTGAGCGCATCAAACCCGAGCTGCGCATCCGGGTCGAACGGGTTGACGTGCACGTTCGATGTCCAGGTGCCTGCCGGAAGCACGACGGTGACGATCGCGACGTACGCGAGCACCGACGGAACCGGCACGCCGCTCTCGACGACGACGATGACCGTCACCATCACGGCGGGCGGCACGACGAACGTTCCGGTCGTACTCAACGGGGTCGTCGCATCGCTCACGATCGCGGTCTCGCCCTCGTCGTTCACCTCCGGGCAGCCGAACTCGGCGACGGTCACCGTCAACGCACTCGATCCGGCTGGGAAGATCATCGCCGGCGACGGCGGCTACGCCGACGCCGCGGGCAACCCGGTTTCGCTCGCGTTGGGCGACTCCGACACGAGCGGCGCGACGCAACTCTCCGCGACGGCGCTCACGGCGCCGGCCGGCCCCGTCACGCTCGGCTACAACGGCGCCCCGATATCGTCGTTCACGATCACCGCCTCGGCATCGAGCTCCGGCATCGCAGCGGTGAACGCAACGGTCACCGTGTCGAACGGTCCCAATCCCGGCGGCACGTCGGCGATCTTCGTCGGCCAGCAATCCGGCACGTCCTGTACCGCGACGACGCAAGAGCGCGTGGCCGGGTATCAGCTCGCGAGCGGCGGCGGGGTGGGCTCCTACACCGGTGCGCTCATCGTTCCGGCGAACGCAGCGGTCAGCGGCGGGCCGGCGCCGCTCGGCTTCATCACCGCCGACCGAACCGGCGATCTCTTCGTGCTGGCCTTCCCGCAGAGCGGCGCGGCGATCCTGAGATATCCGCAAACGGCGACCGGATCGGCGATGCCGAGCGCCTCGATCGGCGGTACCGGGACCCGTCTTGCGCACGCGACCCGCATTGCGGCGGACGGGAGCGGCGGTGTCTGGGCGGCCGAGCCCGCTTCCGCCGGACGAGCCGCGCAGCTCGAGCACTTTGCCGGAGGCGCGAACGGCACGAACGTCACACCCGATCACACGATCACCGGGATCTCCGGACTTCCGGCGGGCTGGGCCTTCGACGCGAACGGTCTCGCCGTCGACTCGCACGACAACGTCTACACGACGGCGCAGGATACCGCAAGCAGCAACCGGCTCGCATATGCGCTTCCCGCCGCATCGAACGGGACAGCGACGCCGCTCGCGAGCTACGCTTTCGTGAACTTTGGCGCCGCCGCTGAAGGCGTCGCCGTGAACCAGCACACGGACGCCGTTTGGGTCTGGCCGGTCGATCCGCGATCACTCGGCGGAACCGTGCAGCCGGGCTCCACGGCTCCGGCGATCGCGCAGTTCGCCGCAAACGCGACGGCACCGAGCCGCGGGCTCTGGGGGCGGGCGTTCCCCGTGTCTTCGAGCGTCCTCGGCCCGAGCGGTACGACGTGGTATCTCGCGAACGCGGCCTTCGACGCGGCGGGAAACGTGTATGTGCAATACGAGGCGTCGCGGAGCGACAACGCCGCGTGCGAGAGCCGCGTCTCGGTGTTGACGCCCGCGCAGTCCGGCGATACGGCGCCGCTGCAGAGTACCGTCTACCCGGCACCCGCTACCGGACAGGCGAATCAGTCGATCGGGATCGTCATCCCGTAGGATCGCGCGCTAGGTCGAATCAGCCGGCCGAGGACGGCGGCGCGGCCGGCTGACCGAGCGGGCGCGCGGTCCCGATCCGGGAATGACCCGGCCATGGACATCGTCCTCCCCGCACCGCGCTACGCGAGCCGCGTCCAGCGGCTGAAGCCCTCGACGATCCGCGAGATGCTCAAGGTCACGCAGGACCCGAGCGTCATCTCGTTCGGCGGCGGTCTCCCGGCCGCGGAGCTCTTCCCGGTCGAGGACGTCTCGGCGGCGCAGGACCGCGTGATGCGCGAGCACGGCGCCGCGGCGCTGCAGTACTCGGTCACCGACGGGATCGCCGAGCTGCGCGGCTGGGTCGCGGAGCGGATGCGCGCAAAGCACGGGCTGAGCGTCGCGCCGGAGGACGTCGTGATCACCGGCGGCTCGCAGCAGGGGCTCGACCTGTACGCGCGCGTCTTCCTCGATCCGGGCGACGTCGTCGCGCTCGCGCGGCCGTCGTACCTCGGCGCGATCCAGGCCTTCGACGCGTTCGAGGCCGCGTATCTCCCGATCGCCTCCGACGACGAGGGGATGATCCCCGAGGAGCTCGACCGCGCGCTCGGCGCCGCGCCGGTGAAGCCGAAGTTCCTGTACCTGGTGCCGAACTTCGACAACCCGCGCGGGACGACGCTCGCCGAGGAGCGCCGGCCGCGGGTCGTCGAGATATGCGCCCGGCACGGCGTCCCGGTCCTCGAGGACGACCCGTACGGCGAGATCTTCTTCGACGAGGCGCCGCCGCCGGCGCTCGCGACGTTCGCCGTGCGCGGCCACGTCACGTATCTCGGGACCGGCTCGAAGATCGTCGCGCCCGGACTGCGCGTCGCCTGGCTGGTCGTCCCCGACCGCGAGCTGCGCGACAAGATCGTGACCGCGAAGCAAGGCGCGGACCTGCACTCCAGCTCGTACGCACAGTACGTTTTCCACGAGTACGTCGCCGACGAGCGGCGGCTGGAGTCGCACCTCGGGCGCGTGCGCGCGGCCTACCGCGCGCGCCGCGACACGATGCTCGCCGCGCTCGCGCGCGAGATGCCCGCGCACGTGCGCTGGAACGCGCCGCGCGGCGGGATGTTCCTGTGGGCGAC
>DATHLN010000270.1:0-5571 GCA_035488115.1 Candidatus Limnocylindrales bacterium | reverse complement strand
GAAACCACGCGCGGTATGCGCTCTCCCAGGCATCGACGAACCCGCGGCTGGTCGTGCTCGGAAACCCGACCGACGCGCCGCTCGCGCACGGCGAGGCGCCGTCGAAGTGCAGGAACACCGCGGCGCGCGCGCTGTCGCGGCCTTCGTAGTCGGCCGGACGGCGGAGCACGGTGTACCCGTGCGCGCGCAGCACGCGCGTCGCTTCGTCGGCGACCGCCGCGGTCCACTCCATCTCGCGCGCGGACCCGGCGCCCGTGCCGAGGTTGCACGCTTTGACGTGCAGCCGCGCGCAGCTCTCGGGCCGTCCTTCGTGCCCCGCTTGCACGAGCACGTCGCCGTCCTCCGCCGAGGCGAGTGCCGGGACCGTGAGGAGCAGCGCGACGAGGGCGGCGGCGAACGCGGGAAGCCGGATCACCCGGCGATAATGCCCGGCTTCGATGGCCACTCCTCTCGTTCCGAGCGACCTCTTGCAGCTTGCGCTCGTCTCCGATCCGCAGCTCGCCCCCGGCGGCGCGGCCGTCTATTACCGCCGCGCGTGGTTCGACCGCGACGCCGACGAGATCCGCGGCGCGATCCGCCGCCTGGAGCGCGACGGCGGCGATCGCGCGTTCACGAGCGGGACGAACGACCGCCTTCCGCGCGTCGCGCCCGACGGTTCCGCGCTCGCCTTCGTCGGCGACCGCGACGGCAAGACGCGGCTCTTCGTGCTGCGGCTCGACGGCGGCGAAGCGGTGCAGCTCGGAACGGACTATCCGAAGATCGTCGCGCTGGCATGGTCGCCGGACTCGAAGCGCATCGCGTTCGTCGCGACCGCGCCGCACGAGCCGGCGACGGCGCGCGCGTTCCACGACGAGAAGACCGGCGCGCGCCACATCCGCATGCTGCCGTTCAAGAGCGACGCCGACGGCCTGCTCGACGGGACGCGCAAGCATCTCTTCGTGATCGACGTCGCGGGCGAAGGGCCGGCGCGGCAAATCACCAGCGGCGACTTCGACGTCAGCCCGCCGTCGTGGTCGCCGGACGGGACGAAGATCGCGTTCTCCGCGCGCATCGACCTGCCCGCCGGCGTCACCGAGACATCGACCTCGCTCAGCGACGTCTTCGTCGTCGACGTCGCGAGCGGCGCGCGGACGAAGCTGACGGCGAGCGACGGTCCGATGCAGCCGCCCGCGTTCTCGCGCGACGGGAAGTCGGTCGCGTTCATGGGTCATCGCCACGGCGACGACGGCGGCGGGCGCTTCGACTTCGAGCTGCTGGTCGTCCCCGCCGAAGGCGGCGAGATCCGCTCGCTCTCCGCGGGGCTCGGGCGCACGATCGGCGACATGATCGCGGGCGACATGCGCAGCAGCGCGCCGCTGCCGCCGGTCTGGAGCGCCGACGATCGTGAGGTGCTCGCGCTCGTCTGCGACGAAGGGAGCACGAGCATTCGCGCGTTCGCGCGCGACGGCGGCGGGACGCGCATCGTCGCGGGCGGCGATCGGCAGATCTTCGCGTTCTCGACGGCGGACGACGGCGCGCTCGCGTTCGCGTACAGCACGCCGACCGTGCCCAACGAGATCGCAATGCTCGAACCGTACGGCGGCGAGCGCAAGCTCACGGATACGAACCCGTGGCTCGCCGAGAAGACCGTCGTCGCGCCGAAGCGCTATCGCCCGCGCGCCGACGACGGCACGATGCTCGACGCCTGGCTGATCGCACCCGCGCAGGCGAACGAGGCGAAGCCGCCGCTCGTGCTCGAGGTGCACGGCGGGCCGCACGGCGCCTACGGGCACACGTTCTTCCTGGAGTTCCAAGTGCTCGCGGCGCAAGGGATCGCGGTCGCGTACGGCAACCCGCGCGGCTCGCAGTCGTACGGCCACGAGTACTCGAACGCGATCCTCGGCGACTGGGGCGGCATCGACGCCGACGACGTGCTGCGCATCCTCGACGGCGCGCTCGAGCAAGGCTCGTTCGACACGGCGCGGATCGGCGTCGCCGGCGGCTCGTACGGCGGCTTCATGACGACCTGGCTGCTGGGCCACCGCGATCGCTTTGCCGCTGGCGTCTCGATGCGCGCGGTGAACGACTTCGTCAGCGAGGTCGGCGCGACCGACATCGGCTGGTTCCTGGAGCGCGAGCTGCAAGCGCCGTACGAGGCCGACGCGGGTCGGAAGCTTTTCGAGGGCTCGCCGATGCGCGCCGCGAGCTCGATCGACGCGCCGCTGCTGGTCGAGCACAGCGAACGTGACTACCGCTGCGCGATCGATCAGGGCGAGCAGCTGTTCACGATCTTGCGCCGTCTGGGCAAGACCGACACCGAGTTCGTCCGCTTCGCGCAGACGGGTCACGAGCTCTCGCGCGCCGGCAAGCCGCGCAGCCGCATCTTCCGCCTGCGCGCGATCGTGCACTGGTTCATCCGCCATTTGCGGCCGGCGGGCGTCGCCGCCGAGCCGAACGAGGCCGGCGCGCTGTTCCGCCCGCTCCCCGGAGAGCCCGCGGATGCGTTGGCATAACCGCGTTGTCACTCTGAGCTCAGCCTGTCCTGAGCTTGTCGAAGGATCGAAGAGTGAGAGAGAGACTCGAACGTCAGGATGCTCTCTCACCCTTCGACAGGCTCAGGGTGACATGTTGAAGCGGCGCTCGATGCGCGGCGCGCTACTCAGCATCGTCGCCTTCATCGCCGCGGCCGCGCTGCCGATGTCGACCCCTGCACAGTCTCCACGTTCCGTCGACCCGTCGCTGTACGCGGCGTTGCGGTGGCGAATGATCGGACCGTTTCGCGGCGGGCGCGCCGTCGCGGTGAGCGGCGTCGTGGGCGATCCGCGGACGGCGTATTTCGGCGCGGTCGGCGGCGGCGTCTGGAAGACCGAGAACGCCGGGCGCACGTGGAATCCGATCATGGACTCGCAGCCGGTCGCGTCGATCGGTGCGGTTGCGGTAGCGCCGAGCGATCCGAACACCGTGTACGTCGGCAGCGGCGAGGCCGACATGCGTTCGGACATCCAGCACGGAAACGGGATGTACCGCTCGACCGACGCGGGCAAGACGTGGACGCGCATCGGCCTCGAAGACTCACGCCAGATCGGCCGGATCCTCGTCGACCCGCGCGACCCGAAGACGCTGCTGGTGGCCGCGCTCGGACACCAGTACGGGCCGAACGACATGCGCGGCGTCTACCGCTCGACCGACGGCGGCGCGACGTGGACGCGCGTGCTCTTCCACGACCGCGACACCGGCGCGATCGATCTCGCGAGCGATCCGTCGATGCGCACGGTCTACGCCTCGCTGTGGCAGACACGCCGTCCGCCGTGGAGCGTCTATCCGCCCTCGAACGGCCCCGGCAGCGGCTTGTACAAGTCGACCGACGGCGGCGTGACGTGGACGCAGCTGCACGGGAACGGCCTCCCGTCGGACGGGCTTGGCAAGATCGGGATCGCGGTCGCTCCGAGCGATCCGAACCGCGTCTACGCGATCGTCGACGCGAAGGCCGGCGGGCTCTACCGCAGCGACGACGCCGGCGCTACGTGGAAACTCGTCGACAAGGACACGCGCCTCTGGGGACGCGGCTGGTACTTCTGCCACGTCGCGGTCGATCCCAAGAACGCAGACCTCGTCTACGTCTCCGACACGGCGTTCTACCGCTCGGCGAACGGCGGCACGTCGTTCACCGCGATCAAAGGCTCCCCGGATGGTGACGACTTCCAAGGGATCTGGATCGATCCGAACGATCCCTCGCACATCGTGCTGGGGAGCGACCAGGGCACGACGATCAGCCTCGACGGCGCGCGCACGTGGAGCTCGTGGTTCAACCAGCCGACGGCGCAGCTCTACAACGTCCGGGCCGACAACGCATTTCCGTACGACCTGTACGGCGCGCAGCAGGACAGCGGCGCCGTCATGATCGCGACGCGCAGCGCGCACAAAGGGATTCAGGAGCGCGACTGGCGGCCCATCAGCGCGGGCAGCGAGAGCGGCTCGGTCGCGCCCGATCCCGACGATCCGAACGTCGTCTACGGCAACAACCCGGTGCTGCGCGAAGAGGTCCGCACGGCGCAGACACAGTTGATCGCGCCGACGACGGGGCTCCCCGGCACGTGGCGCGAGGAGTGGACGCAGCCGATGGCGTTCGGCCGTGACCGCGCGCTCTACACCGCGAACCAGTCGGTGTTCCGCACGCGCGATCGCGGTGCGCACTGGCAGCGCATCTCCGGCGACCTCACGCGCGCGCATCCCGGCGTCCCCGCGACGCTCGACGCGCCGGCCGCACGCGACGTCGCCGGCGGCGGCGAGGCGCGCGGCGTGGTCTACGCGCTCGCGCCGTCGCCGTTGCAGACGAACCTGCTCTGGGCGGGCACCGACGACGGACTCGTGCAGGTCACGCGCGACGGCGGCCGCAGCTGGCGCGCCGTCACGCCGCCGGGGCTCACGCCGTGGAGCCACGTCGACGCGATCGACGCCTCGCACTTCGACGCCGGCACGGCGTACGTCGCCGTTGACCGCCACCGGCTCGACGACGACCGTCCGTACGTGTACGTCACGCACGACGGCGGCCGCACGTGGCGCGCCGCGGTAAACGGGATCGCGCCGGACGATTTCGTCTACGTCGTCCGCGAAGATCCGAAACGCCGCGGCCTGCTCTACGCCGGCACCGAGCACGGCGTCTACGTCTCGTTCGACGACGGTGCGTCATGGCGCTCGCTGCGCCTCAACATGCCCGTCGTCTCCGTGCACGACCTGATCGTCAAAGACGACGACCTCGCGATCGCGACGCACGGCCGCTCGTTCTGGATTCTCGACGACGTCGAGCCGCTCCGCGAGCTCGCCGCATCGCGTTCGCAAGGCGCGCTCGTCGGCGGCGCCGCACCGAACGCGCCGTGGCTCTACGCGCCGCGCGACGCCGTGCGACTGCGCCCGTACAGCGATGAAGCCGAAGCCTCGCCGCCCGAGACGCCGCTCGGCGAGAACCCGCCGTACGGCGCGCTGATCGACTACACGGTGCCGCCGGGGATGACCGGGCCGCTGCAACTCACGATCGCCGACGCGAACGGCACGCCGCTGCGCGCGTGGTCGAGCACGGACGCGCCCGAGACGACCGATCCGAACAGCGTCCCGTATCCGGCGTACTGGATCGCACCGCCGGTGCGCGTCTCGTCGGAGCCGGGGATGCACCGTCTCGCGTGGGACTTCCACGCGGCGGGCAGCGCCACCGGCCGCCGCCGGCGCGGCGGCGCCGGACCGCTCGTCCCGCCCGGGCGCTACACGGTCGCGCTGACCGGCGGCGGCCGCACCGTGCAGCAGACGGTCACGATTCGCCGCGACCCGCGCATTCGCGCGACCGACGCCGACCTGCGCGCGCAATACGCGCTCGCCCGCGAGATCGACACGCTGCTCGCACGCGTCCAAGCCGCCGTGAAACGATCGGAAGAAGCGCGCACGAAGCCTGGCGCGAACGTCGCGCAGATCGACGCGATCGCGGGCGCCCCGCCGTCGACGGACCCACGCAACTCCGTCGGCACTCCGGCAACGACGTTCACGACGCTCCGCTGGTACGCGAGCGCGCTCAGCGACCTCTACGACTCCGTCGAAAGCGCC
>DATHLN010000269.1:0-10693 GCA_035488115.1 Candidatus Limnocylindrales bacterium | reverse complement strand
TCGAATAGGACACGGCGGTCCAGAAAGCGAGCGCAGTCGTGGCGCAAGTCGGTCCAGTACCAGCCGGGCCTATGAATCCCGGGGATGATCGGTTTGGAGTGCCGAGCTGATGTGCCGTCGCGACGCGTCAGCGTCGTGACCGCCATCGGTCTCCGTTCATGATAGTTCAGCCATGCGTAGTCGACCAATCCGATGACGTCGACCGCGCCGGCGGCCAGGACGACGGTCGCCGCAACGGGTCTGAAGTCCGCGACGCAATCTTCGGCGGCAAAGATGCGCAGGCGCTCGACTTCGTATTCGCCGAGTCCATCGGCGACCGTCGAAGAGCACTGTTCGAACCGAAACCGCTTGTCTCCGCCCAGCCAGGACCTCACCTCATGATAGAGCGCGTGGACGCGCTCGCGATAGGCGGCTATCGCGGCGAGCTGTTCTTGCGTCGGTGCTTCGATTCGTTCCGTCATGGTGTCTTCATCATACTAACGCGAATGCCAGGCCTATGTCACTCTGAATCGCGAAGATGGCCGTTGTGGCGAAGGCGAAGGCGGTCTTTTTCTGTACCGGGTGCGGGTTCGAGTCGGCGCGGTGGCTCGGGCGGTGTCCGTCGTGCGAGGCGTGGAACACGTTCGAGGACGCGCCGGTCGTGAAGCCGGCGAAGTCCGCACAAGGACGCGCGGTCGCGCCGCTGCGCGCGAACGGGCCGGTCCCGCTCGCCACGATCGAGGAGACGCGCGTCGCGCGGCGGCGCACCGGGATGGCGGAGTTCGACGCGCTGCTCGGCGGCGGGATCGTGCCGGGGAGTCTCGTGCTGCTCGGCGGCCCGCCCGGCGCGGGAAAGTCGACGCTGCTGCTGCAACTCGCGACGGCGCTCGCGCGCGACGGCGCGCGCGCGGTGTACGTGTGCGGCGAGGAGTCGGCCGCGCAGACGAAGCTGCGCGCGCAGCGCGTCGGCGCGGCGGAAACGCTGCTCGTGTTCCCCGAGACGAACCTGCGCGCGGTGCTCGACGCGCTCGAGCGGGATCTCCCGGAGATCCTCGTCGTCGACTCGATCCAGACGATGTGGCTCCCCGACGTCGAGTCGTTCGCCGGCAGCGTTTCGCAAGTCCGCGACTGCACCCAGGTGCTCATGGAGTTCGCGAAGCGCACGGGCTGCGCGACGTTCGTCGTCGGGCACGTCACCAAGGACGGCGCGATCGCCGGGCCGCGGCTGCTCGAGCACCTCGTCGACACGGTGCTGTACTTCGAGGGCGACCAGTCCGGCGAGTACCGCATCGTGCGCGCCTACAAGAACCGCTTCGGCGGGATCGACGAGATCTGCGTCTTCGCGATGGACGACCGCGGGCTGCACGAGATCGCCGACCCGTCGGCGCTTTTCTTGCACGGGCGCGGGCCGAGGCCGAGCGGCTCGTGCGTCGTCCCGACGCTGGTCGGCACGCGCCCGGTGCTGGTCGAGATCCAGGCGCTGGTCGGCGAGGCCGCATACGGTACGCCGCGCCGGCTGGCCGCGAACGTCGACGCCGCGCGCATGGCGATGATCATCGCGATTCTCGAACGACGCGCCGGCCTGCACCTCGGCGGCCACGACGTCTACTGCTCGGTCGCCGGCGGCCTGCGCGTCGCTGAGACCGGCGCCGACCTCGGGATCGCGCTCGCGATCGCATCGGCGTTCCGCGACATGCCCCTCGCGACGGGCGCGGTCGCGTTCGGCGAGCTCGGATTGTCGGGCGAGCTCCGCAACGTCTCGCAGCCGGCACGGCGTGCCGCCGAGGCGACGAAGCTGGGGTTCACGCGGCTCGTGACGCCGGCCGGCGCGCGCGACGTCGCCGCCGCGATCGCGCTGGCATTCGATTGACGGTACTCTTTTTCGCGGCGCGGCCGGGTGTGCGAGGAGCGCGGACGCGCGGCGCGGCATGAACCGCGGGTGCCGCTACCCCCGCTGATCCCCCGCGACGTCCTCTTCGGAAATCCCGAGAAAGCGGCACCTTGGCTCTCGCCCGACGGAACGCAAATCGCATACCTCGCGCCGCATGCGGGCGTCCTCTCCGTATGGGTGCGGACGATCGGGACCGCGGACGACCGCGTCGTCGCGTCGGACCCGAAGCGGCCGATCCGCACCGCTCTCTGGTCGCCGGACGGCGCGCGCGTCCTGTATTTCCAAGACGCCGGCGGCGATGAGAACTTCCACCTCTTCGCCGCCGATCCGGAAGGCGGTTCGCCGTCGGTCGACCTGACGCCGTACGAAGGCGTCGTCGTGCATTTGCAGTCGCTCGACCTCACGCGGCCGGACGCGATGCTGATCGCGATGAACAAGCGCGATCCGCAGCTCTTCGACGTCTACCGCCTCGACCCGCGGAGCGGCGAGGCGAGCCTCGACACCGAGAACCCGGGGAACGTCTCGGCGTTCGCGGACGACGCGGAGATGGTGATCCGCGCCGGGGTCGTGCAGAACGCGGACGCTTCGCACGAGATCCTCGTCCGCGACGCGGCGGACGCGCCGTGGCGGACGCTGGTGCGCTTCGATCCCGCGGACGGGACGCCGAACCTGCAAGGCTTCACCCCGGACGGGCGCGCGCTGTTCGTCACCACCAGCGCCGACGCGAACGCCGAACGGCTGGTGCGCTACGACGTCGCGACCGGCGAGCCGACCGACGTCGCGGGCGATCCGGAGTATGACGTCGCGCACGTGCTCTTCTCCCCGCGCACGAAAGCCCCGGTCGCCGCGTCGATCGTCCGCGACCGCACGACCTGGACGGTGCTCGATCCCGCTTACGCCGCCGACTTCGCCGCGCTCGCGGCGCAGATCCCCGGCGATCTCGACGTCGAGTCGACCGACCGCGACGACACCGCATGGCTCGTCTCGTCGCAGATCGACGTCGGATCGCGCTCGTTCTGGCACTACGACCGCGCGACGCGGACAGCGAGCAAGATCTTCTCGATGCGCCCGGCGATCGACCGCTGCACGCTCGCGCCGATGCGCCCGATCCGCTACCCCGCCCGCGACGGCTTCACGATCCACGGCTATCTGACCACGCCGGCCGGCGTCCCGGCGCGCGATCTCCCGACGGTTCTCTTCGTGCACGGCGGCCCGTGGGTGCGCGACTACTGGGGCTACAACGGCTACGTCCAATGGCTCGCGAACCGCGGCTACGCGGTGCTGCAGCCGAACTTCCGCGGCTCGCCCGGCTACGGGAAAAAGCATCTGAACGCCGGCGACCGGCAGTGGGCGACCGCGATGCACCACGACCTGCTCGACGCGAAGGACTGGCTCGTCGCCGAGAAGATCGCCGACCCCAACCGCGTCGCGATCATGGGCGCCTCGTACGGCGGCTACGCGACGCTCGCCGCGCTCGCGTTCGCACCGGGCGCGTTCGCGTGCGGCGTCGACATCGTCGGCCCCTCGAACCTCAACACGCTGCTCGCCTCGATTCCGCCGTACTGGGAGACGCTGCGCGCGACGTTCACGCAGCGCATGGGCGACACCGAGGAGATCCTCACCGCGCAGTCGCCGCTCTTCAAGGCCGACGCGATTCGCGCGCCGCTGCTGATCGGTCAAGGCGCGAACGACCCGCGCGTGAAGATCGCCGAGTCGGACCAGATCGTCGCGGCGATGCGCCGCAACGGTCAGCCGGTGACGTATGTGGTCTTCGACGACGAAGGGCACGGCTTCGCGCGGCCGGAGAACAACAAGCGCTTCAACGCGGCGGTCGAAGCGTTCTTGGCCGAGCACCTCGGCGGCCGCGTTCAACCGCCCGCCCCCGACGAGGCGATCGAACCCTACCTGCGATGAGCGCGAACGAGTTCGAGATCGTCCCGAACGTCAGCGAAGGGCGCGATGCCGGCGTGATCGACGACTGCGTCGCCGCGATGGAGGCGGAGGGCGCGCGCGTCGTGCACCGCACCAGCGATCCGGTCCACCACCGCAGCGTGATCACGGCGGTCGGGTCCGGCTCGCAGGTCGTCGCGGCGTCGGTCGCGCTCGCGCGCGTCGCGCACCGCCGGATCGACCTGCGCGTCCACCGCGGCGCGCACCCGCGGATCGGCGCGCTCGACGTGCTGCCGTTCGTCCCGCTCGGCGAGGCGACGCTCGCCGACGCGGTCGACCTCGCCCACCGCGCCGCGGCGCGAATCTGGCGGGAAGTCGGCGTTCCGTCGTATCTCTACGGCGCCGCGGCGAGCGCGCCGCACCGCGAGCACCTCGCCGAGATCCGGCGCGGCGAGTTCGAGGGACTCGCCGAGCGGCTATCCGACGACGCGCGCTGGCGGTTCGACTACGGCGACGCGGCGCACGCCTCCGCGGGCGCGATCGCGATCGGCGCGCGGCCGTTCCTCATCGCCTACAACGTCGAGCTCGCGAGCGGCGATCTCGCGCTGGCGAAGCGCATCGCGCGTACGCTGCGCGCGACCAGCGGCGGCCTGCGGACGCTGAAGTGCCTCGGCCTGCGGCTTGCAGCCGACCGCGTGCAAGTCTCGTGCAACGTGACGGACGTCGACGCGGTCCCGCTCTACCGCGTCACCGAGCTCGTGCGCCGAGCGGCCGCTCGCGCCGACGCCGTCGTGGCACGCAGCGAGCTGATCGGGCTGGCCCCCTCGCGAGCGGTCCTGCGGACCGCGCGGGCGTACGCATCCGCTGGAACCTCCCAGCCCGATGGCGTATAGTAGCGCGATGCTTCTTCGCCGACTCGCCGCCGCACTTGCGGCGGTGACGCTGCTTTTCTCACCGCTCGCCCCGCGCGCCGCAGCCGCCCAGCCGACCGCGACCACGCCGTTCGCCCAGTCGCGGACGCTCGCGAACGGCCTCAAGGTCGTCGTGATCGAAGACCACGCCGCCCCGGTCGCGCAGGTGCACATGTGGTACCGCTTCGGCGCGCTCGACGAGACGCCGGGGAAGACGGGACTCGCGCACGCGCTCGAGCACATGATGTTCCGCGGCACGAAGGATCTCTCGAGCGCCGGGCTCGACGACATGACGGCGCGGCTCGGCGCCGAGGTGAACGCCGAGACCGAGAACGAGATGACGCACTACTATTTCGTGGTGCCCTCGGACCGCGTCGACACGATCGTGCACCTCGAGGCCGACCGGATGCGCAACCTCAAGCTCGATCCGGCCGACTGGAACCTCGAACGCGGCGCGGTCCTCACCGAGTACGCGGAGAAGCACAGCAATCCGGTCACGTCGTTCATCTACGACGTGAACCAGCGCGTGTACCCGAACTCGCGGCTCGGCGCGACCTCGCTCGGCGTGAAGGCCGACATCGAGCGCGCGACGGTCGCGGACCTGCGCACGTACTACGACGAGTGGTACCGCCCGAACAACGCGACCCTCACCATCGCCGGCGACGTGCGCGCGGCCGACGTCTTCGCTTCGGCGGAGCGCTGGTTCGGCGGGATCCCGTCGGCGAAGCTCCCCGAGCGCCGTCACTACGCGCTCAAGCCCGCGGTCGGCACGAGCTATGACGACCGCTCGAACTTCCCGTACACGATCGTCGACGAGGCGTACGCGGCGCCCGGGAACGCGAAACCGTACGAGCACGACCAGGTCCGCAACGACGTCGCGCTCGGCGCGATGTTCAACGCGCGCGGGCCGTTCCGCACGCTCGTCGAGCGGGGACTCGTGCTCGCGTACAACCCGACGCCGCTCGAGGACCGGCGCGCCTCGGTCGTCCACGTGATGCTCGTCGTCGCACCGGGGCACTCGCCGCGCGAGGTCCGCGCGGCGTACGAGAAGACGATGGCCGAGACGCTCGCCAAGGGGATCGATCCGGAGCTGTTCGAGGCGTCGAAGCGCAGCGAGCTGGCCTCGATGACCTACGCGCGCGACTCGATCGTCGGGATCGGCGATGCGATCGGCGCGAACATGGTCTTCCCCGGCGATACGGATCCGACCGAGTTCGACGCGCTCTACGGCGCGATCACGCGCGACGAGGCGACCGCGGTCGCGCGGCACGTCTACGCGAAGGCGAGCGTCGTCGCGACGCTCGAGCCCGGCCCGACGCGGCGCGAGGTCGAGCCGCCCTCGAACGTCACCTCATCGGTCAGCGACAACTTCGGCGACCGCACCTCGAACGGTCCGCTCGTCCAGCCGGACTGGATGAAGACCGCGCTCGCGAAACCGCTCCGGCTGCGCAGCGCCGTCGATCCCGTCGTGACGACGCTCCCGAACGGCCTGCGACTGCTCGTGCAGCGCGTCGCGACGAACCCGACCGTGTTCGTCGACGGCCTGGTGCGCACGTCGCCGTCGTTCGACCCGCGCGGCAAGGAAGGTCTGGGCGAGCTGACGTCGGCGCTGATGGAGTGGGGGAGCGCGAAGTACGACTACGACCAACAGCGCAAGCTCGCCGACGACCGCGCCGCCGAAGTCTCGTTCGGCACCTCGTTCTCCGCGCACGGCCGCGCGAAGGACTTCCCCGTGCTGCTCGACATCCTCGCCGACGACGTGCGCCATCCGCGGCTCCCCGCCGACCGGTTCGAGCTCGTCCGCTCGCAGCTCGCCGGCTACACGAGCCGCCGCGCGCTGCAAGCCGGCTACGAGGCGCAGCGGCTCTTCAATGCGGCGCTCTATCCGGCCGGCGATCCGGTGCTGCGCGTCCCGACCGAGCAGTCGATCCGCTCGCTCTCGCTCGACGACGTCAAGCAGTACCACGCGCAGTTCGCGCGCCCCGATCTGACGACGCTCGTCGTCGTCGGCGACGTCGATCCCGCGCAGGTCGCCGCGCAGGTGCAGCGCGCGTTCGGCGACTGGAGCGCGAGCGGCCCGACACCCGATCCGCATCTACCGCCGATCCCGCTGCCCGCGCCTCAGACGCAGATCGTGACGACCGCCTCGCAGGACGTCACCGTCCAGCTCGGCGCGCCCGCGCTGCCGCGCAGCTCGCCGGACTTCGACCCGCTCACGCTCGCGAACGCGATCTACGGCGGGAACGGTTCGCTCGAGTCACGGCTCTTCCGCGAGGTCCGCGAGAAGCGCGGCCTGGTCTACGGCGCGTCGAGCACGCTGCAGGCGAACCAGGACCGCGGGACGTTCACCGTCGAGTTCAGCGCGGTGCCCTCGAAGATCGACGCCGCCGAAGCGCTGGTGAAGTCCGAACTGAAGCGGATGCAGACCGACGAGGTGAGCGCGGACGAGCTGGCGCGCGCGAAGACGCGCGTCGTCGCGACACAGCTCAACGCCGAGCAGGCGACCTCGGCGATCGCCGGCGACCTGCTGCGCATCGGGCTCGACGGCCTGCCGACGACGTACTACGCGACGCTCGCCGACCGCTACGCCGCGATCACCGCCGCCGACGTGCAGCGCGCCGCCAAGACCTGGTTCCACCCGGAGAACCTGGTCGAAGTGCGCATCGGCCCGCTCGGCTGAGGCTCGGTGAAACAGATCCCCGCCCGCAAAGGTAGACCGCGCACGATGACGATCCGCCGAATCGCCGCCGCTCTCGGAGCCGCGGCGCTCTTCCTGTTACCGCTCCGCCCGGTCGCCGCGCCGGCCGCACCGGCGCCCGCGACCGCGACGCCGATCGCGCAGACGCGCACGCTCGCGAACGGGCTGCGCGTCGTCGTGCTCGAGGACCACGCGGCGCCGGTCGTGCACGTGCACACGTTCTACCGGTTTGGTGCACTGGACGAGACGCCCGGGAAGACCGGGCTCGCGCACGCGCTCGAGCACATGATGTTCCGGGGCACGAAGACGCTCTCGAGCGCGGGTCTCGACGAGATGAACGCACGGCTCGGCGCCGATCTCAACGCGCAGACGCAGAACGAGCAGACGCACTACTATTTCGTCGTCCCGGCGGATCGCGTCGACACGATCCTGCGCGTCGAGGCCGACCGGATGCGCAACCTCAAGCTGGACCCGAAGGACTGGGCGCTCGAGAAGGGCGCGGTGCTGCAAGAGTGGGCGCAGGACAACAGCAACCCGCTCTTCTCGTTCGTCTTCGGCACGGCGGAGAAGGTCTATCCGGGCTCGCGGCTGGGCCAGACCGCGCTCGGCGCGAAGGCCGACATCGAGAAGGCGACCGTCGCCGACCTGCGCCGCTACTACGATGCGTGGTACCGCCCGAACAACGCGACGCTCGTCGTGACCGGCGACGTGAAGGCGGCCGACGTCTTCGCGATGGCGCAGCGCGACTTCGGCGCGATCCCCTCTCACCCGCTCCCCGCGCGCAAGCAGTACACCGCGACTCCGGCGAGCGGCGTGACGACCTCGATGAAAGCGGAGTTTCCGTTCACGATCGTCGACGAGGCGTACGCCGCGCCCGGCGACGCCCCGGCGACCGAGCACGACCAGCTTCGCAACGACATCGCGATCGAAGCGCTCTCGAACCCGCGCGGGCCCTACCGCGCCGCGCTGGTCGAGAGCGGTCTGACGCTCGGCATGCTTCCGATCCCGCTGGAGGACCGGCGCGCCTCGGTGGTCCACGTGTTGCTGATCGTCGCACCGGGTCACACCGCCGACGAAGTGCGCGCGGCGTACGAGAAGACGACGGCGGATCTGCTCGCGAAAGGGATCGATCCCGATTTCATCGCCGCGGCGAAACGCTCGGATATCGCGCAGCTCACCTACGCGCGCGACTCGATCGTCGGGCTCGGCAACGGGCTCGGCTCCGCGTACGTCTTCCCCGGCGACACAGATCCCGCGAAATACCCCGCGATGATCGATGCGATCACGCCGGACGAGGTGAACGCCGTCGCGCGCGCGATTTACGCGAAGGCGGCCGTCGTCGCGACGCTCGAACCGACGACGACCGATCCGACGAAGTTCAAGCCGCCCTCGAACATCTCGTCCTCGGTGACCGACAGCTTCGGCAGCCGCGTCCCCAACGGCCCCATCGTCCAGCCCGCCTGGCTCAAGACGGCGCTCGCGAAGCCGCTCTTGCTGCACAGCTCGGTCGATCCGGTCGTGACGACGCTGCCGAACGGGCTGAAGCTGCTCGTCCAGCGCGTCGCCTCGAACCCGACCGTGTTCGTGCAAGGGACGGTGCGGACGTCGGGGACGTACGATCCCGCCGGCAAGGAAGGCTTGGGCGCCGTGACGTCGGGTCTGATGGGCTGGGGCAGCACGAAGTACGACTACGCGGCGCAGCGCAAGCTCGCCGACGACCGCGCCGCTACGCTCTCGTTCGGGACGTCGTTCTCCGCGCACGGCCGCGCCGAGGATCTGAACACGTTCCTCGACGCGCTCGCCGACGACGTGCGGCACCCGCTCTTCCCCGCCGACAAGCTCGCGCTCGTGAAGCAGCAGAGCGCCGCGGTCGCCTCTCGCCGCGCGCTCGACCCGAACTATCGCTCGCGGCGCGCGTTCCTCGAAGCGCTCTATCCGGCCGGCGATCCCGTCTTGCGCGAGGACACCGCGGCGTCGATCAACGCGATCGCGATGGACGACGTGAAGGCGTACCACGCGAAGTACGTGCGCCCCGACATGACGACGCTGGTCGTGGTCGGCGACGTCGACCCGGCCGCGGTCGCACGCGAGGTCACGGCGCGTTTCGGCGACTGGACCGCCGAGGGCCCGAAGCCCGACCCGCACTTGCCGCCGATCCCGCTCCCGACGGCGAAGCGGCAGAACGTCGAGACCGCGGCGCAAGACGTCAACGTGGAGCTCGGCGCGCCGGCGCTCGCGCGCACGAATCCCGACTACGACGCGCTCGTGCTGGCGAACGCGATCTACGGCGGCGGCGCGACGGACGCGCGGCTGTTCCGCGAGGCGCGCGACAAGCGCGGTTTGGTCTACGGTGCGTACAGCTCGCTCTCGGCCGGGCGCGACCGCGGCACGATGACGATCTCGTTCCGCGCCGTCCCCTCGAAAGTCGACGCCGCCGACGCGGTCGTGCGCGCGGAGATGCGGCGGATGCAGCGCGAGCGCGTGAGCGCCGACGAGCTGGCGCGGGCGAAGACGCGCGTCGTCGCGGCGGCGATCGACGCCGAGCAGGCGACGAGCGCGATCGCGAGCGACCTGATGCGCATCGGCACCGACGATCTCCCGACGAGCTACTACGCCACCCTGGCGCAGCGCTACGCGAAGATCACGCCGGCCGACGTGCAGCGCGTCGCCCAGCGCTACTTCCACCCCGACAACCTGGTCGAGGTCCGGACCGGCCCGAAGAGCTGACGCGCGCTACTCGTGTCCGCCGGTGCCCTGCTGCGCCGGGCACGAGCGGCCGCCGAAGACGACCTTCTTGAACTCCGGCCGGTCGGTATTCGGGAACGCCTCGCTGCCGACTTGGCTGTGCGCGACGCAGTCGTACGACAGCAGGTAGGCGATGATCGCCGCGTACTGATCGGGCTTCAGCGAACCCGGCGCGTTGAGCGGCATCTGCGTCGTCACGATCGTGCGGAGTTGCGAGAGGTTCAGTTTTGCGCCGGCCATCGCCGCGCCGGTGAGCGCCGGCGCAGAGACACCTTGGAGCTTCGCGCCGTGGCAGCTCGCGCAGCTCTGCGCGTAGAGCTGCGAGCCGGTCGCGACTTGCTGCGGCGTGTACGGCGCGGCGCCGATCGAGGCGGGCTGGTTCGCGTTCTGCACGTTCGCGCCGGCGACGTTCTGCGAGGCCGCGGAGTTGAAGCGCGGTGAGGCGACCGGGCCGAGCTTGTACGCGGTCAGCAGGCTTCCGTGCGTCTTCGGGATGTTCGGCGTCTGCTGGTTCCCCGCTTCGCCGCTGAGCAGCGCGACGTACTCAGCGCCGCCCGCGCGGTAGACCGTCGGAGCGGC
>DATHLN010000268.1:0-10196 GCA_035488115.1 Candidatus Limnocylindrales bacterium | reverse complement strand
AACCCGCCGTCCGCGACCAGCGTCCCGACGCCGGCCGGCGTGTAGAAACCGGGGATGCCGCAGCCGCCCGCGCGCAGCCGCTCGGCGAGCGTCCCCTGCGGGTCCAGCTCCACTTCCAGCTCGCCGCTGAGGTACTGGCGCTCGAACTCCTTGTTCTCGCCGACGTACGAGCCGGTCGTGCGGCGGATGCGATGCGCGTCGAGCAGCACGCCGAGCCCCCAGCCGTCGACGCCGCAGTTGTTCGAGACGGTGACGAGGTCGGTCGCGCCCTGTTCGAGCAGCGCGCCGATGAGGTTGTGCGGGATGCCGTTGAGCCCGAATCCGTCGACCGCGAGCGTCGCTCCGCTCGGGATGTCCGCGACCGCTTCCGCGCACGAACCGACGACTTTGTCCATACGAGCGCGACTAGTGCTGCGTCCGAAGGACGCAAACCTGTCCTGAGCCTGTCGAAGGAGAATGGGCCAAAACTCCCCGACGGGAGAGGCGACATTCGGCCCGCCCTGCCGATAGACTGAGTAACGACAGGTGCGACAATACAGACTCCCGGTCATTCGGAGCGATCGCGAAGGAGACCAGACACGCGATCTCGCCAGGGCCTGGACCCGCGCGTTCGACCACGTCGCCGAGCCCGAGCTCCGGCTGCGCGCAGCGCTCTCCCTGGCACGAACGCTCGTCGGCGCCGAGCGTGCGATCGTCTTCGACGAAGAGCGCATCATCGCGGGCGTCCCCGGCGCGCGCGAGGGACCGGTGCTGCGCCGGCTGTTCGAGCGCGCGCGCCGCGTCCTCGAGGACGAGCTCGTCACGCCGGAGCTGTACGTCGCGCGGCTCGCACCCGACCGCCGCGAGCGCGTCGCGCTGCGCTGGCGCGACCCGCGTCCCGACACGGTCGAGATCGCCCGCGCGATCGTCGCCAGCTGCGCGTGGGCGCTCGAGGTGCCGGCCGGCGAACGCGTCCCCGCGAACCTTCCCGACGGCGGCGCGACGCTGAAGCGGCTGGAGCAGCTGCTGCACGACGCGCGGCGGATGAGGCGCTCGTTCGCCGTCGTCTACGTCGACGTCGACCCGGCGCGGGACGCCGAGCCGAGCGAAGCGGTCCGCGACGCGGTCGCGCGGCATCTGCGGCGCGAGGTGCGCGCCAACGATCACCTCGGCCACCTCGGCGGCGACGCGTACCTCGCGCTGGTCGCGCTCGAGTCGAGCGAGTCGGAGGCGTATCCGGCGGCGCAGCGGCTGATGCGCGCCGCGGCATCGGCCGCGCCCGACGCGTGTGCCAGCGTCGGCGTCGCGATCTGCCCGGACGACGGCGTCGTCCCCGAGGACTTGGTCGAGAAGGCCGGTGCCGCCGCGATGGCGGCTGCCTCCGCCGGCGGCGCGCGGCCGTACTGGTACCGCGAGCCGGCCGGGCGCGAGCTCGACGAGCGCGCGCGGATCCGCGCGGCGCTGCGCGAGGACCCCGGCACGGTCCTCGAGCTCTGTTACCAGCCGATGTTCGACGCCGCCACCGGGGCGCCGTGCGCCGTCGCCGTCAGCGCCGCGTGGCGCGAGGGCGCGGGCGCGCCGGCGGTGCCGCCGCGCGCTTACCTCGCCGGCGACCCCGACCGGGTCGCGCGCGAGGCGCTCGAGCGCTGGACCGTCGCCGAGGCGGCGAGCGCGCACCGCGCCTGGCGCGCCGGCGGGCTCGATCTGCACGTTCACTTCGCGTTCGCGACGCTCAGCGAGGCGGTCGTCGACGCGGTCTCGGCCGGCTTCGGAAGCGACACCGCGATGCGCGGCGTGCTGGCCGAAGTCGCCGGCGAGGAAGGCGCCGGGTCTGCTGGGCTCGAGTCGTTCGCGCGCCGGCTGCGCGCGCTCGGCGCGCGGCTCGGCGCGCCCGTCTGGCGAACCGCGACGATGCCGTTCGACGGCTCGAGCGCGCTGCTGGACTTCGTGACCGTCGACGGCACGCACGACGTGCGGACGCTGGCGGAGCTCGCGCTCGCCTCGGTCGTCGCGCCGACCGTCATCGCGACGGGGGTGAACGACGCCGAAAGAGGCCGGTGGCTCGCTCGGCACGGGGCGACCGTCCTACGCGGTGAGGGACTTGCTGGTCCGATGCGTTTGCAGCAGCTCGTTCGGTGGGCAAGTGAGCGGCGGGGCTCGCTCGGTCCGTGAGAGCGACGATCGGCCCTCTCCGGGCGGGGAGGTTTTCGGGGCACGGCGGTGTGACGAGGGGCGCGCCACTGCCGAGCCGGGAATTTCAGTACCCGAGGACGTGGAGATGATGACCCCTGAGCGGCGACGGGATGCCGAGACTGAAGGACTGGCGGAGCTTTTCCATGCCGCCGTCGAGTCTCGGCGCTCTTCGCAAGACCTGATGCGCATCATCCTCGCCGGGGCGCTTCCGCTCGCCGGCGCGGACGTCGCCCTCGTGTGCGGTCACGACGGATCGCTGCTCTCGTTCGCCACGACCGAAGGCGTCCCGGACGACGCCGCGCACGCGCTCGCGGCCGAGGCGACCAGCGTCCCGATCCGCGAGAGCATCGACGACGACCGCTACGTCGCGCGCCTGACCGCGACCGCGCCGTACTATTTCGCGATGCGCTGGGCGCGCGGGCGCTCGGCGAGCTACGAGGTCGCGCGCGCCGTCGCCGGCGCGGTCGCGCGGCTGCTGCTGCGCTCGGAAGAAGAACCGCCGCCCGTCGGCGACGCCGCGCTCGACCCGCTCACCCAGCTCCCCTCGCGGACCGCGACGCTCCACCACCTCGACAACGTCCTCGCCGCCGCCCAGCGCGGCGGCGGGCGCGTCGGCGTCCTCTTCATCGACCTCGACGGGTTCAAGGCGATCAACGACACGTTCGGCCACGCGGTCGGCGACCAGACGCTGATCGAGGCGGCGCGCCGGATGCAGGAGAGCGTGCGCCGGAACGACTTCGTCGGGCGGCTCGGCGGCGACGAGTTCGTCGCGATCTTGACGGTCGTCGACGACGAGCTGGAGATGGTCGAGGCCGCACAGCGGTTCCTCGAGCGCGTGCTGGTCGAGGTGCAAGAGGGCGGGTTCACCAGCCTGGTCCGCGCGAGCATCGGCATCGCGGTCTCTCCCGAGGACGGGATGTCGCCGGAGCAGCTGCTCCAGCACGCCGACGAGGCGCTCTACGCGGCGAAGGAGAGCGGCGGGAACAGCGTGCGCTGGTACCGCGACGGCGTGAGCCAGGAAGTCCGCGCGCGGCGCGAGTTCCGCGAACGGCTGCGCGATGCGAACTTCGAGCGCGACTTCATGCTGTGCTATCAGCCGATCGTCTCGACGTCCTCGATGCGGGTCGTCGGCGCGGAAGCGCTGGTGCGGTGGCGCCACCCGTCGCGCGGCTGGCTCACCCCGCGCACCTTCCTCGACTTCAAGGGCGGCGCGATGGCCTCGTCGGCGCTCGACGTGAAGGTCGTGCGCGCGGTCGCCGAGACGCTGCGGACCACGCACCAAGAGATCGACGTGCGCATCCACGTGAACATCTCGAACGCGAACTCGACGGTGTGGACGGAGCTCGAGGGCTTGATCCGCGACGTCGACGACGCGCCGAACCGGCTGGCGCTCGAGGTGCGCGAGACGACGATGCTCGCGGACAGCGATGCCGGCGGCTCGTTCCTGCGCCACGCGCGTAGGATCGGCGTCCCGATCGGCCTCGACGGGTTCGGTGCGACGCCGACTTCGCTCGCCGCGATGGCGTCGCTCCCGCTCGACTTCATCAAGGTCGATCGCCGCGTGACGAACCCGCAGGCCGGCGACGGCCAGTGGAAGCGCGTCGCGCGCGCGGCGATCGGCGTCGCGCAGACGCTGCAGATCCGCACGATCGCCGACGGCGTCGAAGATCGCGAGCAGGCGAAGTGGCTGGTGCAGAACGGTGTCGAGCAGATGCAGGGCTATCTGATCGCGCAGCCGATGACCGCGCCCGACTTCGCCGACTGGCTGCGCTCCGCGCGCCCCGGCGTCCGCGACGCGTGGTGAATTCCGCGCGATCCGTGTAAATCACGCGTAAAATCGCGTACGAATAGGACCTAAGTCTCGCTTATTGCCGGGACGATTTTCCCTGCGCCTCTAGCTCGCTCGCCTGGTGTCGTGATGCTCCGGATGCGAAACGCTTGTGAACGACGTCACAACCGAGATGGAGCTGACTATGACGGCAGGGGCCATCGTGCATGGCGACCCCCGGTTTTCCGCGCAGGATGCGCATTCACAAGGCGCGCTCGGCTATGCGGCCGACGTGTTCGCCGCGATCGCGGGCGCCGACGGCTACGAGCTGCGCTCGTACGTGAACGGCGCGCCGCCGCCGCGCGCGTGCGACGACGACGAGCGCGAGTGGGCGCAGCTCCTGCGCGACCTGCACCTGCGCGACGAGCAGCTCCCGGCGCTGGTCGCGCGGACGCGCACCGGCGGCGCGATCTTCCTGGTGTTCGGGCGTCACGGCGGGCCGATCGCGGTGATCCGTCTCGACGTCGACAGCGCGCGCGGCTTCCGCCCGGCGCAGATCGCCGCGACGCGCCGGTTCCTCGACGAGCACGGCGCGGCGATCACGCACTGGATCGTCGACGGCGCCGCGCCCGAATGGCGCCGCAGCAGTGCGCCGGTGATGTTCGTGATCGACGAGCAGCTGCGCCCGGTGCTCGCCGAAGAGCCGGCCGCCGACGACTCGCCGCTGCACGCGCTGTACCGCCCGCGCGGCGGCCACGTCTCGCCGCTCCTCGCGCACGCGCTCGCGCAGATGATTGCGGAGGTGGAACGTGCGCCGCGCGGCGCGGCGTCCTCCCGCGCGCTCCCGTTCGCGTTCGTCCGCGCCGCGCGGCTGGTCGGCGGATCGGCGCCGTTCTTCCTGGTCTCCGTCGAGCCCGCGCGCAAGCGCGCGACGGTGTTGCGCGCGATGACGCGCTACGGACTGAGCCGCCGCGAAGGCCAAGTCCTCGGCGAAGTGCTGCGCGGCGCCTCGAGCACCGAGATCGGCGAGTCGCTCTCGATCTCCGGCTCGACCGCGACGTTCCACCTCAAGCAGCTGCTGCGCAAAACGAGCTCTCGCAACCGCACGGAATTGACCGCGCGCGTGCTCGGCTGGGAAGAGGGCTCGTGATTCCGATCGACAGGTCTCAGGTTCCCACGGGAGGGTCCGATGCGCTCAGGAATCGTCGCGATCGCCATCGTTGCGCTGGTCTTCACGCTTCCCGCCTGCGGTGGAGGCGGTTCCACCGGACTCAAGTGCCTGCAGGGCGACCCGCACTGCGGTGAAGTGGACGTAGGCTTCGCGTTGGAGTGGGCGCCTTACTCGGGTCCGATGTTGGCGCCGCTGCCGATCGGCGCTTCCATGACCCTCACGTTCCAAGAACAGCTTTGCACCGGCACGGGCTCGCAGTCGGGCGTTCCGCCGGGTGTCCACCTCGGTTGTGAGCCCCCGTTCACGCCGACATCGCTCTCCGTGTATGTGTGGCCGACCTCGACCGGAGGGCCCCGCGGCATCGACGGGCAGATGACCGCCCCCGGCACGGTGACGTTGACCCGTACGGGCCCCGGCGATCCGCGGGCTATAGGCGGCCCGAATAATGCGCACGGATGGTGTCAGGTGACGATCTCCGATCCGACGCACAGCGACCCTTTCGGCAATCATCCGAAGCTGGATTACTACCTCTGACGGAATGACGGCCGTGTCACCGTGAGGGAAGAAGGCTCGTGACGGACTAGCCGATTCGGCGCGCGATCGTCGCTCGTCCGGTTAGCGCGACTTCTTCACGTCCCGACCGCTTCCGTGGCGGCGCGATCGCGGAATTGTTTCCAGTAGAGCTGGGCGTAGGCGCCGTTGCGGGCGAGGAGCTCGGCGTGCGTGCCGTACTCGACGATGCGGCCTTCCTCGACGACGAAGATCACGTCGGCGTTCAGGATCGTCGAGAGGCGGTGCGCGATGACCAGGCTCGTGCGGCCTTCCATCAGCGGCACCAGTGCGGCTTGGATCGCGGCTTCGTTCGCGGAATCGAGCGCGCTCGTCGCTTCGTCCAGGATCAGGATGCGCGGGTTCTTCAGGAGGACGCGCGCGATCGCGAGGCGCTGGCGCTCGCCGCCGGAGAGCTTGTGGCCGCGCTCGCCGACCGTCGTCTGGTAGCCGTCGGGGAGCGAGGCGATGAACTCGTGGATGTTCGCGGCGCGCGCCGCGGCGATGAGCTCGGCGTCGGTCGCGTCGGCGCGCGCGTAGCGCAGATTCGAGGCGATCGTGTCGTGGAAGAGGTACGTCTCCTGCGTCACGATCCCGATGTTCTCGCGCAGCGACGCCAGCGTGACGTCGCGCACGTCGTGCCCGTCGATGCGGACCGCACCGGACTGCGGGTCGTAGAAGCGCGGAACGAGCTGCGTGATCGTCGTCTTGCCCGCGCCGGAAGGTCCGACGAACGCGGCCATCTGGCCGGGCGCGATGCGGAACGAGACGCCGTTCAGCGCGGTGCGCTCCGGCGTGTACGCGAACTCGACGCCGTCGAACGCGACCTCACCTCGCACGGCTTGTCCTGAGCTTGTCGAAGGATGATGAAGCTCGAGCGCGTCCGGCTTCTCGGCGCCTTCGGGTTCCATGTCGAGGTATTCGAAGATCCGCTCGAACACCGCGAGCGCGGAGACGATCTGCACTTGCACACCTGCGAGCGCCGAGGCCGGGCCGTAGAGCCGGCCGAGATACGCGACGAACGCGACGATCGTCCCGATGGTCAGCCCGGCCGAGATCGTGAGCCACCCGCCGAAGAGCCACACCACCGCCGGGCCAATCACGACCATCGCGGCGATCGCGGCGATGAACCACCGCCCCACCATCGCGAGCCGGATCTCGAGCTTCATCAGATCGGTGCCGGCGTTGTAGAACCGTTTGCGCTCGAAGCGCTCCCGGACGAACGACTTGATCAGCGTGATCCCGCTGATCGAGAGCGTCTCCTGGGTGATCGACTCGATCTCGTCGCGCTTTTCGCGCGTGCGCTTCCGGATGTCGTACATCCGGCGCCCGACCGGCGAGAGCGGCAGGATCATCAGCGGGATGATCGCCAGCGCGACCAACGCGAGGCGCCAGTCGAGGACGAAGATCGTCACCACCGTCGTGAGCATCATGAACACGTTGGTGACGATCGAGACCAGCGTGCCGGTGACGACGTTGTCGATGTTGTCGACATCGCTCGAGACGCGGTTCATGATCTCGCCGGTCTTCGTCCCGGTGAAAAACGCGAGCGGCATGCGGTGCAGATGCGCGACCAAGCTCGTCCGGATGTCGCGCATGATCCCCTCGCCGACCAGCGAGTTCAGAAAGCCCTGGTACACGCCGATCATCCCCGCGACGATCGCGCTCGCGACCATCCCGCCGACGTCGATCCAGACGCCGTGCATGTCGTGCGCCGGGATCGCGCCGTCGATCAGCCACTTGGTGAAGAGCGGCGGCAGCAGCCCGAGCAGCGAGGTCAGGAGGATGCAGAAGAGGACGAGCGCTTCCTGCAGCCAGTACGGGCGGAAGAAGGCCAGGATGCGGCGCAGGTCGACCCGTCTCGTCACCTTCGGACGATCCGGGCTGTACATCGAGGACCACATCAAGTGGACGGGAGGGCCGCCGCCGAGCATCTTTTCTTACAACCCGTTCGGAGCCCCGGAGTTCCCCCGCAGGCTGGCCGCAGTTTGGCACTCCGCGCTTGCTTGCCATCGGGACAGGGCGCTGGCGCCGCGCTATAATCGTCGTGTCGCGACGAGGAGGCCGTATGAGATCGACCGCTACGGTGACCGCGCTGTGTGCCGTGCTCCTGACGACCGGGCTCGCCCAGGCCGACCCCGCTGCCGCGCCCCAGCCGACGGCCTTCGAAACCTTCGCCGTGCAGCCGGCGGCCCACGTCAGCTGGTCGAAGTACGTCGGAAGTCTCCAGAAAGGCGACGTGCGGGTCGCCGTGACCGCGCTGGTCGTCGAGGACACGTCGGGGCCGGCTCACCGCATGCGCGGGGTCCGGATCGATCTCGCGAACGCCGGCTCGACCGATCAGGTGTTCTCGACGCGTCAAAACTCGTTACGGTGATGCGGGCGCTGGACGAGATCGAGAGCAGCATAGCCTGGGCCGAGAACCAGCAGTGGGACTCGCCGAAGCATAGCCTAGGCGCAGCGGAGTTCTGGCATCCCGACCAAAGGATCCATACGCTCAGCGCCGTGTATTACGTCTGGCCGGATTCGAAAGGGCTCGCGGTCTCGGCGGGCACGGAGGAAAGCTACACGTTACCCGGCTACCATCCGGCCGAGCTCGCGAAGCTCCTCGGCAAGGCGATCGACGCGTTTCTCGCGCGTACGGCGTAGCGCGGTCCGGCTCAGCCGAGCCGGACGACCGCCTTGCCGATGTTCGTGTTCGGCCGCAGGATGTTCATCAGCGCGGCCGGCGCGTTCTCTAGACCGTCGCTGAAGGTGGACTGCGACTTGATCTCGCCGCTCGCGATGAGCGGCGCGACCTCGGCGATGAACTCGTCGCGCCGTCCGAAGTGGTCGATCACGATGAAGCCTTGCAGCCGCAGCCGGCGGCCGATCGCCAAGGCCAAATTTCGTGGTCCGGGCGGCAGGCTGGCCGCGTTGTATTGCGAGACCGCTCCGCACATCACGATCCGCGCGAACGTACGGGTGGCGAAGATCGCCGCCTCGAGCTGCTCGCCGCCGACGTTGTCGAAGTAGACGTCGATCCCGTCCGGCGCGAGCTCGCGCAGCTGCTTCGTCGGGCCGTCGTGATAGTCGAACGCCGCGTCGGCGCCGAACTCCTCGCGCACCGCGCGCGCCTTCTCCGGCGAGCTCGCCGAGCCGATCACGCGCAAACCCCAGCGCTTCGCGAGCTGCACCGCCATCGAACCGACTGCGCCGGCCGCACCCGAGACGAAGATGGTTTCGCCCGCCTTCACCTCGGCGATGATCCGCAGCCCGACCCACGCGGTGAACCCCGGACCGCCGAGCGCGCCGAGATAGACGTCGGCCGGGACGCGCGACGTGTCGATCGCGCGCGCGGCCTTCGCCGGGACGACCGCATACTCACGCCAGCCGGAGTTGTGCAGCACCGTCGCGCCGGCCGGAATCTCCGGCGCGTTCGACGCGACGACCGTCCCGATCGCCGCGCCGTCGAGCGGCTTCCCGATCTCGAACGGCGGCACGTACGACTTCGTGTCGTTCATCCGCCCGCGCATGTACGGCTCGACCGACATCAGCGTGTTCTTGACGAGGATCTCGCCCTCGCCGGCCGGGCCGACGTCAACCGTGGCGAGCTCGAAGTTCGCGTCGGCCGGCTCGCCGACGGGTCGCGACGCGAGCCGAACCTCGCGGCTCCGGACGGTCTGGTTCCTAGCGGTCATCCGGCCCGGTTCGCGCCGCCGACCCCCGTCACCCTGAGCTTGTCGAAGGGTGAGAGACGATCTCCCCACCGGCGTCAGCAGGTCGGCTCGAACTATGGCGAGTCGCCCTCTCACCCTTCGACAGGCTCAGGGTGACAACTATTTTTTGCCGTTGCGGATGGTGGCGAGCTCGCGGAAGAGCTTCTGCTCTTTGTCGTTCAGGTTCGTGGGGAGCTGGCCGATCAGCCGGACGTACTCGTCGCCGTAGCCGCCGTCTTTGAGGCGCGGCATCCCCTTGCCGGTGAGGCGCAGCGTCTTGTTGTTCTGCGTCCCGGCGGGGATCGTCATCGTCACGTCGCCGGTCATCGTCGGGACGCGCACGTCGGCGCCGAGGATCAGGTCGTAGATGCTGACCGGCAGATCGACGTACAGGTCGTCGCCGCGGCGCTCGTAGGCGCCGTCGTTCGCGAGGTGCACCACGAGATAGAGGTCGCCGCGCGCGCCGCCGTTGCGGCCGCTCGCACCTTGGCCCGCCAGTCGGATGCGCTGGCCGTCGCGCACCCCGCGCGGGATCGTGACGTCGAACTTCTTCGTCTCGCGCACCCGGCCGGTGCCGTGGCACTGCGGGCAGATGCGGTTGCGGTCGGTCCCCGTCCCGTGGCAGCGCGCGCAGATGTCCTCGACCTGCAGCGTCACCGACTTCTTCCCGCCCTCGAACGCGTCGTGGAGCGTGAGCTCGATCGTCGACTCGAGGTCTTCACCGCGCTGCTGCATCCCCGTGAATCCCGACGTGCCGCTCGTGCGCTGCCGCCCGATCCCCGAGAAGAACATGTCGAAGAAATCGGAGAAGCCGCTCGCCCCGCCGCCGGCGTTGGTG
>DATHLN010000267.1:0-9590 GCA_035488115.1 Candidatus Limnocylindrales bacterium | reverse complement strand
CACCTTCGCGCAGCACGATCGCCGGCGCGACGACGCCGCCGGCGTCGTCGACGAGGAGCTCCTCGAAGCGCGCGACGGTCTCGGGCGCCGCCTCGCGCCGCGTCCCGAGCGCGTCGACATACGAGCGCGCGACGCGCGCGGCGAACGCGCGCTCTCCGCGGGCGTTCACCGCGCGTGCCCCGCGAAGACGGCGAGCGAGCGCGAGATCATCGGGTAGACGATCACGTCCTCGCGCGGAACGTCGCGCCGCGCGCCGCCTTCGATCGCGGTGTCGAGCGCGAGCGACCACGAGACGCGCTCGACCTCGGGGAGCGCGAACGGCGCCTCGTCGGGCGCGGCGTTCATCGCGACCAGCAGCATCGGCCGCGCCCCGAGGAAGAAGCCGATCGTGCGGCGCTCGGTGTTCCAGTCGCCGGGCTCCATCTCGTGACCGTCCGGCCGCATCCACGCGATGTCCTTGCGGCCGCCGGGCGCGATCGGCTTGCCGCGGAAGAACGCGTCGCGCTCGAACGCGGGATGCTCGCGCCGCATCCGCAGCATCGTCTTGAAGAAGTCCTCCAGCGCGCGGTCGCGGGGCGCGATCGCGGTCCAGTCGACCCACGAGATCTCGTTGTCCTGGCAGTACGCGTTGTTGTTCCCGCGCTGCGTGCGCCCTTGCTCGTCGCCGGCCAGCACCAGCGGGACGCCGAGCGAGAGGAGCAGCGTGGCGATCAAGTTCCGCTTCTGCCGCTCGCGCAGGACGACGATCTCGGGATCGTCCGTCGGGCCTTCGGCGCCGCAGTTCCAGCTGAAGTTGTCGTGGCTGCCGTCGCGGTTGCCCTCGTGATTCGCCTCGTTGTGCTTCTCGTCGTACGAGACGAGATCGGTGAGCGTGAAGCCGTCGTGCACGGTGACGAAGTTCACGCTCGCGCGCGGGCGGCGGCCGTTGTGCGCGAACAAATCGGACGAGCCGGCGATCCGGGAAGCGAGCTCCGGCAGCACGCCCAGCTCGCCGCGCCAGAAGCGGCGCACGGTGTCGCGGTAGCGCCCGTTCCACTCCGACCAGCCGGGCGGGAAGTTTCCGAGCTGGTAGCCGCCGAGCCCGACGTCCCACGGCTCGGCGATCATCTTCACGCGCGAGAGCACCGGGTCTTGCGCTATTGTTTTGAAGAACGCCGCGTTGCGCGCGTAGCCGTGGTCCTCACGTGCGAGCGCCGGCGCGAGGTCGAAGCGGAAGCCGTCGACGTGCATGTCGAGGACCCAGTAGCGCAGCGAGTCCATCACCATCTGGAGCACGCGCGGGTGGCGCAGATCCAACGTGTTTCCGGTGCCGGTGACGTCGTCGCAGTAGCGCGGGTCCTCCGCGAGCCGGTAGTACGAGGCGTTGTCGATCCCCTTGAACGAGAAGGTCGGACCGAGATGATTCCCCTCCGCGGTGTGGTTGTACACGACGTCGAGGACGACTTCGATCCCGGCCTCGTGGAGGTGCTTCACCATCGTCTTGAACTCGTTCGGGTCCGACATCAGATAGCGCGGCTCGGGGGCGAAAAAGCCGATCGAGTTGTAGCCCCAGTAGTTGCGCAGCTTCTGCTCGACCAGCCGGCGGTCGTCGAAGAACGCATGGACGGGGAGCAGCTCCAGCGTCGTCACGCCGAGCTCGTGCAGATACTCGATCACCGCCGGCGCCGCGAGGCCGGCGAACGTCCCGCGCAGCGGCGGCGAGACGGCCGGGTGCTGCACCGTGAACCCCTTGACGTGCAGCTCGTAGAAGACCGTCTCGGTCCACGGGACCGACGGCCGGTGATCTTCGCCCCAGGTGAACGCCTCTTCGAGCACGACGCACTTCGGCATCGCGCTCGCGTTGTCGCGGCGGTCGAACGAGAGATCTTCCCGCTGCGAGCCGATGCGGTAACCGTGGTGCGCGTCGGTCCAGCGCAGCTTTCCGAACAGCGCCTTCGCGTAGGGATCGAGCAGCAGCTTGTGGTGGTTGAAGCGGTGGCCGCGCTCGGGCGCGTACGGCCCGTAGACCCGGTACCCGTAGAGCATCCCCGGCCGCGCGTCGGGAAGGTAGCCGTGCCAGACCTCGTCGGTGTACTCGGGCAGCGCGATGCGCGCGATCTCGCGCCGGCCGCGCGGGTCGAAGCAGCACAGCTCGACCTTCTCGGCGTGCGCGCTGAAGAGCGCGAAGTTCACGCCCTTCCCGTCCCAGCTGGCGCCGAGCGGGTAGGGCAGGCCGGGTTCGACGCGCGTGCGCGCGCCGTTCACGGCGCGAGCCAGAGCGCGGAGAGCGGCGGGAGCGTCAAGGAGAGCGAGAAGGGTCGCCCGTGCGAGGGACGGTCTGAGGCGATCACCGCGCCTTCGTTACCCAGGTTCGCGCCGCCGTAGACGGCGGCATCGGTGTTGAGCAGCTCGGTATAGCGCGCGCGCCGCGGGACGCCGACGGTGTAGCGCTCGAGGCGCGCGCCGCTCGCGTTGAAGACGCAGATCACGTGCCCGTCGCGCGCCGCGTCCCAGCGCACGAACGCGATCACGCCGTTGCGGTGGTCGTCGTAGGAGATCCACTCGAAGCCGTCCGGTTCGCAGTCCTTCTCGTAGAGCGCGCGGTGCCCGCGCACGAACGTGTTGACGTCGCGGACGAGACGCTGCACGCCGGCGTGCGCGCCGTACGGAGCGAGGTGCCAGTCGAGCGACGCCTGCGCGCGCCACTCGCCGCGCTGCGCGATCTCGCCGCCGGCGAAGAGCAGCTTCTTCCCGGGATGCGCCCACATCAGGGCGTAGAGCAGCCGCAGGTTCGCGAACTGCTGCTCGTCGGTCCCCGGCATGCGCCCGAGCAGCGAGCGCTTTCCGTGCACCACTTCGTCGTGCGAGAGCGGGAGCACGAAGTTCTCGCTGAACGCGTAGACGAGCCCGAACGAGACGTCCTCGAGGTGGTGGCCGCGATAGAGCGGATCGCGCTCGAGGAAGCGCAGCGTGTCGTGCATCCAGCCCATGTTCCACTTGTAGCCGAAGCCGAGCCCGCCGTACTCGACCGGCTTCGTCACTCCGGGCCACGCGGTCGACTCCTCGGCGAACGTCGCGATCCCCGGGACCTCGCCGTACACGACCGTGTTGAGACGCCGCAGGAAGTCGACTGCTTCGAGGTTCTCGCGCCCGCCGTAGCGGTTCGGGATCCACTCGCCTTCCTTGCGCGAGTAGTCGCGGTAGAGGATCGAGGCGACCGCGTCGACGCGCAGGCCGTCGAGGTGGAACTCGCGCAGCCAGTACAGCGCCGAGGCGATCAGGAAGTTGCGCACCTCGTTGCGGCCGAGGTTGAAGACGTACGTCCCCCAGTCGGCGTGGAAGCCTTCGCGCGGGTCGGCGTGCTCGTACAGCGGCGTCCCGTCGAAGTTGCCCAGCCCGTGCGCGTCGGTCGGAAAATGGCCGGGAACCCAGTCGAGGATCACGCCGAGGCCGGCGCGGTGCGCGGCGTCGACGAACGCGCGAAAGTCGTCGGGCTCACCGAAGCGGCTGGTCGGCGCGAACCAGCCCGTCGTCTGATACCCCCAGCTCAAATCGAACGGGTGCTCCGTGACCGGCAGCAGCTCGAGGTGCGTGAACCCCATCTCGACCGCGTACGGGATCAGCTGCTCGGCGAGCTCGCGATAGGTCAAGAAGCGATCGCCCTGCTCGGGGATGCGGCGCCACGAGCCGAGATGAACCTCGTAGATCTGGATCGGCGCGTCGCGCCGCTGCTTGGCCGCGCGCACGCTGAGCCACTCTTCGTCCCGCCACGCGTGCGCCGGCGGCGCGGCGACGACCGAAGCGTTGGCGGGGCGCTTTTCGCTGCGGAACGCGAACGGATCGGCGCGCAGCGGCAGCAGTTCGCCGTGCGGCCCGAGCAGCTCGTACTTGTACCGCGCGCCCGGGCCGACGCCGGGGAGGAAGATCTCCCAGACGCCGCACTCGCGGCGCAGGCGCATCGGGTGGACGCGCCCGTCCCACGCGTTCCAGTCGCCGGCGACGCTGACGCGCGACGCGTTCGGCGCCCAGACCGCGAAGCGCGTTCCGTCGACGCCGTCGATCGTATCGGGATGCGCGCCGAGCAGGTCGTACAGCCGCAGATGATTCCCCTGCGCGAACAACCACACGTCGAGCTCGCCGAGCAGCGGACCGAAACGGTACGGATCGTCGATCGTCGTCGTCAGCTTCTCGTATGCGACGCGCAGGCGGTAGCGCTCCGGCATCGCGACGACGTACGCCTCGAACAGTCCGACGTCGCCGACAGGCTCGCCTCTCGCAAGGACGTGATCGTGCTCGTCGACCACATCGACCCCGCGCGCGCCGGGCAGGAACGCGCGGACGACGGTCCCGCTCCCCAGCGGATGCGGCCCGAGAACCGCGAACGGGTCACCTTCGCGTCCATGCTCGATCGCCTCCAGGCGGTCGGCCGCAGTCACAAGAGCAGCCGGGCGAGCGACGGCATCCCTTCGGAGAACGTCGGATGGATGTGGACGGAGCGCTCGAGGACGCGCCACGTCGAGCCGGCTTCCATGTGCGCAAGGATCACGTGGATCAGTTCCCCCGCTTCGTAGCCGGCGAACGTCGCGCCGAGGATCTTGTCGGTCGCCGGGTCGACGACGAGCCGGAAGAAGCCGTTCTCCAGCGCCCACTCGACGCCGCGCGCGACCTCGGAGAGCGGCAGCGTCACGACGCGGTGCGCGATCCCTCGCTGCTGCGCTTGGTCGGCGCTGATCCCCACGCGCCCGATCTGCGGCTCGGTGAACATCGCGTAGGCGAGCACGCGGTCGTCGCGCGTCCGCGAGAGGTCGCCGTTGATGATCGCGTCGAGCCGGCGATGGTCTTCCCAGGACACGTGCGTGAACTGCGGCTGCCCGGCCACGTCCCCGAGCGCGTAATGGTCAGCGACCGAGGTGCGCAGGTGCTCGTCGCATGCGATGAACCCGCGCTGGTCCAGCGCGATCCCCGCTCTGTCGGTGGTCCCGGGAGGGATGTTCGGGACGCGCCCGATCGCGACGAGCAGCCCGTCGCCGTCGAGCGCGGTGCCGTCGTCGAGCGTGACGATGAAGGTGCGGCCGTCGTGCGCGACCTTCGCGGCCTTGCGCTCGAGCATCACGGAGATTCCGTCGCGCGCGAGCGATGTGCTCAGCGCGTTGCACACGTCCGTCTCTTCGCGCGCGACGATGCGGTCGTCCGGCGTGACGAAGGTGATCTCGCTCCCGAGCCGCGCCGCGCCCTGGCCGAGCTCGAGCCCGATGTAGCCGGAGCCGAGGACGATCAGCTTGCGCGGCAGCGTCTCCTGCAAGAAGAAGTTCGCGTTGGTGAGATACGGCGTCCCCGCCAGCCCGTCGAGCGGCGGCACGTTCGCGCGCGCCCCGGTGTCGATCACGACGACGCCGGCTTCGTACGTCTCGCCGTCTGCGCGCAGCACGTGCGGCGCCTCGAACGACGCCTCCGCACGCACGAGCTCGACCGCGCTGTCCGCGATCTTCTTCTCGAGGCCGTCGTGCCACTCGCCGACGACCTCGCGTACGCGTGCCATGACGGCCGGAACGTCGGGCCGCACCTCGCAGTGCACGTGCACGTCGCTCGCGCGCCGGGCCCGGCCGGCCGCATGCGCCGACGCGAGGAACGCCTTCGACGGCGTGCAGCCCACGTTGACGCACGTCCCGCCGACCTGCCCACGCTCGAAGAGGGCGACGCGTTTCCCGCGCTTCGCGAACGCGAGCGCAAGCGGAACCCCGCCTTGCCCCGACCCAATCACGGCCAGATCGTATCGCATCGCGGACCGACGTTCGTCCAAGCAGCCGCTACATCTTCGTATAGGCGGTGAGCTGGTCGATGATCTTTGCGATCAGGCCGGTCCAGCCGGTTTGGTGCGAGGCGCCGAGTCCTTCGCCGGTGTCGGCGTGAAAGTATTCGTGGAACAGGATCTGGTCGCGCCAGTGCGGATCGGTTTGGAACAGCGCGCTCTCGCCGTGGAACGGGCGGCGGCCGTTGGCGTCGCGGCGGAAGAGCGCGACGAGACGCCGTTCCAGATCGAGCGAGATCTCCCACAGCGTGAGCATCCGTCCCGAGCCGGTCGGGTACTCGATCGTGTACTCGTCGCCTAGGCAGTAGTGGAACTTCTGCAGCGCTTCGATCAGCCGGTAGTTGACCGGCATCCAGACCGGGCCGCGCCAGTTCGAGTTTCCCCCGAACAGGCTGCTGGTCGACTCGGCCGGCTCGTAGTCGCAGCGGAACTCCTCGCCGCCGAAGTCGAGCACGTACGGGTGCTCGAGATGATAGCGCGAGAGCGCGCGCACGCCGTGCGGCGAGAGGAACTCGTTCTCGTCGAAGACGCGGCGCAGGATTTTGCGCAGGCGGTCGCCGTCGCAGATCGCCATGAGGCTGCGCACGTCCTCGCCGAGATGGATGTGCGCGACGTTCTGCGCGAGCTCCGGGCGGTTGGCGAGGAACCACCCGACGCGCTTCCTCAAGTGGGGCAGCCGCTCGAGAATCCCGGCCGGGATCGGCTCGACCGCGAAGACGGGCAGGATTCCGACCACGCTGCGAACCTTCAGCGGGATGCGGCGCCCCTCGGGCAGGTAGAGCTGGTCGTAGTAGAACTCGTCGTCGGGGTCCCACAAGCCGGGGTCGTCGGCGCGCTGCGAGTTCATCGCGTCGGCGATGATGAAGAAGTGCTCGAAGAACTTCGAGGCGACGTCCTCGTAGATGCTCTCGACCTTCGCGAGCTCGACGGCGATCGCGAGCATGTTCAGCGCGTAGACCGCCATCCACGACGTCCCGTCGCTCTGCGCGAGGTACGCGCCTTGCGGGAGCGGCCGCCCGCGGTCGAACGGACCGATGTTGTCGAGCCCAAGGAATCCGCCCTGGAAGACGTTGCGCCCCGCGACGTCTTTGCGGTTCACCCACCAGGTGAAGTTCATCAGCAGCTTCTGGAAGACGCGCTCCAGAAACGCGAAGTCGCCCGAGCCGCCGTTCAATCGCGCCTCGATGCGGTAGACCCGCAGCGCCGCCCACGCGTGCACCGGCGGGTTGACGTCGTCGAACGCCCACTCGTACGCGGGAAGCTGCCCGCTCGGGTGCATGTACCACTCGCGCGTCAGCAGCGTGAGCTGGCGCTTTGCGAAGTCGGGATCGATCATCGCGAACGGGACGACGTGGAAGCCGAGATCCCAGGCTGCGAACCAGGGATATTCCCACGTGTCGGGCATCGAGAGGACGTCGTCGTTGTAGACGTGCTTCCAGCTCGCGTTGCGGCCGTGCTTGCGCGAGTCGGGCGGAGACGGCGTGAGCGGGTCGCCGTTCAGCCAGTCGCGCACGACGTAGTTGTAGAACTGCTTCGACCAGATCATCCCCGCGAACGCGCGCCGCTGAATCGCCGCGCCCTCGTCGTCGAGCGGCGCCCGCGCGAGCGATGCGTAGAACCGGTCCGCCTCCGAGACGCGCTGGTCGAATGTCGCGTCGAAGTCTGCGTCGATCGCGCTCGCGTTCGGATCGTCGGTGAGGCGCAGCCGCACGGTGCGCGTCGCGCCGGGCTCGACCGTCCAGCGGTAGTGCAGCGCGGCTTTCGAGCCGGTCCGGCCGGGATTGGTCCCGGCGCGGTCTTCGCCGCGGACGGCGCGGTCGATCCCGCTCTTGACGTACGGTGAGGGCGAAGCGACGCCGAACGCGCGCTCGAAATCGGTCTCGTTCTCGGTGAAGAGCAGCTCGCTCTCGCCGCCGTCGCCGAAGATCCAGCGTTTCCCGAGCGTCGCGTGGTCCGCGACGAGCACGGTCCCGGCGTGCGCCGCGTCGGCGGACGGACGAATCACCGGACGCGGCACGCCGGGCTTCCACGACCACTCGTTGCGAAACCACACCTGCGGCAGCAGGTGCAGCAGTGCGCTCTCGCGTCCTTGGTTCGTCACGGTGATGCGGATCAGCACGTCGTCCACGTCGCGCTTCGCGTACTCGACGACCACGTCGAAGAACGCGCCGTCATCGAAGATTCCCGTGTCGGCCAGCTCGAACTCGCGCCCGCCGCGTCCGCGGCGTGCGTTCTCATCGCGCAGCTGCGCGTACGGAAAGGCGCGCTGCGGGTAGCGGTACAGCGCCTTCAGGTAGGCGTGCGACGGGAGGGCGTCGAGGTACCACCAGTACTCCTTGACGTCCTCACCGTGGTTGCCCTGATGGCCGTTCAGGCCGTAGAGGCGCTCTTTGATGATCTCGTCGCGCTCGTTCCAGAACGCCGGCGCGAAGCAGAGCCGCTGGTGGTTGTCGCTGATCCCGAGGATCCCGTCCTCGCCCCAGCGGTACGCGCGCAGCCGCGCCATCTCGAACGGGAAATAATCCCACGCGTTCCCGTCGGCGCTGTAGTCCTCGCGAACGGTCCCCCACTGACGGTCGCTGAGATACGGTCCCCAGCGGCGCCAGTGCTCGGCGCGCCGCGACGCGGCCTCGATCCGCGCGCGCTCGGGATTGGGATCCATCGTCGGTCTCTCGCCGCAGCGGCGCAAGGTTTCCTGTTCGCGCCCGCGCGAAAGACGCTCGTGCATGGCGGATGCAGAGCCGGCGCAGGTCCGTTTCGGGCGCGGCCTGTGCGGCGATCTCGCCGCGGCCGAAGGGCGCGAATGGCTGCTCACGAACGGCCGCGGCGGCTACGCGATGGGAACCGTCGCCGGGACGCTCACGCGCCGCTATCACGGCTTGCTGATCGCCGCGGCCGATCCGCCGGTGACGCGGCGGCTCATCGTCGCACGGCTCGATCTCGACGCGGACTACGACGGCCGCGCGTACGCGCTCGCGACGAACCGCTGGCGGTCCGGTGCGATCGCGCCCGAAGGCTGGCGGCTCGCCGAAGCGTTCGCTGTGGCCGACGGGTTGCCGACGTGGACGTACGCGCTCGGCGACGCACTGCTCGAGGTGACGCTCGCGATGCCGCGCGGTGCCGACGCGACCGCGGTGCTGCTTCGCGCCGCGCGCGCCCGCGGACCGCTCGGCGTGCGCGGCCGCCTCGTCGTCGCCGACCGCGACCATCACGGCGGCCCGCTGCCGGATCCCGGCGGCTTCACCTCCGAGCCGGCCGGCGGCGGACTCGCGATCGCGCTGCCGGCGAGCGCAGCGACGCTGCACGTCGCCGCGCCCGGAGCGCTGCGCATCGAGACCGCGCGCGAGCGGTACGAAGGTTATCTGCTCCCCCGCGAGACCGAGCGCGGATTGCAAGACGTCGACGACTATCTGCACGCGTGCACGATCACATGGCAACTCTCGATGGGCGACGAGCAGGGCGTGGTCGTCTCGTTCGAGACGCGCCCCGATCACGGCGCCGCCGGCGTCGTGTCCGCCGATGCGCGCGAGATCGTGCGCGCGCGCCGGGAAGCGAATCGCGCGCTCGCCGAAGCGCAGGCGACCCCATTGCTCGGGCGTCTTGCGCTTGCAGCCGACGCGTTCATCGTCGCGCGTCGCACCGCGAACGGGACCGCCACGCCCGCCACGCCCGCCACGCCTGATGCCGAAGGAACGACGATCATCGCGGGTTACCCGTGGTTCACCGATTGGGGGCGGGACACGATGATCGCGCTTCCCGGATTGTTGCTCGCGACGGGCCGTACGGGCGAAGCGGCCGCGGT
>DATHLN010000266.1:0-17907 GCA_035488115.1 Candidatus Limnocylindrales bacterium | reverse complement strand
GTGCTCGCGATGGGCGTCGGGCTGTTCTCGCCGCCGGTCGGGATCGGGTTCTTCTCCGCGAGCGCGATCGGGAAGGCGAACCCCGAGAACGTCGTGCGGCCGCTTTTCCCGTATCTGCTCGCGCTGCTGATCGGGTTGCTGCTGGTGGCGTACGTGCCCTGGATATCGCTCGGTTTTCTGCCTCCGGGCCAAGGACAATGACGTGAAGACGTATCGCATCGCGACGATCCCGGGCGACGGGATCGGCAAAGAGACATTGCCCGAAGGCGTCCGCGTCCTCGAGGCCGTCGCGAAGAAGCACGGGATCGCGTTCGTCTGGGACTACTTCGACTGGAGCTGCGAGCGCTACGCCGAGACCGGCACGATGATGCCGGCCGACGGGCTCGAGCAGATCAAGGGCTACGACGCGATCTTCTTCGGCGCGGTCGGGTTTCCGAACGTGCCGGATCACGTCTCGCTGTGGGGGCTGCTCATCCCGATGCGGCGTGGGTTCGATCAGTACGTGAACCTGAGGCCGGTGCGTCTGATGCCGGGAATCACGTCGCCGCTCGCGGGGCGTGAGATCGGCGACATCGACTACTGGATCGTGCGCGAGAACACCGAAGGCGAGTACTCCTCGGTCGGCGGCCGGATGTTCGCGGACACCGACAGCGAGCTCGTCGTTCAGGAGAGCATCTTCACGCGGCGCGGCGTCGACCGCATCCTGCGCTATGCGTACGACCTGGCGCGCAGCCGGCCGAAGAAGCACCTGACCTCGGCGACGAAGTCGAACGGGATCGCAATCACGATGCCGTACTGGGACGAGCGCGTCAAAGCGATCTCCTCGGAATACGCCGACGTGAAAACGGACCAGTACCACATCGACATCCTGACGGCGCACTTCGTACAGCACCCGGACTGGTTCGACGTCGTCGTCGGGTCGAATCTGTTCGGCGACATCCTTTCGGATCTCGGTCCGGCGACGACCGGGACGATCGGGATCGCGCCGTCCGGGAACATCAACCCCGAGCGCGCGTTTCCGTCGCTGTTCGAGCCGGTGCACGGCTCGGCGCCCGACATCGCCGGCAAGCACGTCGCGAACCCGATCGGCCAGATCTGGTCCGGCGCGATGATGCTCGACCATCTCGGCCATCCTGACGCCGCCCAGGACGTGATGCACGCGATCGAATCGGTCCTGAAGACGGGTCCGCGAACCCGCGAGATCGGCGGAACGGCCGGCACCGAAGAGGTCGGCAAAGCGATCGCCGACGCGGTCGCCTCCCCGGCCGGTGCCGTGTCCCGGTGAGCACAGTGTCCCCGCGGAGCTCGGTGTCACCCTGAGCTTGTCGAAGGGTGAGCGACCCGGCGTCGCGATCACGACCCAGGTTCCCCAAGCCGTGCTCGACGTCTTACGGCAACACGCCGACGTGCTCGACGTATCGAGCCGCGCCCACGCTGAATGGAACGCCGCGCTCGCAACCGCGACCGGCGTGCTGGTCAGCTCCGCGATCCCGATCGACGCGGCCTTCCTCGACGCGGCGCCGAACTTGAAGATCGTCGCGACCTGGTCGGTCGGCTACGACAACGTCGACCTCGACGCATTGCGCGAGCGCGGGATCGTCCTGACGAACACGAGCGGTTCGCTCGTCGAGACGGTCGCGGACCTGACGTACGCGCTGGTGATCTTCGCTATGCGCAACCTCACCCAAGGCCTGAACTGGGTCCGCTCCGGCCGCTGGATGCAGGGCAACATGCCGTTCGGCCACGACCTCGAAGGTGCGACGCTCGGCATCGTCGGCTTCGGCCAGATCGGCCTCGCGGTCGCGAAGCGCGCCCAATGCAGCGGCATGCGCGTGATCTACTCGAACCGGACCGCGCGCCCTGACGACGCGCAGACCGGCGCATCATACCGCGCGTTCGACGGGCTGCTCGCGGAGGCTGATTGCGTCGTGCTGCTGGTCCCGCTCACACCGCAGACGCGCGGCATGTTCAACGACGCGCAGTTCGCCAAGATGAAGCCGACGGCGGCGCTGGTGAACGTCGCTCGCGGCCAGGTCGTCGACACTGCCGCTCTGGTCCGCGCGCTCGAGCAGAAGAAGATCGCCGGCGCAGCGCTCGACGTCACCGATCCCGAGCCGCTGCCAGCCGATCATCCGCTGGTCGGCCGCGACGACGTCCTGATCGTCCCCCACGTCGGCAGTGCGACCTACGAGACGCGCGCCCGCATGGCGATGCTCGCCGCGCAGAACTTGATCGCGTTCTTCACCGGACAGCCGCTCCCGACGCCGGTCACGCTTCCGGTCGCGTAGGTGGCACGCTACGTCGCGTTCCTGCGGGGCGTGATGCCGGGGAAGCCGTCGATGGCACAGCTCAGAGCGGCCTTCGACTCGGCCGGCTTCACCAACGTCAAGACGGTGCTCAGCAGCGGCAACGTCGTGTTCGACGCGCGGGCCGCCTCCGAGAAGTCGCTCGAGCGCAAAGCCGACGCGTCGATGGAGGAAGAGATCGGCCGCGTCTACGCCGCGATCGTGCGACCGCTCGACATCATCGAAGCGCTTCTCGAGTCGGATCCGTTCGCGCGCTTCGAGCTGCCGCCCGAGGCGAAGCGAGTCGTGACGTTCCTGCGCGAACCTCCGAAGGCAAAGCTTCCGCGCCTGCCGATCGTTCTCGGGAGCGCGAGAATCCTTAGCGTCGACGGCCGAGAGGTGTTCACTGCGTACGAGCGCGCGCCCGGCGGTCCGGTCTTCATGACGCTGATCGAGAAGACGTTCGGCAAGAATGTCACCACCCGCACCTGGGAGACGCTGCAGAAGGTCGTCAAGTAGCGCGCGCGCGGCGTCGCGGGCGGCCGCGAAGCAGTCGCATCAGCGCGCGCCCGTTCGGCGTCCCGAGCCCGGTGCATGCGTCCCACCCGCGCTTCGCGCGATAGCCGTGCACGGTGTGACAGCCGTTATCGCCCAGACGAACGTCGCGCAGCGCACCGCTGCGCGACGCCGATGCGTACAGCAGTGGCGTGACGAAGCCGCAGCGCGTGCCGAGGTTCTCATTGATCCGCGCGATCAGTCCGGCCCACAGCGGTGCGACCGCACTCGTCCCCGCGGACGACGTCAACTGGCGGTTCGCGAAACAGGCGTAACCGCTGTCCGGGTCGCCGTTCCCCGCGACGTCCGGGACGCCGCGGCGCAGCAGCGGCTCGATCGAAGGCGTGCAGCCGCGCTGCCAGCGCGGCACGGCGAACAGCGTGCTGATTCCGCCGCCGCTGGCGCCCGTCGCGCCGTGCCAGGCGCGCTCGCTCCGGAGCGCGCCGTTCGCCAGGGTCAGGCGGGTCCCGCCGCACGCCAACACGTGCGGCGACGACGCGGGAAAATCGACGTGGTGCCGCTGATCGAACCCCGGCTTCGAGGGGTTGAGGTCCGAGGCTCCGTCGTCACCGGACGCGACGACGATCGTGATCCCGCGCAGCGCGGCGTGCATCGCAAGCTCGTCGAACGCGCGGCACATCTGCGGTGTGTAGAACTTTTCTGCCGCGCCCCAGCTTATCGAGATCACGGACGGGCGCCGCCGGTCGTCGTACACCGCCGCGGCGAGCGCGTCGTAGAACCCGCGGTCGGTGTTCGGCGTGAAGTAGACGACGATGCGTGCGCCGGGCGCGACCGCGCCCGCCACTTCGACGTCGAGCATCACTTCGCCGTCATCGTCATTCGGCTCGTCGCGGTATTTGAGCGGAGCGATACCGTCGACATAGACGGCTTCGATCACCGGAATCACCGGCATGCCGATCCCGCGGAAGTACCAGGCCAGGTCGTCGCGGTCGAACGCACCGCCGAGCTCGATCAGCGCGATCGTCTGGCCGCGTCCGTCGCCGGGCGGGAAATCATACAGCTTCGCGACCTGCTGCGGCGGAAACCCGAGCGTTCCGGAGCTCGCCCGCCGCGCGTGCGAGCGCGCCTGCGGTCGGTCGTCGAGTCCGAGGACGGCGACGACGTACGGCGCGAGATCGGCCGGGATGCGCAGAAAGCCGGTCCGCATCCGAAACCGGACGCCGCCGCGCTCGTACGTCGCGAGTTTCGTCTGGAACGCGCGCAGCATGTTGCCGAGCGGCCCGCGCAAATGCGCGGTGTGCCGTTCCTTGTCGACGTTGGCGACGCGGAGATCGAATTCGCGCGCGAAGCGCCGCAGCGCGGTGAGTCCGGCGTCGGCGATGCGATGCCGCACCGGGACCGCTGCGCGGCGACCGCGGCGCTCGCCCGGCGGCTGCGCGCCGAGCTCTTCGATGTCGGCAGCAAGATCGTCCGATGGCTTCAGGACGACGGTGAGCTCGACGGGCTCGTTCGGATCGATCGGCCCGACGAACCGCGCGCCGGGGTATCTGGCGCGTTTGCTCGCCTTGAGTTCGATGTGCGGCTCCACGGCGCGTCTCCTGTACGGCAAGTCGACAGGAGCCTCGCTTGGTCGTCGACCGAAAACGTCCTACTCAGCTGCGGCCGGAACGTCGCGCGCGCGCTGCGGCGCGATCCAGCACGACGCCGAGCCACCCGCCGAGCCCGCCGCATCCGATGTCGATCGCGTTCGAGAGCAAGCCCTCGGGAGCGTGATTGAGTTTCTGCGCGATCTCGATGAAGCCGGAGAAGATCGCCACGATCAGCGCCGCGCGCAGCGCGGGGCGGCGAGCCGGCGGCAGCGCTCGGTTCACGATGAAGCCGAGCAGCGCGAACGCGACGATGCTGTAGAGCTTTCGCAGTATCGTGCGCAGCGCGAACGGGCCTTGGAACGCGTCTTCACCGAAGAGCTGATACAGCAGGTGCGACGGTAGCGTGCGGTGGTACACCCGATGGCTGAGCGCGGCCCAGAACAGGACCGCGAGGACGACGACCGCGATCGCGGCCCAGGCGGCGCGCTTCAGGACTGCTTGAACACGAAGAGCGTGTCGGACTGACGGCTGCCGCCGTTCACGGGCGCGCCCCCGGGCAGGTAGAGCAAGTCGCCGATCACGACGGCGCCGGTGCCGTGCCGGCCTTCGGGAAGCGCCGTCAGCGTCGTCCACTCGTTCGTGCGCGGGTCGTACGCTTCGTTGTTGGTGAACGTGCCACCGGCGCGCTCGCCGCCGATCGCGAGGATGCGGTCGCGGTACACGACGACCGCCATCCCGCTGCGCTGCGAGGCCATCGGCGTCCCTTCCGTCCAGCGGTTCGCCTTCGGGTCGTAAATGTCGACGTATGAGGTGTTGTGGCTGAAATCGTCGATGCGGCCGCCGATCGCGTACAGCTTGCCGCCGTACGCGACGAGTCCCATGTGATCGCGTCCGACCGGGAGCGGCGCCGCCGTGGCATAGCGCTTCGTCGCTGGGTCGTAGACCAGATGCGTCGTCACGCTGTGCACGTCGCGGCCGCCGATGAGGTGCAGCTTGCCGTCGAGCGCCGCGACGGAGATCGCGCCGAGCGCGTGCGGCAGCCCGGTGATGTCACCCCACGTGTCGGTCGCGGGGTCGTAGACGTTCGCGTCGGCGACCGGATCGCGGTTCTGCGCAACGAAACCGCCGAACGCGTAGATCTTCCCGCCGAGCGCCGCGACGCCGACGTGGTTCTTTCCGCGGGGCAGCGGCGCGCGATCGCTCCAGCGCCCCGACTGCAGGTCGAACGCCTGGACGAGCGGCTGATCGACGTCGATTTGCCCGGTACTGTCGAGCGCGCCCGGATTCGGCCCGGCCTCGGCGTAGCCGCCGATCACGTAGATCGTGCTGCCGACCGCCGCGACCGAGTCTTCGCTGCGCGCGATCGGAAGCTGCGTTCCGCGCGACCACGACCCCATGAAGCCCTGCGCCGCCGCCGCACCGGCGAACAGCACCGCGCCGGTAGCGCCCATCACGGCGAGCAAGCGTCTCATGCGTGCACGATACCCACACGGGAAGCGGGCTTCCTCGGTGGCCGAGCGCTTCGCGATGCGGAGGAGCCCGCCTCGGCGGCAGCGGAGCACCGGCTTGGGAGATCGCCCATGCCTTTCGTACGCTCCAACGACATCACAGTGCACTACGACTTCGCGGGGCCGCGCGATGCGCCGGTGGTCGTCCTCGCGAACTCGCTCGGCGCCAACATGCACATGTGGGACGACCAGATCAACGCGCTCGCGCGCAAGCACCGCGTGCTGCGCTACGACATGCGGGGCCACGGGCTGACCGACACGACGCCGGGCGATGAACCCGCGGCAGGATCCATCGAACAGCTCGGCGGCGACGTGATCGCGCTGGCCAAGGCGCTCGGCGTCAACCGCTTCAGCTTCATGGGGCTTTCGATCGGCGGTTTGATCGGGCAGTACGTCGGCGCACGTCATCGCGAGCGGATCGACCGGCTCGTCCTGTGCGCGACCGCAAGCCGGATGGGGACGCCGGAGATTTGGGACGCGCGCCTCGAAGAGATCGAGCGGGGCGGCGTCGAGGCGATCGTGGACGCGACGATGGGGCGGTGGTTCACCCAGCACACCCATGCCGACCGCCCCGATCTGGTGCGCGGATTCGCGAACATGGTGCGGCGCACGCCGAAGGCTGGCTACCTCGCCGGTGCGCGCGCCGTGCGCGACGCCGACATGCGCCACAGCGCGCTGGGCATCGAGGCCCGCACGCTCGTCGTCGCCGGCGCCCACGATCCGACGGCGACGCCGCAGCTGGCCGCCGAGCTGCGCGACGGGATCCCGGGCGCCCGGCTCGAGGTGCTGCACAGCGCCGCGCACATGGTCAACGCCGAGCAGCCCGTTGCGTTCAACGAGGCGGTGCTGCGCTTTCTGGAGGCTGCGTGATGCCCGACGAACGTTACGACCGCGGAATGCTCGTCCGCCGCGCGGTGCTCGGCGAGGAGCACGTCGACCGCACCCAGGCGAGCACCACCGAGTTCACCCGTGACTATCAAGAGCTCATCACGCGGTACGCCTGGGGCGAGATTTGGAACCGCCCCGGCCTCGATCGGAAGATTCGCAGCATGCTGGTGATCGCGATGACCGCCTCGCTCGGGCGCCTCGAGGAGCTCAAGCTGCACGTGCGCGGCGCGCGCAACACCGGCGTGACGCGCGATGAAGTGAAGGAAGTGCTGCTGCAGGTGGCCGTGTACGCCGGCGTTCCGGCGGCGAACTCGGCGTTCGCCGCGGCGGCGGCAGTCTATAGGGAAATTGACGAAGAGGCCTAGCGCGCACGGTCGGTGCTTGCAGGCGCCGGACGCCCTGGGCCGGGGCGCTTGACATCCCGAAAGTTTAACGTTATGGTTATATAACGTTATGGTTAATAGTGCGAATCTCGACGGGGTGTTCTCGGCGCTGGCCGACCCGACGCGGCGGCGGATCGTCGAGCGGCTCGCTCGCGGCCCGCTGACGGTCGGCGAGATCGCATCCGGGTTCTCCATCTCGCAGCCGGCGATCTCTCGGCACGTTCGCGTGCTCGAAGAATCCGGGCTCCTCGACCGGCACGTTTCCGGCCGGGTGCACCGCTGCACGCTCTCGCCGAAGGTCATGCACGCGGCGTCGACGTGGATCGACAAGCAGACCGCGTTCTGGAACGCGACGCTCGACCGCCTCGGTACTTTTCTCGACGAAACCCCTCAACGAAGGAAGACCACATGAGTGAAACCACCGCGCCGGTAGCCGTTCCGGCACTCGTTCTGCGCCGCACCTACGATGCGCCGCGCCAGCGCGTCTTCGACGCCTGGACGAAACCCGAGCTGACCGCGAAGTTCCTCGGCCCCGGCGATGTCACCGTCTCGGACATCCAGATGGACGCGCGCACCGGCGGCACGTATCGCCTCGTCATGGTGCATTCCGACGGCGAGCGGATGCCGGTCAGCGGCACCTATCGCGAGGTGCGCGCGCCGGAGCGGCTGTCGATGACGTGGCGCTGGGAAGAAGACGATCCCGCCGACGAGTTCGACACGCTACTGACGCTCGACTTCAACGAGGTCGCCGGCGGAACGGAGCTGGTGCTCACCCACGAACAGCTCGCGTCGGTCGAGTCGCGCGACCGTCACGCTCACGGCTGGGGCCTGATCCTGGATCAGCTCGCCGGCGCGCTCTGAGGCGTTGCATCGCTCGCGGCGGCGGGTTGTCCGCCGTCGCGAACGATGCGTTCGAGCGACTCGGCGGTCGCGCGCGTGATCGGCGCGGGTACGCCGAGCTCGTCGAGCAGCTCCGCCGCGTCGCGCATCTCGTGCGCTCGGCGTCTGGCGTGCTTGTAGGTGCCGGTCACCACACGGTCGAGCGTCGAGGCGTCGGCGCTCACTAGCGTTCGTGTGATGTCGTCGCGCAGCCAGTCCTCCACGCCCGCAGCCCGTGCGGCTTCGAGCGCCTCGCAGATCGCTCCGGACATCCCCTTGAAGAACACCGAGCGGGTGAGCTTGCGCGCCGCCGCTTCACCGGGCTCAGTGCCGACAATCTCCAGCGGCGTTCCGAACGGGCGCAGAATCTCCGCGAGCGCCGGTGCGCCGTCGCCGGCGAGAAACATCGGCACGCGGATGCCGACCGGCGGGACGGGCGTCATCATCGCGACGTCGACGAACGCGGCGCCGCTCGGCGCGACGATCCGCGCGAGCTCTTGCTTCAGCGACGGCCCGGCGGTGTTGAGGTCAGCGTAGATGCAACCGGGGCGCAGCAGCGGCAGCGCCTCGCGCGCGACGTCTAACGCGACACTCGCCCAGTTCACTGAAAGCACGATGCGCGCGCCGTCGACCGCCTCGGCGAAGCTGCGCGCGATCGGGATCTCGCTCAAATCGCCGTGAAGGTCGGGATCCCAGCCGCGCACGGCCGCGCCCCCGCGCACGAGATCTCGCGCGATGAGCGAGCCGGCCTCGCCCAGGCCGAGCACCGCGACCGGACCGCTGTCGGAATGCATGCGCGGCGGTTCCGCGTGGCGATCTTGGCTGCCTCCGAGCCGAGGCGATCCGCCGTGCAATTCAGCGGCGTAGTTCGGTCATGCAACATCTGTTACCGCTCATCGCCGCCGTCGGGGCGTTGGGCACTCCGCAAACCGGCATAGCGACGACCGCGCCGGTGCTCGTCAGCACCTGCTCGGTCACCGACCTCTACAACCCGGCGACGAATCCCGAGTTCGGCTCGAACATCTCGTACCGCACGCTGCAGCTCACGTTCCAGAACACCGACGAGTCGGCCGCGACGCTCGTGACCTTCGACGTCACCCACGACGGCACGCACACGAAGGTGATCGACCGCGGCCGCTTTACCCGCGGAGTGCCGATCGAGCACATCTTCGGCGACTTCACCGGCACCTACGGCAGCAGCGACGCGCAGTGCACCGTCACGGCGATCACCTTCGCCGACGGTCGCAAGTGGACCGCGCCGGTTAACATCGGCGGGACGTCGACGGCGCGCGATCCGCGCGCCGATCGGACATTCCATCCGGATTACTCCAAGGCGCTCACCGTCGACCAGATGACTCGCGCCTGGCAGAATGAGCTCGATCGCATCAATCCGCCGGTCGTCACCGGCGGCGGCTAACCGCTCGGGACGTAATCGGCGATCCCGCCTCCGAACGACCAGTCGACGCGCGTATTCTCATGGAGCACGACCATGACGTCGTCGGCGCGAATCCCAATCGCCCGCGCCCCCTCCGCGATCTTCGCGTAGAGGGCGCGCTTCTGATCATTGCTCCGCCCGGCGCTGAGCGTGATCTCGACGATTGCCGGCGATTCTCGGTGGTGGCCGAGATAATCGGGATCCGCGGTCAGCGTCTCGTCGGTCGCGCTCGTCAGGATCTGGAATCGGTCGTCGGCCGGAATGCCGATCGCGGCGACGAGCGCATCGTGAACAACTTCGCCGAGCGCGCGCAGAGTGCGGACGTCATGGCGGCCGGTGATGTGAACGAGAGGCATGTATCCCAGGACCGCCTGGAGGTCGCTTCCGTGGCGCCAGGAGCCGGCAAGCCCTCGCGCGTACAAACCCGCTTGCTCCAGGAGGGAGCGCGGACGGGTGGTCAAGGTCGCTTCGAGGGGCGCGTCATCTGCGGCGCGCTCATCCCCGGCTTGGAGGCTCCATGCAGATTCGCATCTTTTCCGCGTCCGCGGTGCTCGCGGCGACGTTTGCCCTCGCCGCGTGCGGAGGCGGGGGCTCGAGCTCTTCGGTTCCGCAGCCGTCTCAGCAGGTACAGCCGGCCGGCCACGCCGTCGCTGTCTCGTCCGAAGCGCGCGGTGGCGACGAAGATGGGAACGACGGTGGCCGGCGCGTCGCGAACACGTTCGATTCGTTCAACCTCGGCCCGATCGCGGGGCAGCAGGGCTGGCTCGGGAGCGCTTGCGGCTACAGCCTCTCGCACGTCGATTCCACCGCGACGTATCCGAACGCGAAGTTCTCGGGAGGGAACCCGCCCTCCAAAGTGCTCGTGGTGCAGAACGCCGCCGCGGACGGCTGCTACAACGGGCTCGGCAGCCCGCCGGTCGCGAAGCCGGCCGGTGACGAGGACTCGTACACGGTTCCGCTGCCTGCGTGGACCGTGTGCGGTGAGGCGTGCCGCGATACGTTCCGCGCGTCGTGGACGATCACGTCGTCGACCGGCGGCTATCAGCCGGGGATCGCGATGAGCGTCTCGCCGGTTTACAACAACGACGGCGCGCGCATGTCGTACGTGGGCATGGAGTACGTTCCGAACCCGCGCAACAGCAAGCCGTCGCTGCACATCTTCTCGTACGACGTGCAAGGCGTCTGCACGACGCTCGCCTGCGGAAATCTCGGACCGCCGCCGTGCTTCCAGTGTGCGAACTTCGTGCAGCACGACGTGGCCTACGTCGACCCGAACGTTGAGCACACGATCGGCATCGTGATGCACTTCGAGGGCCGCCGCGATCGCGTCGAAGTGACGGTGGACGGCGATACACGATGGACCGGCGGCTCGTGGCAGGACTACTACACGATGGACACCGAGTCGGATCCCGACGGCATGCACCGGCATTCACGCGCGGTGAACGATCTGCTGCTGCACGGCAACGGATCGAACGGCGTCGGCTTCCTCTACCGGAACGTCACCGTCTCGACGCCGTAGGAAATTCGCGGCGCTGGCGTGTGTGACGTCGGCGCCGCAGCTCAATAGTGATTTCGTTTTTTTCAATCTTGCGGGCAAATACGATAGCCCAATTTCGAGTCACCGATATTTTTTGACGTCGACGAGGGTGGTCTGTGTCACGCCGCAGCTCCCGGAAGAAAAGGCGACCGTCGCCTCAGCTGCCTGAAGGCAAACAACAGAATGAGGCGGATCGACCGCGTAACGACGATCGAGCCGTAAGGCGTGAACTCATTATGTTTGTTTGCGGTGCGCTTTCACTCGCCGCTGCGGCCGTTGTCCCAACTATTCTTGTTCGAACTGCCTTGATGGCACTGTGTTTGCTATTTTTGTTACTCTATCTGTGGCACACGACTTGGTGGTCACCCCGATCGCCGATGGTGAAGGCGCTCTCGCTGGTAGTGGTTGGTGGCGCTTTCACCGCGGTTGTCGCGACGCGTGTTCCGGCCATTTGGAAGTCTGAGCAGGCCGCGAGGTTCGAGGGCACACTTGTCTCGCCGGCTTCTCAAGACGTCTCGGAGACGATACCGCTATTCATTGGTGGCTCACCAATCGGCTTCGATTGGGGCGGAAACAACGAACGTACGGGAATGTTCCTGACGTACGGCGGACACGGTGACGGTCTTCGGCTGGATGCTGATACCGCTATCCGTATTAAACGCGGGCCCGCCGGGACGATACTGTTTTCGACCACTGTTCGAGACACGAAAGGTAATGTCATCGTAGAAGTTCTGAACAACCACTGGCGCGTCTCTTCAGACCCTAGCGTCTCATGGGACCACAATTACCGACGTAACGTGCTCGAGGTACTCGACGGGCGCCGGCACGTCGTTTTGCAAGTCGGACTGTTTTCGGATAAAATTCGACTTGCCGGCGTATGGCAAACGAAAGAGGGTGCGAAGGAGTTCGGAGAGGAGTGGTGTCACGACGGATCTCGCCGCGGGTGTGTTCAAATGCCGACGATACTCGGCGGACCCGACGATCTGATAATCCCGAGTCTCTTCGAATATCCCAGTTCGGCTCACTGGGGAGAAGTAAGGGAAGCGCCATATTCTTCTGATTGAGTTTGTTCTACACCGAGGCTTCCGACCGATCGAGAATCTAAACCATTGAATCGAGCTGGAGCATGGACGAAGAGTGCCACACCGAGGCGAATGCCGGGCGGGATTCAAACGCGACTGAGGAGGATCTCGGCGCGCGGAAACTGCGTCTTGAAGTCGAGGCGCTCGAAGCGACAACGGGGTTACAGCGCGAGAAACTAGCCGAGGAAATCCTCGACATGCGTCGTTCCTCGAGACGCAGCCGGTTGGCACTTCTCGTTTCAGCTGCGACGCCAATCCTCGTGGGCTTCCTCAGCGTTTACGTTGCGATCAAGACGCAGACCTATAGTCAGGAACAACATGATGCCGACAGCTTTGCGCGCCTGGTCCAGCAACTCGGATCAATGAGTGCGCCCGCTCGTGCGGGCGCAGTCGTCGGCCTGTCGAACTTCGTAAAAGGCAGCGAGTACGCCCCGCAGACGACGACCATTTTGATTACACAACTCGCCGCTGAGGACGATCCCCGCGTTCTACGCGTATTGATTCCAAGCATTGCCTCAATCGGCCCTCCGGCTCTAGCCCAGGTCGTTCGCGAGAATCGGAAAGCGACGTTCGACTTTGTTCGAGCATCGCGTCGCTATGTCGCCGTCGGAATGCCGCGCCCGGAGCATTTTCGGAGCGTGCCGCTTAGGCGTCGCCTTGACGTAGCCCGGCTCATTGCGTACGAGCGATATTCCGAATTGGACGAGGACCTTCAGAGCGTAGTTGATCCGACGCTAGCGACGCGGTGGGAGGTAGCTGAGCTTCAAGACGCCGTGATCAGACTTCACATCTTAACATCGTACGACACAGCGCGGACGGCTGACGAAAACGCCTTCAGTCGCGCATTTCGCTTTATCGCGGCGGGCGAAGATGGAACATTCGACTGGCTCTCCATGGCATTCGAGTCGAAACCGCCGTGGACGACGGGGCCGCAGCAAAGCTTCGGTACTACGCAACACATCAAGGCGGATGCGATGAAAAGCGCGAGATCGTTGTTTGTGACGAGTCTTGTAATTGAGCGCGTGCTAGCCGGTCGCTCGGAGCCGTTCGGGTATTTGGATTGGCGTGGCGTCGCTCTTTTGGCAGCCAACCTCGACGGCGTATCGTTTGCGGACGCAGACCTCTCCGATGCGTTTATCGAAGGCACAGCCCGTGATGCCGACTTCACGGGGGCGACGCTCAGTCGAGCACGGCTGCACCTTGATCTTCGACGTTCAAAGCTGGCATATACGGCGCTTGACTACGCGACGCTGCCTGATATCAGCGATGGCTCGAACTCGGACTTGGCTGCCGCAGATTTGACCGGCGCAAACTGGTGGGATGCAAGCGGATTCAACAATGGTGCGCCGTTCGCCATGGGGTTTGAGTCCGACGGAGTCGTGTGCATCTACAAGGGTTATTCCGATGCTGCACTCCAGAGACTGGAGCGCGGCCGTTCACCAATCCACGACGGATCATCGACAAGGACCTTCATCCCGTATGTTGGCTATGTCTTCGATAAAAGGAGGTTGGCCGCCGATCGGGCAATCCTGCAACGCGAATTTCCGCGAGACGTAAACGAGAAAAAACGACGCACGCGTAGCCGGGAGACAGCGGAGAAAGCCAGCCCGGATGACCGATCTTACACGTACGATGTTGCATCGTCAGACTGCAGCGATCGGTTGTTGAGATGATGCGTCCTTCTCCGCTTCCTAATCAGTCGTAAGCGTCTTGTCAACGCGATCCAGCGTCCGCATTGCTCCGAGACACTGCGCGATGCTCGCGTTCGGCTCACGACTTTCGCGAATCGCGGAAGTGAACTCCCGATCTTGCAACTCGATTCCGTTCATCGACATCGCGACGCCGCTTAGGTTGATGGGGTTGTTCTTTCCGTCGAAGAGATCGTCGTAGCGCGCGAGATAGGTGCCGTTGTCGCAGATGTAGCGGAAGAACGTTCCGAACGGGCCGTCGTTGTTGAATGAAAGCGATAAGGTGCAGATCGCTCCGTTGGGAACCTTCATCAGGATGCCCATGTCCATCGCGATGCCGAGATCCGGGTGGATGGGGCCTTGGATGCCTTCGGCAATCGAGGCTTGTTCGCCGGTTTGGTATTGGAACAGGTCAACGGTGTGGCAGGCGTGGTGCCACAAGAGGTGATCCGTCCAGCTCCGCGGTTGGCCGGCCGCGTTCATGTTCGTGCGGCGGAAGAAGTACGTCTGGACGTCCATCTGCTGGATCTTCAGTTCGCCAGCTTTGATGCGGTTGTGGATCCATTGGTGGCTCGGGTTGAAGCGGCGGGTGTGACCGCCCATCGCGATCACGCCGGTCTCCTGCTGAACCTGAACGAGGCGTTCGGCGTCGGCGAGGTTGTCGGCGATCGGGATCTCGATCTCGACGTGTTTGCCGGCGCGCATCACCTGTTCGGCCTGTGCGGCGTGCATTTGCGTCGGGGTTGCGAGGATTACGGCTTCGAGGCCCGGTTGCGCCAGCGTTTCGGCGAGGTCGCCGGTCCAGTGGGGGATGTCGAATTTCTTTGCGACTTCCTCGGCGGTTTCGCGGCGGCTGCCGGTGAGGGAGATCACCTCGACGTCCGGGATGTTGCGGAGCGCCTCGAGATGTTTGACCCCGAATGCGCCTTGTCCGGCGAGGGCGATCTTCATGATGGTGGCGGATCCTTCGACAAGCTCAGGATGACGGGGGAGGATTGGGGCGTTGGCTCATCCTTCGACAGGCTCAGGATGACATTGGGGCGGCTCAGGATGACATTGGGGCGGCTCAGGATGACATTGGGGCGGCTCAGGATGACATTGCTGCGGCGCACGATTCCGCGTGAATATTTGGGTTTTCGAGGATCATGTGGCCGACTGCGGTGTTGGATGCGGGGACGTGGTAGAAGCGGTAGACTTCCTTCGCGTCGTCATGCAAAGCGCCGCGCATGATCAGCCACATCACCATTTCGATGCCCTCGGAGCCGGCTTCGCGGACGTATTCGACGTGCGGGAGCTTTACGAGCGATTCGGGGTCGGTGGCCAGTTTATCCAAGAAGCGTGCGTCGAATTCTCGGTTGATGAGGCCGGCGCGCGGGCCTTGCAGCTGGTGGGACATTCCGCCGGTGCCGAAGACGACCACGCGCAGTTCTTCGGGGAAGGACTCGACGGCTTTGCGGATGGCTTTGCCGACGTTGTAGCAGCGGTGGCCGGTCGGCGGCGGGTATTGGACGACGTTGACCGCGAGTGGGATCACTTTGACGGGCCATTCGGCGGGCTGACCGAACATCAGCGAGAGCGGCACGGTGAGGCCGTGGTCGACCTCCATCTTGTTGACGATCGTCATGTCGAACTCGTCGAGGATCGTCGACTGCGCGATGTGCCACGCCAGCTCGGGGTGGCCTTTCACGACCGGGACCGGGCGCGGGCCCCAGCCTTCGTCGGCCGGCGGGAACTCCGCGGCGCAGCCGAGCGCGAACGTCGGGATGATCTCGAACGAGAACGCCGACGCGTGGTCGTTGTAGACCAGGATCACGACGTCCGGCTTCAGCTCGGCGATCCATTGTTTCGAGTGCTCGAAGCCCTTGAACAGCGGTTGCCAGTACGGTTCGTGCGTCTTGCCGAGGTCGATCGCGGCACCGATCGCGGGAACGTGCGAGCAGGCGACGCCGGCGAGGATCTCAGCCACGGCGTTCCCACTCCGACTTGCTGCGGTTGCCTTCGGCGGGGCGGCCGCCCTCGAGCATCATCTTCGCGTACTCTTCCTGGGTCGAGCCGGTCATCTTCGCGGCGATCTGTTGGAACGATAGACCGTCGCATGCCGCGAGCTTTGCGGTGTAGTAGATGTTGCCGCCGAGCTCAAGCATGCGGTTCCAGTCGCGGTCGAGGATCGATTGCGTCTGTTCGGGCGTCATGGGAAACTTCGCGAGGTACGCGCGCTCGTCGGCGCGGAACGCCTCGCGGTTCTCCGGCTTCATCAGCGACATGCAGAACATGTTGAGGTGGTAGCCCTGTCGCGAGCGGTTTGCGTCGAAGACCAGCGTGCCGGGGATGTCGTCGAAGCCGGGATCGCTCATCGCCGTTCGGTCTCCGGCCAGTAGAGGCGGTTGGGATTGTCGACCAGCAGCTTTTGCTGAAGTTCGGCCGTCGGCACGATGCGGGGGATCAGGTCGACCAGTTCGCCGTCGTCGGGGACGATCCACGTCATGTTCGGATGCGGCCAGTCGGTGCCCCAGAGGACGCGGTCGGGGAATCGTTCGACGAGCGTGCGCTGGAACGGCACGACGTCGTCGTAGGGCGGGCCCTGCACGGTAAGGCGTTCCGGGCAGCTGACCTTCGTCCAGATGTTGTCGTGCTCGTCGAGCAGCCGCACGAAACGCCGGAAGTCGGGGTGATCGACGCCCTTCGCGACGTCCGGGCGGCCCATGTGATCGACCACGATGATCCCCGGGAGCGACGTGAGGAACGGTGTCAGCCCTTCGAGATCCGGCGCCTCGAAGTACACCACGATGTGCCAGCCGAGTGGCGCAATCTTCTCCGCGACGCGCAGATAATTCTCGCGGGGCGTCGCGTCGACCAGCCGCTTCACGAAGTTGAATCGCACGCCGCGGACGCCGGCCTCGTCGAGCTCCTTCAGCTCGTCCTCGCCGATGTCGTAGCGCACGACCGCGACGCCCTTCGCCTTGCCGTCGGACGCGCGCAGGGCGTCGGCGAGCGCGGCGTTGTCGCGGCCGTGGCAGCTCGCCTGCACGATGACGTTCTTGTCGAAGCCGAGGAAATCACGCAGCTCGAAGAGCTTCTCCTTGGGCGCGTCGCACGGCGTGTACTTGCGCTCGGGCGCGTACGGGAACGTGTCGCCCGGGCCGAAGACGTGACAGTGCGCGTCGACCGCCCCGGCCGGCGGTTTGTACGCCGGCTTGCGCGGGCTCGGGTGGAACGGCCGGTAGTTGGCGTCCATCGTGAACGCGGTCGTCATCGCGCCGCCTCCGCCGGCTTCGCCGTCTCGGAAAGCTTCGCCAGCTTAGACGCGAGGCGCGGGTACACGCGCGCCGCGTTCTCGGAGAAGATCTTGCGTTTGTCGGCGTCGCTCAGCGGCAGCGCGTCGATGTAGCGCTTCGTGTCGTCGTAGTTGTGGCCGGTCTCCGGGTCGATGCCGCGCACCGCGCCGACCATCTCCGAGCCGAAGATGATGTTCTCCACCGGGATCACCTTTGCGAGCAGATCGATCCCCGGCTGGTGGTAGACGCAGGTGTCGAAGAAGACATTGTTCAGCAGCAGCTCGCCGAGCGGCGGGCGCTTCATGTCCTGCGCGAGACCGCGGTAGCGGCCCCAGTGGTACGGGACCGCGCCGCCGCCGTGCGGGATCACGAAGCGCAGCGTCGGGAAGTCCTTGAAGAGGTCGGACGTGAGGAACTGCATGAACGCGGTCGTGTCCGCGTTGATGTAGTGGGCGCCGGTGGCGTGGAAGCTCGGGTTGCACGACGAGCTCACGTGCACCATCGCCGGCACGTCGAGCTCGACCATCTTCTCGTAGAGCGGGTACCAGTGCTTATCGGTCAGCGGCGGGCTGGTCCAGTGACCGCCCGAGGGGTCGGGGTTGAGATTGCAGCCGATGAAGCCCAGCTCGTTCACGCAGCGGTCCAGCTCGGGGATGCTGTTCGCGGGCGGCGCACCGGGCGATTGCGGCAGTTGGCAGACGCCGACGAAGTTCTCCGGATAGAGGGCGCAAACGCGCGCGATCAAGTCGTTGCACGCGCGCGACCACTCGCGGCTGATCGCCTCGTCCCCGATGTGATGTCCCATCCCCGAGGCGCGTGGGGAGAATATGGTCAGATCGCTG
>DATHLN010000265.1:0-11640 GCA_035488115.1 Candidatus Limnocylindrales bacterium | reverse complement strand
AGAGAAGATGTACGCGGCCGGCAAGATCCCGGGCGGCTACATCAAGCGCGAAGGGAGACCGTCGGAACACGCGGTCCTGAGCGCGCGGCAGATCGACCGCCCCATCCGTCCGCTCTTCCCGGACGGCTTCCGCAACGACATCCAGATCATCGCGACGGTCCTCTCGACCGATCCAGGTCTGGACAGCGACGTGATCGCGGTCTGCGCCGCCGGCGCGGCGCTCGCGGTCAGCGACATCCCGTTCCAGAAGAACATCGCGTGCGTCCGCGTCGGCCGCGACGAGAACGGCAACTACATCACCAACCCCACGCTCGAGCAGTACGAGACCGGCGGGATGGAGATCGTCGTCGCGGGGACCGCCACCGACATCATGATGGTCGAAGGCGGCGCCAAGGAGATCTCCGAGGAAGAGTTCGTCGGCGCCGTCGAGTTCGCGCACGGCGAAGTGAAGAAGATCGTCGCCGCGATCGACCAGCTGGCGAAGAAAGTCCGCAAGGCGAAGCGCGAGTACCCGCTGCTCACCGTCGACGAGAAGCTCGACAAGTGGGTGCGCAAGAACTTCCAGAAGGACGTCGCCAAGGCGATGCGCGTCGTCGACAAGCTCGAGCGCAACGAAGCGCTGAGCTCGCTCTCGCGCGACGCCGCGCTCGGCAAGCTCGCGAAGAAGGACGATCCCGCGATCCGCGCCCTGATCGAAGACCCGAAGATCAAGGACTTCGAGAAGATCATCAAGGCGATGGAAGAGGACGAGCTGCGCGTCATGGTCGTCGACGAGAAGACGCGACCCGACGGCCGCAAGCCCGACGAGATCCGTCCCATCTGGTGCAAGACGCACTACGTTCCGCGCGTGCACGGCTCCGGCGTGTTCACCCGCGGCCAAACGCAGGTCTTCACGGCCGCGACGCTCGGCTCGATCAGCGACGAGCAGCGCCTCGACGGGATCCTCGCGATCCCCAACAAGCGCTACATGCACTACTACAACTTCCCGCCGTACTCAGTCGGCGAGACGCGCCCGATGCGCTCGCCGGGCCGCCGCGAGATCGGCCACGGCCAGCTCGCGGAGCGCGCGCTGATGCCGGTGCTCCCGGACGAAGCGGACTTCCCGTACACGCTGCGCGTGATCAGCGAAGTGCTCGAGTCGAACGGCTCCTCGTCGATGGCCTCGGTCTGCGGCTCGACGCTCGCGCTGCTCGATGCCGGCGTCCCGCTCAAAGGCCACGTCGCGGGCGTCGCGATGGGTCTGATCCTCAAGGGCAAGGACTACGCGATCCTCACGGACATCCAGGGGATCGAGGACGCGCTCGGCGAGATGGACTTCAAGGTCGCGGGGACCGAGGCCGGCATCACCGCGATTCAGATGGACATCAAGGTCGCGGGGATCACGACCGAGATCATGCGCAACGCGCTCGCGGAAGCGAAGAAGTCGCGCCTGTTCATCATCGGCAAGCTCAAAGAGACGATCGCCGAGCCGCGCACCGAGCTCTCGGAGTTCGCGCCGCGGATGATCGTGCTCCAGATCAACCCCGACAAGATCAAGGACGTGATCGGACCCGGCGGCAAGGTGATCAACAAGATCGTCGCCGACACCGGGGTGAAGATCGACATCGAGAATGACGGGCGCGTCTTCATCGCCGGCGCGAACGCGGCCGGCGCCGAGAAGGCGAAGCAGATGGTCGAGGCGCTCACCAAAGAGGTGAAGCCGGGCGAGACCTATCTCGGCACCGTCACGCGGCTGATGAACTTCGGCGCGTTCGTCGCGATCTTGCCGGGCAAGGAAGGCCTCGTGCACATCTCGCAGCTCGCGCCGCAGCGCGTCGAGCGGGTCGAGGACGTGGTGAAGCCGGGCGACCAGATCATGGTCAAGGTCATGGAGATCGACTCGCAAGGCCGCATCAACCTGAGCCGCAAGGCGATGCTGGGCGGCGGTGAGGACGGCGGCGACGGTGGTCGTGGCGGCCGCCCCTCCGGCGACGGCGAGGGCTACGGCAGCCGCGGCAACGGCGCGCCGCCGCCGCGCCGCGAGCCGAGCCACTCCGGTGGCGGCGGTGGCGGTGGCGACCGCCCGCGCCGGCGCCGTCCGCGCCCGACCAGCGGGCCCGGTTCGGGCTCGGGCGAGTAGCGCCGGCCGTCCGCTTCGGCAGGGAACACCACGAGAGCTCGTCGGAAGACGAGCTCTCGCCATGTCTGGGCTTCGCACGCTGGCGCTCGTCCTGATCGCATCCGCCGCGCTGACCGGCGCGGCGCGGCGCCCCGCGACCGTCTTCGACCTCAACGACGCGGTCGGCAAGCACGTGCCGGAGGTGACGCTCGCCGCGAGCGACGGCAGCGCGCTGTCCCTCGCCGAGCTGCGCGGGAAACCGACGTACCTGTTCCTGTTCGCCGGCTGGTGCGGTCCGTGCCGCGAGGCGATGCCGTTCGTGCGCAGCGCGTACGCGAAGTACGGCGACCGCGTGCGCTTCGTCGGCGTCGACGTGCTGGAAGACACGGACGCCGCGCGCAGCGCGGTCGCCGCGGCGGCGCTGCCGTTCCCGGTCGCGATCTACCCGATCGACCAGCTCGATGCCGTGATCTCGCCCGACGCGCAGCTGCGCGCCGGATCGAAGTACCGCATCCCCGCGGACTTCCTGCTCGACGCGGACGGCGTCGTGCGCTACGCGTGGCACGGTCTCGCGGTCGACCGCGACGGCGGCGCGGTCGACGTGCTGCCCTCGTATTTGGCCAAGCTCGGCATCGAGTAGCGATGGCCCGCCCGGCGTGGACGATTCGCCCGACCGGCGAGCGTGACGTCGGGCCCGTCGTCGAGCTGCTCGCGGAGGTCGCGCGCGAAGGGCGCTTCATCGCGACGGAGTGGCCGTTCGACGTCGACGCGCGCACGCAGGCGATGCGCGACGCGATCCTCGAGCGGCGCGCCGTCGGCTGGGTCGCCGAAGACGGGCGGCGCATCGTCGGCGACCTGCGGCTCTGGGACATCGCCGGGCCGGAGCCGGAGCTCGGGATGATCGTGCGCGCCTCGCACCGCGGGCGCGGGATCGGCGCCGCCCTCATCGCCGCCGCGCTCGCGTGGGCGCGCGCGAACGGCAAGCCGGCGCTGATGCTGCGCGTCTTCCCGGACAACGAGACCGCGCTCGCGCTCTACCGCGCGCACGGTTTCGTCGAGGTCGAGCTGCAGCGCCGTGCCGTTCCGCGCCGCGACGGGACGGCTCGGGATGCGCTGCTGATGCGCTGCGAAATCGCCGAGAGGTAAGGCGGCCGACCACCCGAAGGCCTGCCGGATGCGCGTCGAGACGGCGTCGCGCGCGCCTCATGCGCGCAAGCACGGGACGACGTTCGCCGAGTCGTGGACGAGCGCCGACGGCGCGACGATCGTCGCGGTCGGCGCGGTGCTCGCAGGCGGCGATCCGGTCGTCGTGAGCGATCTGCTGCGCACGGCCGCGCGCGCGGTGGTGACCTCGCGCAAGGCGCTCGCGACCGCGCTCGGCGCGCTCGACCGCATCGTGCAGAAGCACGCGCGCGAGCACCGCGACGACGAGCTGGCGGCGGCGGTGATGCTGCTCGCGCTCGCGCGCGACGGCCCGGAGATCGATGTCGCCGGCGCGGGGCAGCTGCACGCCGCGCTGGTCGACGGCAGCGGCGCGCAGCGCCCGCTGCACGGACACGCCGGCGCGCTGGGAACCGGAATCGACGCGGCGAGCGCCGTCCAGCAGATCCACCTTCGCCGCGACGACCTCGTCGTCGTCGGGACGATCCCGGTCGAGCGCGCGTGGTGGGACGCCGGCGATCGCAGCGCGAGCGCGCTGCTGCACCGCAGCGCCGAGCACGACGCGTCGGTCGCGGTGGTCGCCTTCGCGTGAACGCCGCCCGGCGCTTACCTTCCGCGAAGCCGATCGCCGCGGCCGCATGGGTCGCCGTGATCGCGCTCGCCGTTCCCGAAGGGCTTCGCGCACAGACGACCGGTGCGGCGATTCAGCCCAGCCCGGCGACGCGGCTGTTTCTCGCGTGCGTCGGATTCCCCGACGCCATCCCGCGTGATAAAGTCATCGGCTGCTTGCAGCAGCAAGCGATCACCGCCGGCTCGCCCCCGGCAGACGCGGTGACCGCGTGCGTCGCAGGCGCCGCGCAGACGCGCGCGCGTGCGCCGCTGCCACTCATCGCGTGTCTCAACGCGGCGTTCGCATCGGTTGCGCCGCCCTCGGCGCCGCCGAGCCGCGTGCCGACCGCGAAGCCGACTCCCGTTCCGACCGCGACGCCGACGCCCCGAGCCACGGCGACACCGACTCCGGCCGCGACTGCGACTCCGACGCCGGCACCGACCGCGACGCCGACGCCGCGCTCGACCGCATCGCCGACGCCGAGCCCGAGACCGACGCCGGTTCCGACGGCGACGCCGAGCCCGGTTCCGACGGCGACGCCGAGCCCGGTCCCGACGGCGACGCCGACGCCCGCGCTCGTTCCTACCACGCCGGCCGGCGGGTCCGGACCGTGGTCCGGCGTCGCCCCGGGCACCGCAGCGCTCGTCGCCGCAGCCCTCGCGGTACTCGGCGGACTGATCGCGATCGTCGTCGTACGGCGGCGAACCTCGCACGGAGAGACGAAGATGCACCAGCTGGAGATCACCACGCCGCGCGACGCGAGCATCGCCGTTGCCGGAAAACCCGTCGTGTTCACCGCGCGCACGACGCCGCCGCAGCTCGCATCGCGCGTGCGGTGGTCGGTCTCGACGCAGCCCGGCGAACCGGGCGCGAACGGGATCGGCGCGTCGTTCGCCTACACGTTCGCCGCAACGGGCGTCGAGCAAGTCGTCGCACACCTCGACGACGACGGGCTGACCTGCGATGTGATCGTCTACGTCTTCAAGACGCAGAGCGGCGGCTCGACGCTCGCCGATCTGCTGCACGCCGATCCGCCGCCGGTCGCGCGCGCCGTCGCGTCGCTGCGCCGCTGGGGACCGAGCACGCTCGCACCGAGGGCCGCGTCATGACCGAGTTCGGCGCGAGCCTGACCAACTCGATCCGCGAAACGACGTGCGACGCCGGAAAGCACGCGCTCGAGCGGTTCGCAACCGACGCGGTGCTCGCGCTCGGCGAGGCGGCAATGGCGCTGGTGCAGCAGCAGGTCTCGACCGGCGCGACCGGGCTCGCCGACACGCTGGTGAACGCCTGCGGGAAAGACCTCGCCGGAACGGTCGTGACCGACTGCGACGAGAACGGCCTCGACATCGGCGAGGTGCACGTTGCGACGAATCTCGCCAAGTTCGCCGCGGGCGATCCCACGGTGCGATCGCCGGTCGGCGAGATCTCGGCGGAGCACTGCTTCAACTTCGCGCTCGCCGCGAGCGACGGCCTCGAAGCGACCGGGACGCTGACGCTGCACGGCGCGTGCGAGCTCGACGAAGCGACGCGCCGTCTGAAGCCCAGCGCCTGGGCGAAGATCGAGCTCGCGCTCGCGTGGTCGTCGAAGCCGAAGGAGACGCCTCCGACGGCGCCGTGATTCAACCGGTCGCGCCGAACCCGCGATATGGTCCGAGCGTGAGAACCTCGATGTCGAGCATGTCCCGCTGCGCGAGCGGCAGCGTCGCGAGCGCCGCGTCGACCGCCTCGCGCGACTCGGCCTCGATCAGCACGATCGCGCCGGCGGGGCTCCGGTGCGCCCACATTTGCCGGAACACGCCCTGCGCGTAGAGGCGCCGCGCCTGCTCGGCCTCGGCGTCGAGCAGCTCCTGAGTGAAGTCGGACTCGGCGAACCGCCCGTGCGCGCGCCGGCAAACCGCGATGAACTGAGCCATACGATGTGCAAGTTCTTTGGTCCCGACCGGACTCCGTCCGCCGGCCGCACAGCCGTTTCGTGAGGTGCCATGCGCTATTCGATTCCGACGATCAACTCGCTCGCGTTCGTCGCGTACAGCGGCGCGCGGATCGTTCTGGACCGCTTCTACGTGACCGGCCAGCCCTCCGATCCCGCCTTCCCGCCGATCGCGGGCGCGGGGATCAAGTCGATCGTGTGCGTCCGCGAACCGGGTGAGGCTCCGCCGCCGCCGCCGGTCCCCGGGCCGCCGCCGTTCGATCTCGCGCACGAGCGCGGGCTCGCCGAGAAGAACCATCTTGCGTTCAGCGACATCGTCATCACGCGCACGATGACGCAGCCGGAGTTCGACGTCGCGGCGACCGAGGCGGCGTTCGCGCTCGCGCGCAACGCGCACCAGGCTCCGGCCCTCGTCCACTGCTCGACCGGCGACCGCGCCTCGTCGGTCTTCGCGGCGCTGCTGATCCTGGCCGGGATGCCGAACCTCGAGGCTTCCGACTTCGCGGCGAACCAGCTGCTTCTCGCGAGCCCGCAGATCCTCGCGCTCGTGCAAGGCTATCGCCCGGCGCTTCCGCCGACCGAGGAGTTCCGCGCGGCGGCCGAAGCCACGGGCATCGCGCTCGTCGCGCGAAACTGATGCGCGGATGGCCTACGATTCACTGCGCGCGTTCGTGCGCGCGCTTCGCGATGCCGACGAGCTGGCGACGGTCGACGCCGTGGTCGATCCGCGCCTCGAGATCGCCGAGATCACCGACCGCGTCGTGAAGGCGGGCGGGCCGGCGCTGCTCTTCACGAACGTCCGCGGCTCGCGGTTTCCCGTGCTCACCAACCAGTTCGGAACTCAGCGGCGCGCGGCGATGGCGTTCGGCGCGGCGACGCTGCGCGAGGCGGAGGAGCGCGTGCGGCGCACGATCGACGCCGCGATGCCGCCCACCCTCGGCGGCAAGCTCGGGCGGCTGGCGGGGCTCGCGTCGGCCGGGATCAGCGCGATCCCGCGCCGCGTCGAGCGCGCGCCCTCGCAAGAGGTCGTGATCGACCCGCCCGATCTCACCCAGCTGCCGGTGCTGACGACGTGGCCGCTCGACGGGGGACCGTTCATCACCCTCCCGCTCGTCTTCACCAAAGATCCGGAGAGCGGGCGTCCCAACGTCGGGATGTACCGGATCCAGGTCTACGACGCGCGCACGGCCGGGATGCACTGGCAGCGCCACAAGCACGGGCGCGCGCACGCCGAGAAGTGGGGGCGGCGAATCCCCGTCGCGATCGCGGTCGGCGGCGATCCCGCGCTGACGTACGCGGCGAGCGCGCCGCTTCCGCCGGTCGTCGACGAGCTCGCGTTCGCGGGGTTTCTGCGCGGCGCGCCGGTGCGGATCGCGCGCGCGAAGAGCGTCGATCTGATGGTCCCGGCGGACGCGGATTTCGTGATCGAAGGCTGGGTCGACAACGAGGATCTGCGCGTCGAAGGCCCGTTCGGCGATCACACCGGCGTCTATTCCGCCGCCGATCTCTACCCGGCGCTGCACGTCACCGCGATCACGCACCGCCGCGATGCAATCTACGGCGCGACGGTCGTCGGCAAACCGCCGATGGAAGACGCGTGGCTCGGGAAGGCGACGGAACGTCTTTTCCTGCCGCTGCTGCAGATGGTCGTCCCCGAGATCGTCGACTACAACTTGCCGGTCGAAGGCGGCTTCCACAACCTCGCGATCGTCGCGGTGCGCAAGTCGTATCCCGGGCAGGCGAAGAAGGTGATGAGCGCGCTGTGGGGGCTCGGCCACATGATGATGCTCACCCGCACATTAGTCGTCGTCGACCACGACGTCGACGTGCACGACGTGCGCGGCGTCGCGTGGTTCGCGCTGAACAACGTCGATCCGGGACGCGATCTCGTGATGATGCCCGGCCCGGTCGACGATCTCGATCACTCCGGCTCGTACGAGATCGCCGCGGGGACGAAGCTCGGGATCGACGCGACGCGCAAGCGCGCCGACGAAGGCTACGCGCGCGACTGGCCGCCCGAGATCCGCATGGACGCGGAGACGAAAGCGCGCGTCACCGCGCGCTGGGCGGAGTACGGCCTGGGCGATGTGGCGCGCACCGGCACGCCGGACGCGTGGTCCGGACAGGGGCCCGCCCGGCTCGCGCGGCTCCTCGCCGAGCCGCCCGCCTCCCCGGACGACGTCGCGCCGCGCACCGACCGCGCGCGCGGCACGCCCCCGTCACCCTGAGCGTCTACGACTTCAGGACGCGGTCCAGGAAGGCGTAGGTCCGGTCCCAGGCCTGCTTCGCGGCGGCTTCGTCGTAGTGGCCGAGCCCGGCTTGGCCGACCGGCATCGGGTTCGTGAAGCCATGGCCGGCGTCGTACCAGTGCAGCTCGTGCTGCACGTTGCCGGCGCGCAGCTTCTCCTCGAACGCCTCGACCGCTTCGGGCTTGAAGAACTCGTCCTGCCGCGCGGCGTGAGCCAGGACGGGGCAGCGGATCCGGCTGGGATCGCCGGCCTCGGGCGGCGGGAAGCCGTAGAACGGGACGATCGCGTCGGTCTCGGCGACGTACATCCCGGCCAGGACCGCGATCGCGCCGCCCATGCAGAAGCCGAGGACCGCGACCTTCGCGCCGTTCTTCTTCAGCTCGAGGACCGCGCCGCGGACGTCCTGCGTCGCCGCGTCGCCGAAGTCGAGCCCCTCCATCAAGTGGTTCGCCTCGTCGCCGACCGCGGCGGTCCGGCCGCGGTAGAGATCCGGGACGAGGGCGCGGTAACCGCGCGCCGCCAGGTCGTCGGCGACCTGCATGATCTGGGGCGTGACGCCCCACCACTCCTCGACGACGACCACCCCCGGCGCGTTCGCGCCGCCGTCCGCCGGCGGCGCATTCGCGGCGCCGGCGGACGGCGTCGCCAGGTATCCCGGGCAGCTCTTCCCGTCCGGGCGCTTGAACTCGAACCGCTCTCCCATCGCCGCGCGGCTACGCCGAGCGCCGTGCCGGTTCCTCATCCGCGGCCGAAGACGGCGCGCGATGGAGCCTTGCGGCCCCCGCCGAACGTTCACCGGTCATGGTGAACCGCCCCTACGCGCTCGCACTCTTCCTGCGCGACATCCGCGTCGAGCACACGCTCTTCGCGCTGCCGTTCGCATACGTCGGCGCGGTCATGGCGGCACGCGGGCTCCCCTCGTGGTGGCAGCTGCTGTGGATTACGCTCGCCGTCGTGGGCGCGCGCACCGCGGCGATGGCGGCGAACCGCTACTTCGACAAGGACCTCGACAAGACGAATCCGCGCACCGCGAAGCGCGCGCTCGCGAGCGGGCAGCTTCCACCGTCGGTGATGATCTGGGCGATCGTCGCCGGCCTGGCGCTGCTCGTGCTCTCCGCGGCGATGCTCAACCCGCTGTGCGTGAAGCTGCTCCCGCTCGCCGCGCTCGGCGCGGTCGGGTATCCGCTCTGCAAGCGGTTCACCTGGACCGTCCACTTCGTGCTCGGCGCGGTCGACGCGTGCGCGCCGCTCGGCGCGTACATCGCGGTCGCCGGGCGCGTCGACGTGCCGGCGCTGCTGCTGTTCGTCGCGGTCACCGTGTGGGTCGCGGGGTTCGACATCCTCTACGCGCTGATGGACGTGAAGTACGACGTCGCCAGCGGGATGCGCTCGTTCCCGCAGGCGTTCGGCGAGCGCAGCGCGCGGCTGTGGCCGGTGCTGCTGCACGCCGTGATGGCGCTCGCGCTGCTCGGCGCCGGCGTGCTCGCGCACGCGGGCTGGCTGTACTACGCGGGCGTCGCGCTCGCGGTCGCGGTCACCGCGTACGAGCAACGGCTGATCGCGCTCGCGAAGGACGTCTTCGCGCTGAACGAGCGCGTGTTCCTGACGAACATGGCGTTCTCGGTCGGCTTCCTCGGGACGACGCTCGCGTCGTACGCGGTGCGATGAAGCGCGCCGGTTTTCTCGCCGGGCTCGGCGGCGCGGCGGCCGTCCTTCGAGACGCGCAAGTCGTACAGGCGCAGAGCTTCACCCAGACGCTGCGCTTCGCGCTGATCTGTCCGCAGAGCGGCGCCGACGCGCGGCTCGGCCGCCAGTTGCGCGACGGCGTTCGCGGCGCGGTCGACGAGTTCAACCGCGAGCGGCTGCTCAACGAGCCGGTGCTGCTCTACACCGAGTACGACGACCACAACACGCCGGCCGACGCGACCGTTCAGGCGAGCTTTGCGACGGGCAACCCGGACATCGTCGCGGTGATCGGGCACCTCAGCTCCGGGACGACGCTGGTCGCTGAGCCCGCGTACGCGAACGCGCAGATCCCGCTGATCGTCCCGACCGTCACCGACGACCGGATCACCCAGCGCGGCTACCGCAACATCTTCCGGCTTCCGACGAAGGACTCGGACGAGGGCAGCCTGCTCGCGGCGTACGTCATCAAGACGGGCTCGAAAGCGCCGCATGTCGTGACGCAGGACACCGACTACGGCCCGGACGTCGCGGGCGGGTTCGTCCGCCGCGCGAGCTCGTTGCACATCACCGCGGGCGCGACACAGTTCGGGCTCGAGAAGCCGGACTTCGCCGGCGCCGCCAACGCGGTGCTCGCCAAGGCGCCGGACTGCGTCGTGCTCGCCGGCAACGTCGCCGACATGGGGCCGCTGCTCAAGGCGTTGCGCGCGAAGGGCTACACCGGCCGGTTTGCCGCGACGCAAGGCTTCTTCGACCCGCAGACGGTCAAGGACTACGCGGCCGAGGCCGAAGGGCTCGTCGTCTCGACGAGCATCCCGTACTACCCGCTCGCGCCGACCGCGGTCCGCGACGTGCAGACCTACGAGTCGCGCTTCGGAGCGCTCACCCCGCTGGCGGCGTACGGCTACGCTTCGGTGCAGCTGATCCGGCTCGCCGCGCGGCGGACCGGGGCCGCGAACCGCCTCACGCTGCTGCGCGCCCTCGCGACCGGCGGCAACTACGACACGGTCACCGGCTCGTACTCCTTCGGCCCGACCGGCGACACGCTCGACCCCAACTGCTATTTCTACCGGGTGAAGGACGGGAAGTTCACCTACGAGCGCCAAGCTCACCCCAGCGGTTTCATGCTGAAATAGGAGGCGGTCGTGACCGCGATGTTCGCAGGGCGCGAGTCGCTCCGCGTGCGCGGCGAGCACACGGTGTTCGTGCTCACGCTGCTCTCGCTGCCGATCACGATCGCTGTGCTGGGCTGGCTGTTCCAGCACCAGCTGAGCTGGCAAGAGATCGCGCTGATCCTCGTGCTCGCGATGATCTATGTCGCCTTCTCGCGCGGGCGGCTGCTCGGCGGCGGGCTGCGCATCCACGCGCGGCAGCTCGGCCACGTGCACGCGGTGGTCGAGGAATGCGCGCGGATGCTCCGGATGCCGGCGCCGCACGTCTTCGTGCGCGACGATCCGTTCGTCCCGGTCGTGGCGATCGGGATCGGCGAGCCGTACGCGATCGTCATCTCCGCGCAGTACGTCGAGCACTACCGGGACGACGAGCTGCGCTTCCTGATCGGCCGCGAGCTCGGGCACATCGCCTCGGGGCACACCAGGTTCACCTCGCTGATGAGCTCGAACGGGCGCGAGAACGGGATCATCGCGACGGCGTTCGGCGCGTGGCTCCGCAAGATCGACTACACGGCGGACCGCGTCGGGCTGCTCTGCTGCGGCTCGCTCGACGCCGCGCTGCGCGCCATCGCCGTCTCGACGTTCCACTCGCTCGGGCGCAAGATCGATCTGGGCGCGTTCGCGGAACAGCTCAAGGAGCTGCATGCCGAGCCGTCGCTCCGGATGGCCGAATGGACGGCCTCCACGCCCTACGCGACGAACCGCATCGCCGCGCTGCACCGCTTCGCGCGCGATCC
>DATHLN010000264.1:0-25073 GCA_035488115.1 Candidatus Limnocylindrales bacterium | reverse complement strand
AGCGCACGCAAGCGACCGAGGAAGCGCCGCAGAAGGTGACGGTCGCGCGCATCCCCACGCCGCCGCCGACCCCGCCGCCGACGCCGACGCCGCATCCGACCCTGCCGCCGACGCCGCCGCCGAAGTCGACGCCGCCGCCGCAGACGCCGGCGCCGCAGCAGCCGAAGATCAAGATCAACACCGCGAAGACGAACACGAAGTCGAACACCGGTCCGACCGAGAACGCGAACAAGTACACGCAAGGGAACACGCAGGGGATTCCGCAGGGTCAGGGCACCGCCGCGCCGGTCCCGAACGCGCCCGCCGCGACGCCCGCGCCGCCGACGCCGCCGCCGACCGCGACACCGAAGCCGACGCCGACGCCGCAGACCTGCGCGCGCCCGAACGTGCCCGCCACGACGATCCGCGCGGTCGAGCCCGACACGCCGCAGATCGCGCAGCAGCAGAACATCTCCGGAACGGTTCAGGTGATCGTCTCGCTCGACGCGAACAGCAACGTGACCGGGACGAAGATCCAGACCTCGCCGAGCGCGGTCCTCAACAGTGCCGCGTTGAGCGCGGCGCGCCAGTCGAAGTTCCAGACCGAGATCCGCGACTGCAAACCGATCGCCGCGGACTACATCTTCAGCGTCGAGTTCTCGTCGCAATAGTGGCTTCGGCGCTCTGCACGAGCGCCGAACCCATCGCGTTTGCGGGCTGCGCCCGCAAGCCGCAAAAACGCCTCCGTGCGGAGGCGTTTTTCTTTAGAGCACGCCGAGATCTCTGAGTTTGTACATCGTGTCGATGTAGGTGAGGAGCTGGGATTCTTGGGTGGGGGTTCGGTCGGTGAACTCGATGCCGGTGCGGTACTTGGCGAGCGCGGGATCGTAGCGGCACCAGCGGACCTCGCCGGTGAGCTCCAGCGGCGGACGGGGGTCGCCGCGCAGCTCGAGCTCCAGCTTCAGCGGCTGGCCGGGCGGGAGCTCGGACTCCGCGAACATCGCGAGCCCGCCCAGACCGATGTCGTACGTCTCGGTGCGCGCGTCGGCGAACTCGTCGCCGATGGTGTAGGCGACGAGCATCGGCGCGTCCGGGAGCCGGCGGTGCGAGCGTGCCTCACCCACACGACGCCGCTTCCGCACCGGCGGGAAACCCTCCCCCGCGTGCGAACCGACCGCCGTTGTGACGTTCGTGCAAGCGATGCTCCTCGCCGTGCTGCAGGGCGTCAGCGAACTCTTCCCGGTCAGCAGCCTCGGGCACACCGTGCTGATCCCCGCGCTGCTGCGCTGGAACGTCGACGAAGGCTCGGACTCGTTCCTCGCGTTCGTCGTCGTGCTGCACCTCGGGACCGCGCTGGCCCTCGTGGTCTTCTACTGGCGCGACTGGACGGCGATCGTGCGCGCGTTCGTCGCGAGCATCGTGCGCGGCCGCATGAGCGGCGAGCGGGACGAGCGCACCGCGTGGCTGCTGGTCGCGGGGACGATCCCGGTCGGCGTGCTGGGCGTGCTGCTCGAGTCGAGCGTGAAGAAGCTCTTCGCCTCGCCGCTCCCGGTCTCGGCGTTCCTGTTCCTGAACGGGTTCGTGATGCTGCTGGGCGAGTGGCTGCGCCGGCGGCAGCATGCAACGGCGAGCGGCGCCGCGCATCCCTACAAGCGGCTCGAGGAGCTGCGGCCGCAGGACGGCGTGCTGGTCGGGTTCGCGCAGGCGCTCGCGCTGCTGCCGGGGATCTCGCGCTCGGGATCCGCGATCGTCGCGGGTTTGCTGCGCGATCTGCGGCACGAGGACGCGGCGCGCTACTCGTTCCTGCTCGCGACGCCGGTGATCCTCGCCGCGAGCGTGCTCGAGTTTCCGAAGCTCTTCGCACCGGACGCGCACGTCGTGCTGGTGCAGGCGGTCGTGGGCGGCGTGGTCGCGGGCGTCACCGCCTACGCCTCGGTCGCGTTCCTCACCCGGTATTTTCGGCACAACGATCTCTCGCCGTTCGCATGGTATTGCATCGCGGCCGGCGGAATCTCGTTCGTCCTCTTCGTCACGAAAGCAGTCTCATGAAACAGCTCGCGCTGGCCCTCGCCGTGGTCTTCCTCATCATCGCCGTCCTGTACTGGACGGGACACTTCTATCCGTCCGGCGTGCACACCAAGCACGGCATCGTCAGCGTCGTTCTCGCGCTGCTCTGCCTGGTGTGGTACCGCTTCCAAAGCGCGTCGCCGGCGCGATGAAAATGTCGTCATGCTGAGCCTGTCGAAGCATGAGCCGCGAGGCACCACATCGGCCGTGGCTCACCCTTCGACAAGCTCAGGGTGACAATGGGGGGCGGCTCAGGGTGACAATGAGGCGCGCTAACGTTTGCCGATGAGGTAGAGCTCGTCAGCGTTCGGCGCGACGACCTCGACGTTCGGGCGCTGTGCGCGGAGAAGGCGCTCGAAGCGTGAGGACTCGCGCGCGTTCGACTGCAGGATGACGTACGGTGCCGCGGCCGCGGCGGTGAGGACCTCGTCGATCGCGCGGTCGTAGCTGCCGTCGTCGCTGGTGCGGCCGCCGAAGACGGTGTCGCGGTAGAGGCGCTCGACGTTCAAGTACGGATCGCCCTGCCACCACGCTTCCCACATCCAGACGCGCGCGTCGATGCGGCGCGCGGAGCTGCGGCCGGGCGGCGCGAGGTAGACGGCGTCGGCGCGCACCGCGCCGAGCGTCGCGGCGAAATCGCCTCGGCGCACGGTGTTGCGCCGGCCGTTGCCGCAGACCCAGCGCTGCGTCTCGCGGATGTAGTGCCACGCGAGCTCGCTCGGCGGGACGTCGACCATCTCGTCGGGATGCCGCGCTTTGAGCAGCCAGTGGCACAGCACGTGCCACAGCCCGAGCACCGCGAGACCGGTCTGCCCGTCGCTCCGCAGCGCGTGCACGTTCGCGTGCCAGACGCCGAGATAGCGCGCCTGCTCCTCGCTGAAGAACACGCCTTCCCACGCGCGGAACAGATCGGTCGGATAGATCCGCCCGGGGATCATCTCGACGATCTCGGCGACCTCGTTGTCGCGCAGGATCGTGAAGTCGTTGACGACGAGCCCTTCGCCCGCGCGCACGAACCATTCGAGCAGATCGCCGCCGTGCACCGTGATGCCGTGGCGCTTGAGCACGTTGAGGTGCGTCGGGACGCCCATGAACGGATCGGCGAGGCGCGCGATCCCGCGCTCGCGGCACAAGTCGAGCAGCCGCGTTCCGGAGATGCGCCGCGTCCGCGCCGGGAGATCGATCACGCCGGCGCTCCGGTGACGATGAAAAAGACGCGCGCAAGGATGATCAGCGATTTGACGTCGGCGGCGCCGTCTCGGTCGAGGCCGAGCTCGGTCGCGACGCGGCTTGTGACGCCGTCGAGACGCGGCGTCCACGGGATCGTGATCGTGGTGCTCGAGTTCGGAGTCGGACCGCCCATGATCGTGTCGTTGGTGATCGTGGAGAGCGCCGTACCGAGCTCGTGACGATCGGGCGCCGGAAGCGCAACCTCCGGCGCGGCGTCCCACCGGTCGGGCGCGCTCGCGATGAACTCGCGGAACGCGCGGACGAGCTCGATCCGGAAGGCCCGACCGCACTCGGCGGCGATCCCGAACAGCGCCTCGGTCGCGTCACGCGGCTCCTCGGGGTCTTCCACGGCGGCTACGAACGCGTGCGCGATTCCGAGCGCCGCCGCGTCGGCCGGGATCCCGTCCCAGCGCAACCCGTCGGGGACGCCGGTCCCGTCGTCGTGCTCCCGGTGCCACCGGACGATGTCGGCGGCACCGCGCGGCAGACCGGGGATCGCGGCGACCAGATGCGCGGCGTGGAGCGCGACGTCGGCTGTGGCGAGCGGGCCGGCTTCCTCGAGCGCGCCTTCGCCCTCGGGCTTGTCCGCCTTCGGGCCGGCGAGCAACCCGATCTCGGCGAGCAGCCCGGCGACCCAGCTCGCGGCGACCGCCTCGTCGTCGCGCCCGCGGTTCCGGGCGAAGTTGGCCGCGAGGGCGGCGCGGCGGCGCCCGAATCCGATCCGGCGGCCCGCGAATGCATCGCCGACCGCGCTGTACACCGCGAGAGCGCCGTCAGGGCCAACAGGAACCGTCATCCTCGCCGGACGACGTTCACCGCACCGTGCCGAATCCCTCACCCAGCGCCGCATCGACCGCCGCCGACGGGTTCGTCGGCGCGATCGGCGACACACCGCTGATCGCGCTTCCGAAGCTCTCCGCCGCGCTCGGCCGCACGATCCTCGGCAAGGCGGAGCACCTGAACCCCGGCGGCTCGGTGAAGGACCGCGCCGCGCGCGGGATCGTCGAGGACTTCGAGGCGCGCGGGCTGCTGAAGCCGGGCGGGGTCGTGGTCGAGGGGACCGCCGGGAACACGGGGATCGGCCTGACGCTGGTCGGCAACGCGCGCGGGTACCGCACGATCATCGTGATGCCCGACGACCAAGCCCCCGAGAAGTACGCGCTCCTGCGCGCGTACGGCGCCGACCTGCGCGTCGTCGAGGCCGCGCCGTACACGAACCCCGCCAACTACTACCACGAGGCGCGGCGCGTCGCCGAGGCGACGCCGGGCGCCGTCTGGGCGAACCAGTTCGAGAACACCGCGAACCGCGACGCGCACGAGCGCACCACGGGGCCCGAGATCGTCGCGCAGACCGGTGGCCGGATCGATGCGTTCGTCGCCGCGGCCGGGACGGGCGGCACCATCGCCGGCGTCGGGCGCGCACTCAAGGCGCACGACCCGAAGACGCGCGTCGTCCTCGCCGACCCGTACGGCTCGGCGCTGTTCGCCTACGTGAAGACCGGCGAGCTGTCCGTCGAGGGCGACTCGAACGCCGAGGGGATCGGGATCAAGCGGATCGTCGCGAACTTCGCCGGCGCGCCGGTCGACGACGCGCTGCGCGTCGACGACCGCACCTTGACCGAGATGGCGCACTGGCTGGTCCGCGAGGAAGGGCTCTTCGTCGGCGGCTCCGCCGCGCTGAACGTGGCTGCGGCGGCGCGCTACTCGCGCGCGCTGCCGGCCGGCAGCGTCGTCGTGACGGTCCTCTGCGACGGCGGGGACCGCTACCGCTCGCGGCTCTACGACGCCGTGTGGCTGCGCGAGAACGACGTGACGCCGCAAGCGACGGATTTGTCGTTCTTATGATCGTGGGGAACCGGTGAGCCAAAAACTTTCCCACGTGCGCGACGACGGGTCGCTCGCGATGGTCGACGTAGGCGGGAAGGCCGCGACGGCACGCACCGCACGGGCCGAAGCGTTCGTGCGGCTCAACGAGGACGCCGCGAACGCGCTGCGCGGTGCCGCGCTCGCGAAGGGCGATGCGTTCGCGGCGGCCCAGCTCGCCGGCATCATGGCGGCGAAGCGGACCGGCGAGCTGATCCCGCTCGCGCATCCGATCCCGCTCGGCGCGGTCGACGTGTCGTTCGCGTGGGACGATGCGACGACGCTACGGATCGAGAGCCGCGCGACGACGTTCGGGCAGACCGGCGTCGAGATGGAGGCGATGGTCGCGGCGAGCGTCGCGGCGCTGACGATCTACGACATGTGCAAGGCGGTCGACAAAGGGATCGCGATCGAGCGCGTCCGCCTGATCGAGAAGACCGGCGGAAAATCGGGCGAGTGGAGGCGCGGGTGAGCTCGCAGTACGATCGCGTCGTCCATCCGGTCTCGATCATCATCCTCTCCGACCGCGCGCACTCCGGCGAACGGCCCGACGCGTGCATCCCGGTGATCAAGGACGCGCTGCTCGGCAACGCGCTCGCGGTCGAGGACGAACGCGTCCTGCCCGACGATCCGGCGGCGCTGCAAGCCGCGCTGATCGAGCTCTGCGACGGACCGACGCGGCTCATCCTGACCTCCGGCGGAACCGGGCTGACCGAACGCGACCGCACGCCGCAAGCGACCGCCGCGGTGCTGGACTACGAGGTTCCCGGGATCCCGGAGGCGATGCGCGCGGCCGGGATCCGGAACACGAAGGCGGCGATCCTCTCGCGCGCCGTCGCCGGGGTGCGCAACCGCTCGCTGATCGTGAACCTGCCCGGCAGCCCGCGCGGGGTGCGCGAGACGCTCGACGCGATCGTCGGCGCGCTGCCGCACGCGCTCGACCAGCTCGCCGGGCGCGCAACAGACGCGCACCCGACCGGGTATCACGAAGGGTGACGTTCCAGTCGGCGCAGTCGTACCTGCTCGGCCTGATCAACGAGAACGCGTCGCGGCGCATGCCGAACCGGCTCGACCGCATGCACGCGTTCCTCGCCGCGCTCGGCGACCCGCAGAACGCGTATCCGACCGTCCACGTCGCCGGCACGAGCGGCAAGGGCTCGACTTCGACCATGATCGCCGCCGCGCTGCAAGCGGCCGGGAAGAAGACGGGCCTGCACACGAAGCCGCACTTGGCGAGCGTGACGGAGCGCGCGCGGGTGAACGGCGTCGCGGTCCCCGAGGACGACTTCGCCGCGCTGATCGGCGAGATGCAGACCGCGGTCGACCGCATCTCGTACGAGCTGGGCCGCCCGACGTACTACGAGACGCTCCTCGCGCTGGCGTTCCTGTGGTTCGCGCGCAGCGAAGTGGACGTCGCGGTGATCGAGGCCGGCGTCGGCGGGACGCTGGACGGAACGAACGTGCTGCACCCGCGAGTGGCGGTGATCACGAACGTCGGGCTCGACCACACCGAGATCCTCGGCGACACGCTCGAGGAGATCGCGCGCGACAAAGCGGGGATCGCGAAAGAGGGCGTCCCGCTGGTGAGCAACGTGCGCGATCCGGGCGCGCGGCGGGTGATCGAAGCGGCGTGCGCCGACGCGGGCGCGCCGTTCGTCTCCGTCGCCGACACGGTGACGGTCGAACCGCGCAGCGGCGAGCGGTACGGGCAGTCGTTCACCGTCACGACGCCGGAGGACCGGTACGACGTGTCGCTGCCGATCCTCGGCGACTTCCAGCAAGAGAACGCTGCGACGGCGATCCGAACGCTGGAGCAGCTCGCGCCCGATCTGCGGCCGACGCGCGAGCAGATCGAGAGCGGACTTTCACGCACGGTGATCCCGGGGCGGATGGAGTTCTTTCCCTCGCATCCCGGCGTAGTGTTCGACATCGCGCACAATCCCGACAAGGCCGAGCGCCTGGCGCACGCGCTCGCGCTGTCGTTCCCCGGCCGGCGGTTCACCTTCGTGATGGCGATCGGCGAGTCGAAGGACGCGGTGAAGGTGATCGAGCCGTTCTTGGCGCTGAACGGCGGGTTCGTGTTCACGTCGTTCTCGACGCCCGGCCGCACGTCGTCGCGCCCGCAGCGGCTCGCGCTGATCGCGGACGACAAGGGCGCATGGGGCCGCGCGATCAGCGATCCGGTCGAAGCGTTCTCCGTCGCGCGCCGCAACGCCGACGCGGACGACATCATCGTCGTGACCGGCTCGACGTTCATCGTCGCCGAGTTGCGCGACTGGTGGATGGCGAACGTGCAGTCCGGCTCGAACGTCTGAATGCATATGAACGCGGCTCGCGGTGCGTTGCGCGTGCGCGATCGCGTGCTGCCGTGGGGCGCGCGGACGTACATCATGGGGATCGTGAACGTCTCGCCGGACTCGTTCTCGGGCGACGGCGATCCGCACGCGGACGTCGCGGCGTCGCGTGCCGCGGCGCAGATCGCGGACGGCGCGGACATCGTCGACGTCGGCGCGGAGTCGACCCGCCCGGGACACCGGCCGATCGGCGAGGCGACCGAGATCGCGCGCTTGATCCCGGCGATCGAAGCGATCCGCGCGGCGGCGCCGGACGCCATCGTCTCGGTCGACACGTTCAAGTCCCGCGTCTTTCGCGCGGCGCACGCGGCGGGCGGCGACGCGCTGAACTCGATCTGGGGCGCGCCCGACGACCTCGTCGCCGCGGCGGCGGAATCCGGCGCGCCGATCGTCGTGATGCACAACAAGGCGGTCGCGATCTACGAGCGCGACGTCGTCGACGAGATGCTGTCGTTTCTCGATGCGGCGGCCTCGCGCTGCGTGCGGGCGGGGATCCCGGCCGAGCACGTGATCCTCGACCCGGGGATCGGGTTCGGGAAACTCCCCGAGCACAACATCGCGGTGCTGCGCGCGCTCGACCGTTTCGTGGGGCTGGGGTTTCCCACGCTGATCGGCACCTCGCGCAAGTCGACGATCGGCAAGCTGACCGGCCGCGAGGTCGGCGCGCGCGAGTTCGGCACCGCGGCGACGCTGGCGCTCGCGATTGCGGCCGGGATCGACGTCGTGCGCGTCCACGACGTCCCCGAGCAGCGCGACGTCGTGCGCGTGACCGACGCGATCGTGCGCGGCTGGCGCCCCGACGGATGGACCGAACGGCTGCCGTGACGGTCGCGGCGATCGGGATCGGCTCGAACGCCGGCGACGCGCGCGCTCGCGTGCGCGACGCGTTCGACCGCCTCGCCGGTCTCGGCACAGTGATCGCGCGCTCGTCGCTGTACGGTACCGAACCGTGGGGCGTGACGGATCAGCCGGCGTTCGTGAATGCCGCGGCGTCACTCGACACGGCGCTCCCGCCGCGGGCGCTGCTCGCCGCGCTGAAGCGCATCGAAGATGAGGCCGGCCGTGTCCCGACGTACCGCTGGGGCCCGCGCGTGCTGGACCTCGACATCCTGACCTATGGCGAGCTGCAAGTGGACGAGCCGGACTTGGTGATCCCGCACGCGCGGCTGCGCGAGCGGGCCTTCGCGCTGGTTCCCCTCGCCGATATCGACCCGCGCTACGCCGAGCTGCGCGACGCGCTCCCGCCCGGAGAGCGCGCCGGGGTCGTCGAACTGCCGCCGCAATGAGACGCCTGGTCTCGATGAGACGACTGGCCGCCGCGTCGTTCGCCGCCGTGCTCGCGGCCCTGCCCGCGGCGGCGCGCGCCGACCTGTTCTCGTCGGTCTCGTACGGGGTGAAAGTCAGCACGATCGGCCACGGCGTCACGCTGGAGAAGCCGCTGCTCTACGATTTCAGCGTCCGGGTCGAGACCGGCACGATGAGCGTCTCGCAGCAGCTGTCGTACGACGGCGTCCCGTACCGCTCGACCAATCACTTCAACAACATCGCGGTGATCGGCGATTTCCGCCCATACGGCGGCCGCTACCGGATCAGCGGCGGCTTGGTCTTCGGGAGCGACCACATCGACAACATCGCGCGCCCGGAGACCGCCGCGATCCGCGTCGGGAACGGCGTCTATCCCGTCGCGGGAACCGGCGTGGTCAGCGGTCGCGTCAGTTACGACCGCCCCTCGCTCTACGCCGGCGTCGGCACCGGCACGGGCATCATCAAAGGCCTGGCGCTCACGGTCGACGCCGGCGCGCTCGTGCGCAACGGAACTGCAACCGCGAACGCAACCGGTCCGCTGCAGAGCAACCCACCGTTTCGCGCGGATCTCGAACGGTTCCGCAACGAGCAGCGCGTGCACAGCGTGGTGCCGGTGATCAGCGTCGGTTTGGTCTACCGGCCGTGATCGCTCGATACGCCGCGGGGAGTCGAACGAAAAGGGTCCGCATCGCGCGAACCCTTTTCCGTTCATGGTCGGGCAGACAGGATTCGAACCTGCGACCCCCAGTCCCCAGAAACCTACCGGGCGGCTCATGCCGGGGCGGAAACCACAACCGTACGCGGCTTTCTAGTCCGCCCTAGTCCGCCGGATTCCGCCGACTTCCGCGCCATCGGTTGTAGAAAATGGTTGTAGTGGACCGAAGTTGACGCGGCGGTTAGACGAGCCGCGCCGAAGAGACGGGCCATAAAGCCGAGCGAAGTTGAATTAGGCGTGTGGTACACCGACGCTCGCGGTCGTTGACTGCGCGCCTTGAACATACCTGAGGCACGAGCAGGCAAGCGAGGCAGCCCGGCGCGCACTCCCTCGTTGAAGGTTGCGACGCGCCGACCGACTGAATCATAGCGGCGGGAGGAGTTGCGGATGACTTGGTTCGCCCGGAGCCGCCTCAGTGCCGTTGCCGTCGCTGCGATGGCGATGAGCGCGTGCCTGGGTGCGTCGCCCGCGGCTACTGTAACGCCGTCGCCCGCAGCGACGCCGCAGACCTACATCGAGGCGAAGGGCCTGGGCGTAGCGGCGGCCGCACGTATCCTCAACGCGCAATATACGAGTCCGGGGAAGGTTCGCATCTCGTACACCGACCGCGGCGGGCATGAGGCACTGCTACTCACGCAGACGGCGGGCGCGGATTACTTTGCGATCCCCGACGATCGATCGGATTATCCGTCGCAACCGTATTCGACGATGGCGTTCTACGCCGTGCCCGGCGAAACGAACCCGCTTCTGCGCGTGACGGTGAGCGCCGCCGGCGGTCGGAACGTGCTCAGCGAAGACGTCTACGTCACCGTGCGAAACGGCAGCGCCGTGCGCGTTCCCGTGATCCCGCTGTACGCTCCAAGCCAAGTCGATGCCGATGCGAAGCCGATCTCGGGCCAACAACATTTCGTCAACCCGCTACAGACGCTGCACTTCAGGCGCCTCAACGACGTCGTCGGCGGCGGAAGCCTCGACGGCTTCGCGCAATACTTCGTGCGGCTCTCCGGCGGCAAGGCCGCGATTCTGCAGACGACGTGGCTGCTTAAGGACTTGTCGACCGACCACGCCGCGCCGCAGCCGGAACCGACGATCGCCGCATCGACGTGCTACCGCCTCTACACGGAGAACACCGTAACGTTCTTCGCGAACTGTTCCGCACGATGAGCGCCTTCGGGTGGCACCGCATTGCTGCGTGGATCCTGGTCGGTGTCGGCTTCGCCGGCGGACCCGTGTGCGCACAGACGCCTTCTGCGGCGCCGTCCGCATCACAAAGCCGGCTTCCCTACATCGGGGGCACGCGCGCGAGCCGTTTGTGCACGGTCGTCCGCGACACCCTCGCACCCGCCGTCATGCGGCTTATGGACTCCGACGCGCGCATCGTCGACGCCCTGCTCATGCAAGGCGTTCATCCGAAGGTCGTCCAGGACCGGCTCGGCCACTCGTCGATCACGGTGACGCTCGACACCTACTCGCACGCGATCCCGAGTCTCGGGCGCGAAGCCGGCGACCTGTTCGACCGAGCTGCTTCGGGGGACTGAGTGTCGCGGGCTATCGGTTGTAGTCGCCGGTTGTAGTCGGCAAACGAAAAGGGCTTGCGTCGCGCAAACCCTTGCCGTTCATGGTCGGGCAGACAGGATTTGAACCTGCGACCCCCAGTCCCCCAGACTGATGCGCTACCAAGCTGCGCCACTGCCCGACGGGTCGACGGAAGGTATTAAGCCGTCGTCTGTGGTTCCCCCTCTCCACGTGAAGGCTACGCTCTACGCCGACGGCGGATCCCGCGGCAACCCCGGTCCGGCCGCCTCCGGCGCCGTGCTGTTCGGCGCGGACGGCGAGGTGCTCGAAGAGATCGGCACGTTCCTCGGCGTCACCACCAACAACGTCGCCGAGTGGACCGCGCTGCTCCAGGGTCTCAAGGCCGCGCTCGCGCGCGGGATCGACGAGCTCGACGTCCGCATGGACTCCGAGCTCGTCGTCAAGCAGCTCTCCGGCGCCTACCGCGTCAAGCACCCCGGCCTGATCCCCCTGCACGCCGAGGCGAAGACCCTCCTCCGCAAGTTCGCGCGGACCGACGTCCGGCACGTCCGGCGCAAGGAGAACGCCGCGGCCGACGCCGTCGTCAACCAGGTCCTCGACGCGCACCGTGACACCTCGCCGCTCCCCGGCGGGTAAACAGACAGAAGATGCGCCGTTTCCCCACCACGCCGGTCATCGTGGTCCTCGCGATCATCGGGATCGTGGGCGGCTGGCGGCTGTTCTCCGGCAACGAGACACAGCGCTACCAGGCGGTCCAGCAGGTCCGCAACCAGCGCTCGGAGCTGCATTTCGGCGAGGTGATCACCCACGACAAGGGGCCGATCGCGCGCGAAGAATGGCGGCTCGACAACGTGAACGGGAAGTCGGTCGCCTCGTACGACGCGGAGAACCGCGCGGGGACGCGGATCGCGAAGTTCAGCGAGCCGATCCAAGGCTACGACGTCACCTTCACCTTCGAGAAGCTCGTGCAGGACGGGATCTGGGAGCTGCACACGCGCCCGCTCAAAGGCAACACCAGCGACGTCTACACGATCACCGTCGCGCAAGTCGCCGGCGACCGCAGCGGCTCGCACAAGTTCACCTTCGCCGATCCGCACTATCTCGCGACGACCGCCGGCCGCCAGTACCAGATCCACCTCGACAAGAACAAGCCCGTCCCCAACTTGCTGACGCTGAAGTCGACATCGAACGCCGATCCGCGCTACCAGAAGATGGTCGACGATTTCGCGGCGTTCGGCCCGCCGCGCTTCAAGAAAACCGTCGCCGCCGCGCGGGAGAAGCTGCTCAAGTCGTGATCGCTGCGCGCGTCCTCGCGGCGATCGTGCTGCTCGTGGTTGGGTTCTACGCGCTCTACGAGTTCGTCGAGTCGCCGCGCAGCGGCGTCTTCGAGAGGGTGTACACGCACGGCAGCGGCCATCGCGTCGCGCTCACGTTCGACGACGGGCCGACGCGCGGCGTCACCGACCGCGTGCTCGACGTGCTCGAGCGCGAGCACGTCCCCGCGACGTTCTTCGTGGTCGGCGCGGCGGCGCGCCGCGAGCCGGCGCTGCTGCGCCGCATGAACGCCGACGGCGACGAAATCGAGGACCACTCGGAGACGCACCCGCATCTCAACGCAATCGTCTCCGACTACGCTCTCGACCAAGAGATCGCCGGTCCGGACACGGCGATCGAGCCGGTGACCGGGCTGCAAACCCGCTACCTGCGGCCGCCGTTCGGCGCGCGCAACGCCGCCGTGATCGCGGACGCCGAGCGCAACGGGAAGACCGTCGTGCTGTGGAGCGCGATGCTCGACGAGACCTCGCCGAACGCGTCGCCGGACGCGCTCACGGCGCGGCTGCTGCGCCAGGTCGGCGACGGCGCGATCATCGTGCTGCACGACGGCGACCAGGGCCGCGGCGACGCCGGCGGGCGCGCGTACGAGGCGCGGCTCGTGCCGGGCGTCATCGCCGCGCTGCGCGCGCGCGGCTACCGCTTCGTGACGCTGGACCGGCTGCTGTTCGGCACGTGAGCGCTCACGCGCTCGCGGCCGCGCTTTCGTGGCGCTGCGCGAAGATGCGGACCGCGCCGGCTCGCGCTTCGTCTCCGCCGAGCGACATCAGCATCCGCGCGTAGTCGCGCGCCGCGTCGTGGCGGCCGAGCTTCGTGTTGAGCGCGGTCAGCCGCGTGAGCGCCTCGGCGTACGCCGCGTGCAGTTCCGCCGCGCGCGCCTCGAAGCAAGGCTCGCGTGCCTCGGCCGCGAGCAAACGGTCACCGTAGAGACGGTGTGCGCGCGCGTAGTGCCGCGTCGCCTGCTCGTCCGCGCCGCGCGCCTCTTCGAGCCGCCCGCACTCGACCTGATCGACGAACCGCCGCACGTCGACCGACGCGTGGTCCGCATTGAGCCGGACTTCGCCGACGGTCTCGAAGTAGCATTCGGGATCGGTGTGCGGCGCCGCGTCCGCGAGCGCGCGGCGGATCCGGCTGAGCGTCGTGCGCAAGCCCTGCGCCGCGACGCCGTGCTGTGCATCGTGCCAGAACGCGCCGAGCAGCTCATCGCGGCTCGCGCGCCCGTGCGGCGTGACGGCGACGTACGCGAACACGTGCTGGTCGCGGCGGCGCAAGAACTTCACCGGCCGCCCGCCGATCTCGCAGCGGAACGCGCCGAGCGCGGCGATCGTCATCGTCTCCGGTCCCGGTGCCGCGACGTTCTCGTGCACCACGGTGTCCGCCGGCGCCGAGCGCAAGCGGGCGAAGATCGCGTACGGCTGCAGGCCGCGGCGCGTGCGAACGACCGGAAGACCGAGCCGCTCGAGACGCTCCAGCTCCGGCTGCGCGCTCGGCCAGTCGGCCGCGAGCACCGCGCGGAACGCCTCGGCGGCGCCAGGATCGGCGAGGAACTCCTGATCGACGTACTCGTGGAGGATGTGCTCGTTCTGCCGGCGCCAGTGCAGGAACGCGTCGCGCAGCGTGCGGTCGGATTCGGCCGCGTCGCGGATGAGCCACTGCGTCGCGAGCGCCCAGCCGTCGGTATAGTAGAGCAGCTGGCCGACGTCGTCACCGTCGTGCGGAACGCCCATCGACGTCGCGAGCGCGCGGATCTCGTCCGCGTCGAACGCGAGCAGCTCCGGATCGCAGGCGGTCGCGAGGCCGCGCGCGACCAGCGTCTGCACGTGCAGGCGGCGGCGCGACCGCCCTGCGAGGACGAGCCGCGGCAGCGAGCGCCCCTCGGCGATCTCCTCGAGCAGCGCGTTGCGCGCGTCGGCGCTCGCGCGGTCGAAGTCGTCCAGGACGATCTCCTCGAACTCGGGCGCGCTCGCGATGATCGCGCGCAGCGTCTCGGCGTCCGCACCGGCCGGCACGCGCGCGTAGCCGGCTGCTCCGCCGCGCGTGTCGACGTACTGCTGGGCCGCGGTCGTCTTGCCGGTGCCGAGCGGCGCGCAAAGGACGCGCACCGCGAGAGACGACGTCTTCTCGAGCCATCGAGCGACCGCGCGGCGCGCGATCCGGTCGGAGCGCACGCGCTGTGTTCTACGAAAGTACGGCTTCACCAAGTCAAGCTTTCTCTGGGACGGCACGACGCCGGTCTCGCGACGCGGCTCTGAGAACGCGAACTCTCCCCGCCCAGGAGCGACTCTTTACATATCGGCGCGATCGGTGAGGACTTGAGAGGGCCTCCCCCGGCCGTGGACGAGCGAGCCGGGAGCCGCTACACTCCGGGTATGTGCCGTAACATCCGCACGCTGTTCAACTTCGAGCCGCCGGCGACCGAAGACGAGGTGCGCGCCGCCGCGGTGCAGTTCGTGCGAAAGCTCTCCGGCTTCACCAAGCCCTCGCGTGCGAACGAAGCGGCGTTCGACCGCGCGGTCGACGACGTGGCCGCCGTGGCGCGCACGCTGATCGCCTCGCTCGTGACGACCTCAGCGCCGCACGACCGCGAGGAATGGGCCGCGCGCGCGAAAGCGCGCTCCGCGGAACGCTTCGCGCAGCGCGGCGGCGCGGCGATCAGCTAGGCGAGCTCAGAGCCTCGATCGTCTCTTCGGTGCCGTCGGAGCCGCGCCGGATCACGCGAAGGCGGTGCGAGCGTGCACGGTCGCTCGAGCGCATCGCACCGAGGAGTCTGGCCTTGATCGCGCCGAGCACCTCGGTGGCGGACGCGCCGAGCTCCAGCGCCGGGGGAGACTCGCATACCGCGATGGCCGAGCCGTTGCGCTCGCGCAGCGTGACGGTCGCGACGATCGCACTGGAGCCGTGCTCAGTGGTGCGAATCTCGGCGCCTCGCGGGGTCCTGCATCCGCAGTAGCGGTTCTCGCGCGCAGTTGCCGGAAAGGCGCCGAGGAATGCGGCGCAGCCATACCGGTCGTGTAAGCCCGCGGCGTGGCCGCAGCCGCACATGTCATGGTCGTCGCGAACTACCATCGGAAAGCGATCATATTCGGTCGGTTTGCCGACGTCGGTTCGGTATCGGACCACGCAGCGACGACGTACTGTTGTGCAGGACCGCTATGCGAAACGTCTGAGACCGCACGTTTCCCGGGTCCCTGTGACGTTAGTCACCCCCAGATTCGGGGATACCAACTAGGACTCACGGGCGCCGACAGGATGTCGCTCGGCCACCCACTGTCTTCAAGGATGAAGCGAATGCCGAACACCGTTTCCGACGTTTCGCGTCCCCTGCCGCCCTTCGAGCGGCCCCCCAAGCAGCAGAAGACGATGCGCCTGCTGCCGTTCTTCGCGGTCCTCGCGGTTGGGATCGCCGCCGGCTGCTCGTCGTCGCACGGCGCCTCCTCGCTCACCCCGCCAGGGACGCACGCGTCCGGCGGTCTGCGGCAAGCCGACAACATCTCGCGTGCCCTTCCGGCCGCCTCGCCGACCCCGGTCCCTGCCGACCAGGCGTCGTGCGACGGCGACGGCGCCGCCCAGGCTTCATGCGGCGTCAAGAAGGGCGGCAACGGCCCCTCGAAGACGCCCTCGGGCGGCCTGACCCCGGCGCAGCTGCGCAGCGCGTACGGCCTTCCGCCCGCGGCGACGGGCTCCGGTGTGCCGAACGGGCCGCTCGTCGCGATCGTCGCCGCCTACGACGACAAAGACGCCGAGAATGATCTCGCCAGCTATCGCTCGCAGTTCGGGCTCCCGGCCTGCACCAGCAAGAACGGGTGCTTCACCAAGGTCCAGATGAAGCCCACCCCGGGCGCGCCTCCGCCCGCCCCCAAGCCGCCGGGCAACAGCCCGACCGCGACCACGTGGAACGACGAGATCTCGCTCGATCTCGCAATGGCCTCCGCCGCATGCCCGAACTGCCGGTTGCTGCTCGTCGAAGCGCTCGGCCAGGACCTCGACAGCCTCGCCGGCGCGGTCGCCACGGCGGCCTCATACAGCCCGGCCGCGATCAGCAACAGCTGGGGCGTCCCGGAAGGCGGCGGGAACGTCCCGAACATCGACGCCGCCGCGCAGGCTGCGTTCGACCAGCCGGGGATCGCCATCACCGCGAGCGCCGGCGACCTCGGCGCCGGTCAGACCCAGTTCCCCGCGTCGTCGCCGTACGTGACGTCGGTGGGCGGAACGACGCTGACGGCTGACGCCTCCTCGCCGCGCGGTTGGGACGAGACCGTCTGGAGCGGCTCCGGCAACGGCTGCAGCATCATGGTCGCCATCCCGAGCTGGCAGAGCGCCGCCGGCGGATGCACGGGCCGTGCAATCCCCGACGTCTCGTTCCTCGCGGACTCGGCGCTCGGCGTCGCGGTCTACAGCTCGGCCGAGAAAGGCTGGGTCGTCCTCGGCGGAACCAGCGTCGGCGCCCCGTTCGTCGCCGGGCTCTACGGGGCGGCGAACGACTACGGCGCGGGTACGGTCGGCGCACCGGCGCTGTACGCGAACCTCGGCAACCTCAACGCCGTCGTGGGCGGCCCAGGCAGCCCCAACGGGCTCGCCGGGTTCTGAGCGGACCGACCTCGTGCGGCGCAGCGTGGCGGAGGCGAGGACGCGGACCTTTCCGCGCGATCGCCTCCACGCGCGCATCGACGCCGCGCTGCGCGCGCCGATCATGCTGGTGGTCGCGGACGAGGGGCTCGGCAAGAGCACCCTGATCCGCGACCATCTCGCGCTGCGCGGGATCGCGCACCTGCGGTTCGCGGCGGATCCCGAGCACGCGGCTCCCGGCGAGCTCCTTCGGGGGCTCGCCGCCGCGTTCGGCCCGGTCAGCCCCGCGATGGCCCGATCCGTCGGACCTGCCGCGGCGAAGCTGGAGCAGGCCGACGGTGAGGCCGTCGCGCTCGGCTGGGCGCGCGAGCACCTCGCGAACGTCTCGGCGACGGTGGTGCTCGACGAGCTTCACCACCTCGCGGGCGCACCGCGCTGCGTCTCGTTCCTCCGCGCGCTGGTCGAAGCGACCGTCCCGCGCGTGCGATGGATCGTGGCGCTGCGCGACGCATCGGCGCTCCCCGTTCCGGGTTGGATGGCGTCCGGGCTTTGCGACCTCCCGATCGAGTCCGACGAGCTGCGCGTCCAGCCTGACGAGATCCACGCCGCGTTCGCGCGCGCCGGGATCGCGCTGAACGCGGACGAGGCGCGCTCGTTGTACGAGCGCACCGCCGGCTGGCCGCTCGGGCTGGCCGTGGCGCTCGCGACCGGGCGCGTCGACGCGCCGCTGACGCGCGACGACGTCTACGACGGGCTTCTCGACGCGGCGTTCCGGCGGCTCTCCGAGGACGAGCGCGACCGCGTCTTCGAGACCGCGGCGATCGGACGTTTCGACGACACGATCCTCGCCGCGCTCGAATGCGACGCGGACTTCGGCGACGCGCTCGCGGAGTCCGAGCTGGTCTACGCGCTCGACGAGCGCACCCACGCGTACTACGAGCCGTGCCGGAACCGCATCGCGCTGCGGCTCGAACGGCTCGCGGAGGCGCGCTGCACCGCGGTGCTCGACCGCGCCGCGGGAGCGCTCGAACGTGCCGGACGATGGCGCGAGGCGATCGCGCTGCGCGTCCGCGCCGGCGACGAAGACCGCGTCGCGGCCGCGCTCGACCGGCGCGGCTTCACCGCGCTCGATCACGGCGAGGTCGCGGCCGTCGGTGCGGCGCTCGCCGCGCTCGGCGACCGCACGCTGACCGCGCATCCCGTCGCGCTCGCGCTCAAAGCGGCGCTGGCGTCGCTCGACGAGAGCTTCGACGTCTCCGAGGCGTGGTTCCAGATGGCGATCGAGCGCGCGCGCGAGCACGAGCGCCGCGAGATCGTGATCCGCTACGGGATGGACCTCGTGCGCCGGGGGCGCACCGACGCGATCGATTTGCTCGAAGCCGAGGCGTCGCGCGAGCAGACGCGCGGGAACGCCGACGCCGACGCCGCGCTGTGGGCGCTCCTCGGCACCGCGTACGTCGAGGTGCACCGCCCGGAGAGCGCGCGCGACGCCGCGCGCCGCGCGCTGGTGCAGCTCCCCGGCGTCGACGACGACGCGCTGCGCGCGCGCGTGCTGCACCAAGCCTCGTACGTCGCGCTGAACGAAGGCGACTACGCGCTGGCGAAGTCGCTGGCGGAGCGCGCGCTCGCGCGCGCCGAGGACCAGTTCCTCTACGACCTCGCCGCGCGCGCGCTCAGCGTGCTGTTCAACGTCGCGATGCTGCACGAGGACGACGTCGCGGCCGCGCGCAGCGCGCTGCTGCGCCTCGAAGAAGCGGGCCGCAAAGCGGGGAACTCCGGGCTGCGGCTGTACGCGATCCTGAACGCATACGCGATCGAGGTCGACGCCGGCGACGTCGTCGCGCTCGAACGGCTCAACGCGCAGCTCGGCGAGATGCAGGTGCTGCTCACCCCGATGGTCAGCGAAGGGCTGCTCCCGGCGCAAGCGCTGCGCGCCGCGTGGGACGGGCGCTTCGAGCACGCCTACGATCTCCTTGCGCCGGGCGCCGAGAAGCTCTTCGACGACGACCGCACCGCATATCGCTGGGCCGAGGTCGCGGTGTACGGTGCCGCCGCGGGCAAAACCGAGGCGGCGCGCGGCGCGATCGCGTGCAGCCGCGAGAGCCTGCGCAAGCTCGCCGAAGACCAGCCGCTCAGCGTGCGGACGATCGCGTATCTCGCGCTCGCCGAGACGCTGCTCGACGACGACGAAGCGGCGCTCGCCTCGATCGCGCACGCGCGCGTCGCCGCGACGAACTCGCACGGCCGCATCCGCTCGCTCGTCGAGACCGTCGCGGCGTTCCACGACTGCCGCCGGCGCGGTTTCGAGGCGGTCCTGTGGCTCGGCGAGATGCTCGACGTGCTGGAGCGCTGCGAGCTCGGCGGTGTCGCCCGCTTCATCGGGCGGCTGCCGCTCGCCGCGCTCGACGGGCGCCCGCGCCGCCGCGCGGGGATCGTGCGATGAGCGCGCTGCCGATCTCGGGGCGCACGAAGGCCGAACGGCTCGCGGCAGCCGTGAGCGCCGGTGCGCCGCGGATCGTGCGGACCGCGCTCGACCGCCTCTCCGCCGCGGATCGCACCGTCGCCGCGAAGATCGTCGCCGCGCGCTTCGTCGAGCGCTGCGCCGCGTCGGCCGCGGCGGGCGACTGGACGATCCTGACCTCGTTCGTCGACGCGGCCTGCGACCGCTACGCGGGGATCTTCACCGCCGACGAGCTGTTCGCCGCCGCGCTCGAAGCGGTCTCGTCGGTGCTCCGCACGTCGGTCGATCCCGCGACCGGGCTCGCGTTCGAGCGCGCGCGCTTCGACGTCGAAGCGGCGATCGCGCGCCCGCGCACGTTCGCGCGCGCCGCAGCCGCGCACGAGGCGGTCGACGAGGTCGACGTCGTGCTGGACGATCTCCTCACGCAGCTCGACCAGAGCGACGCGCTGACCGCCGAGCACTCGCGCGCGGTCGCGTCGTGGTGCGGCCGGCTCGCCAAACGCCTCGGTTCCACGAAGGACGAGGTCGTCCACCTCACCCGCGCCGGACTGATCCACGACATCGGCAAGGTGACGACGCCGCCCGAGATCCTCGGCGCGCCGCGCGGACTCGACGACGAGGAGATGGCGATCATGCGCCGCCACGCCGAGGCCGGCGCGTACATCGTGCACGAGGTCGCGCTGATCCGTAGTCTCACGCCGGCGGTGCGCAGCCACCACGAGCGCTTCGACGGGACCGGCTATCCCGACCGGCTGCGCTTCGAGGCGATCCCGTGGGTCGCGCGCGTCGTCGCCGTCGCCGACTCGTTCAACGCGATGATCGGCCGCCGTCCGTACCGCCCGCCGCTCGCCCCCTCGGTCGCGCTCGAGCGCTTGGTCGAAGGGCGCGGCGAGCAGTTCGACCCCGACATCGTGGACGCGATGATCGACGTGGTGACGCTCCGCGCCTGAGGCTTTTCTGGGATAGGCTCGGAGAAAGCTCCCAGCCTCGGCCGTCAAAATGGAGGCATGCAGACGGCGCAGCGCGTGGTGGTGATCGACGACGAGCACAGCATCCGCGAGATGCTGGACGTGGGCTTGACCCAGGCCGGGTTCGAGGTGCGGACCGCCGTGGACGGGCCTGACGGGCTCACCGCGATCCGTGACTGGAGCCCGGACTGCGTCGTGCTCGACATCATGATGCCGAAGATCGACGGACTCTCGCTGATCCCGCTGCTGCGCCGCCTCACCGAGGTGCCGATCATCATGCTGACCGCGCGCGGCGACGTGCGCGACCGCATCGACGGCCTCACCGCCGGCGCCGACGACTATCTGCCGAAACCGTTCGAGCTCGACGAGCTGACCGCGCGCATCCAGACCGCGCTGCGCCGCCCGATGCTGCGCCAAGTCCACCATCTGCGCGTCGCCGACCTCGAGATCGACCTCGACGCGCGCTCGGTCCGCCGCGGCGAGCGCTGGATCGATCTCTCGACGCGCGAGTTCGATCTGCTCGCGACGCTGGCGCGCCGCCCGAAGCGCGTCTTCACACGCGAAGAGCTGCTCGACCTCGTCTGGGGCCCCGACCGCGACGTCTCCGCCGCGACGGTCGAGACGTACATCTCGTACCTGCGCGCGAAGGTCGACGTGCAGCCGGCACCGCGGCTGATCCACACCGTGCGCGGCGTCGGCTACGTGCTGCGCGAACCGCACGCGCAGTAACGCTCGGCGATGTCGCTGCGCGCGCGGCTGACGCTCTCGTGCGCGATCTTCGCCGCGACGCTGCTGACGATCGTCGCCGGCGCGATGGTGTTCTTCGTGCTGTATCTCAGCACGCGGCCGATCGCGGACGCGCTGGACGTGACGACGAAGCGCGCGCAGGGGATCGCGTACGGCCATCCGGGCGAGCCTGCGGCACAAGTGCTGCGCCACGAGCGCGCGCTGCCCGTTCCGAACGGCGTCATCGTGCGCGTGAACGAGCACCGGCGCGGGCCCGCGGGTCTGTCGCCGGACGGGACCGCACGCTTCTCGGCGTTCGACGTCGGAATCGTCTTCGGCTTGCGGCCGCACGTCGTGACGATCGGGACGCAGGGCAGCGTCTTCATCGCGCCGGATCTGCGGGAGTTGCGCGCGCTCTCGGAGACCGCGGCGAAGTGGTTCGCCATCGCGTTCGCGGTCACGCTGATCGCGTCGTGGCTGATCGGGCGCTGGATCACCTCGCAGGCGCTGCGGCCGCTGGTCGCGCTCGCCGCCGAGCTGCGGCGTTTCGCGTCCGGCGACTTCACGCCGCGCGCCGTCAAGGCGTCGGAGCACGGCGACGTCGGCGAGCTCGTCGAAGCGTACAACGGCGCGGCGGCGCAAGTCGCGGCGGCGTTTCGCGAGCGCGCGCGCGTCGAGGAGCACATGCGCCGTTTCCTCGGTGAGGCCGGACACGAGATGCGCACGCCGCTGACGGTGATCAGCGGCTATCTCGACGTGCTGGAGCGCGGCGGGATCGACAACGCCGAGGTGCGCGGCCTCGCGCTGCCGACGATGCGCACCGAGACGCGGCGCCTGCGCGCGCTGGTCGAGCGCTTGATGACGCTCGCGCGGCTCGAAGGCGACGACCGCCGCGAGACCGAGATCGTCGACGTCGTCTCGAGCGCGCGCGACGCGATCGGCGAGGTGAAAGCCGCGCGCGGCGGGACGATCCGCTTGCGCGCCGCCGCCGATCACGTCGTCGTCGCCGAGCCCGCCGAGGTGTACGAAGCGATCGTCAACCTCGTCGACAACGCGGTGAAGTACGGCGGCGGGAATCCGGTCGACGTCACGATCGAGTCGGACGAGGATGGCGGCACCGTCGTGCGCGTCACCGATCGCGGGCCGGGGATCGGCGAGGCCGATCGCGCGCGGCTGTTCGAGCGCTTCTTCCGCGGCGAGGCGGCGAACGGGATCGAGGGCTCGGGGCTCGGGCTCGCGATCGTCGCGCGCGCCGCGGAACGCTCCCACGGAACGGTCGCGCTCGAATCGAGCGGTCCGGACGGAACGACGTTCAGGCTCACGTTTCCTCCGTACCGAGCGCCCGAGCGCGCGCGCTCGGCGATCGTCCTGGGCTGAGGCAGCGGCGCGAAAATTCTTCTGAAAAACCCGGAAAACGGCCGGAAATGCGGGTTTCCCGGCGTATAGTGCGGGCAACGCGGCTCGACCGAGAGCCGAACCCGCACAACGAAAGGAACCCATGACCAAGAACGAGCTGGCGAGAGAGCTCGCCGATGACTTCGAGCTTCCGCGCCGTCAGGTCGTCGAGATCGTCGAGGCGATGCTCGACCGCATCACCGAGGTCCTGAAGTCCGGCGACCGGGTGCAGCTCACGCCGTTCGGACAGTTCAAGATCCGCGATCGTGCGGCGCGCGTCGCGCGCAACCCGCAGACCGGCGAACCGGTGAACGTCCCCGCGAAGCGCGTGCTGAAGTTCATCGCGGGCCGCAGCCTCAAGGAAGCGGTCGGGACCGCGAAACCCGGGCGCGGCGGCGCGAAGAAGGGCGGCGCGAAGAAGGGCGGCGCCAAGAAGGCCGGCGGCGCGAAGAAGTCCGCGGGCGGATCGAAGGCGGCCGCGGGTCGCGGCGCCGCCGCGGGCGGCGCACGCAAAGCGGGCGGCGCGAAGAAGGCCGGCGGCGCGAAGAAAGCGGGCGGGGCGAAGAAGTCGCGCGGCCGGTAGGCCGCGCAGGATCGCGCTCGGCGCCTACGCATAGACGCGTCCGCCGAGCGCGACGAACCCGTCCGGGTGGCGCCCGCGCGGGTCGTGGTGCGTCCAGTGCACGAGCGGCGGTCGCCCGCGGTCGTGGACGAGCTCGCCCTGGACCGTGACGCGGTCCCCAGGCCGCGCCGGGACGCGCGGCGCGATCGTGACGTTGTCGACGACGCGAAAGCGCGAGCCGTCGTCGGCGCGCACGTCGAACTGCTCGTGCGTGCGGTGCGTGTGCCGCGAGGTGAAGAAGGAGGGCGGCGTCTCGACCGTCCCCGTGTAGCGAACTTCCATCCGTGTACCTCCGCTCCTCGCATCACGCGGCGGCGCGTGCGCGACAAGGGGACCGGTACGCGGCGCGGGGCATAGTACGTCAACCGATGAAGACGCTGCATGCGGAGCGCCTCACCCTCGTCCCGGTCGACGCGCGGAACGCGCGCGAGCTGTGGGAGGTCCTGAACGCGCCCGACCTGCGCAAGTACCAGGACATCCCGCGCGTTCGCGCCGAGGAATTCGAGCGCCAGGTGCGCGCCCGCCCGCGGGTGCTGCGGCCCGGCGCGACCGGGCGTTTCGAGTGGATCGTGCGAGCCGGCGACCCGCGCAGCTCGGTCGGCTGGATCTCGCTGCGCGTCAACGACCGCACGCCGCGCGTCGGCGAGGTCGGCTACAGCCTCCTGGCGCCGGCGCGCGGGCACGGGTACGCGAGCCTCGCGCTCGGCGCGGTGATCGACGAGACGTTTCTGTCCGCGGACCTCGAGGAGATCCAAGCCTGCATCGTCCCCGAGAACGTCGCCTCGCGCGCGGTGCTCGACCGCAACGGCTTCCGCGAGGAGCGCGTGCTCCGCGGCGGCGCGGTGATCCGCGGCCGCCACGTCGACGTTCTCCTCTTCAGCCTCACGCGCGCGAGCTGGGATCGCGCGCGCCGCGACGCGGCTAGGACGCTTTCAGCGTCACCCGCGCCCGGCCGAGCCAGCGGTTGAGCCAGTCGAGCATCTCCGCGAGCGTCGTCTCGACGCTCTCACGCCCGACGTACCCGTGCGCTTCGTACGGAAGCATCACGAGCCGCGCGGTCCCGCCGTTCCCTTCGATCGCGGCGTAGAGCCGTTCCGACTGGATCGGGAACGTTCCGGTGTTGTCGTCGGCCATCCCGTGGATGAGCAGCAGCGGATCCTTGATCGCGTTCGCGTACGTGAACGGCGACATCTTGGTGTAGAGATCCGTCGCCTCCCAATAGCTTCGCTTCTCGTTCTGGAACCCGAACGGTGTCAGCGTGCGGTTGTAAGCGCCGCTGCGCGCGATCCCCGCTTTGAAGAGATGCGTGTGCGCGAGCAGGTTCGCCGTCATGAACGCGCCGTACGAGTGGCCGCCGACCGCGATGCGGTCCGGGTCGGCGACGCCGAGCGCGACCGCTTCGTCGACCGCCGCCTTCGCGTCGGCGACGAGCTGGTCGACGTACGTGTCGTTCACGGTCGCGGGGTCGCCGACGATCGGCATCGACGCGTTGTCGAGCACGGCGTACCCGGCGAGCGCGAGGAACACCGGTGAAGGCCCGGTGACCGAGACGAACGTCTGCGTCGTGTTCGTGTTCTGCGAGGCGGTGCTGCGGTCGATGTACTCGAGCGGGTACGCCCACACGAACGTCGGCAGCCGCGTCCCCTCGTGCCAGCCCGGCGGCGTGTAGAGCGTGAACGACAGGTTCACGCCGTCGGCGCGCTTGTACGTGACGACGCGCCGGCCGATCGCGCGCAATTGCGGCGCGGGATCGGTGAACGCGGTCAGCGCGCGCGGCGGCGAGCTCCCCGCGAGCGTGCGCACGTAGTAGTTCGGCGGTTCGGCCGGCCATTGGCGCGACGTCAGGATGCGCGCGGCGTCGGGATCGAGCACGGTGATCGGCTGCTCGAGCGGCGCGAGCTCGGAGCGGAAGAGGCGCGTCTTCTCGCCGGTGCGCAGGTCGAGCCGGTCGAGG
>DATHLN010000263.1:0-14137 GCA_035488115.1 Candidatus Limnocylindrales bacterium | reverse complement strand
TGCGGGATTCGATCGCGCGTGCGCGATCAGCGAGGCGATGCGCGCGTGCCCGTACTGCACGTAGTAGACGGGGTTCTCGTCCGACTGCTCCTTCGCGAGCGCGAGATCGAAGGTGAGCGGCGACTCGACGGAGGGGATGAGGAAGAAGAAGCGCGCCGCGTCGACGCCGACCTCGTCGATCACCTCGCGCAGCATCACGATCGCCCCCGCGCGCTTCGACATCTTCACTTCCTCGCTGCCGCGCTTCAGCGTCACCTGTTGCGCGATGATCACTTCGATCGCGCCAGGGCGGCCGTACGCGTCGGCGAGCGCATTGAGGCGCCCGATGTAGCCGTGATGGTCCGGGCCGAGGATGTCGATCACGCGGTCGCCGCGCTGCAGCTTCTCGTAGTGGTAGGCGATGTCGTTGGCGAGATACGTCGGCACGCCGTCGCGGCGGATCACGACCCGGTCTTGGTCGTCGCCCGAGTCGATCGTGCGCAGCCACGTCGCGCCGTCTTTCTCGTACAGCCGCCCGAGCCGGCGCATGCGCTCGACGCCGTCGCGAATGGTGCCGGCGTCGTGGAGCTCTTGCTCCGACTGCCAGAGATCGTAGCGGACCCGGAACGCGCGCGCGTCCGCCTGCTGTTCCGCGACCATCATCGCGATACCGAACCGCCCGGCCGTCGTGGCAGCCTCGTCTTCGGGCTCGTTCAGCCACCGGTCACCGTCACGCTCGCGCAGCGCGCGCGCGATCTCGACCACGTACTCACCGGCGTAGCCGTCCGCGGGCTGCGGGAAGCTCGGATCGAACAGCTGTCGGTAGCGCGCGAGGATCGAGAGTCCGAACTGCCGGACCTGGTTGCCGGCGTCGTTGATGATCCACTCGGCGAAGACGCCGTAGCCTTGATGGCGGAGCGCGTTCGCGAGCGTGTCGCCGATCGAGAGCGCGCGGCCTTGCACCACGGCAAGCGGTCCGGTGGGATTCGCGCTGCCGAACTCCAGCGAGATCCGCTCGCCGGTCGGCGGCGCTTTGCCGTAGTCGCCGCCTTCGCGCAGGACGTCGGCGACGATGCGCTGCCAGAACGCCGGCCGCAGCTTGAGGTTGACGAACCCCGCGAGCGGCGTCGCCTCGGCGACGGTCGCGCGAACGCCCTCGTCCTCCATCGCGCGTGCGACGATCTCGGCGGCGATCTCCTGCGGCTTCTTGCGCGCGATGCGCGCGAGGCCGAACGCGACGTTGGTCGCGACGTCGCCGAACTCGGCGCGGCGCGCCGGCTCGAACTGCACCACCGGCTCGGCTTCCGGCCACAGCGCGCGCGCCGCCGCGGCGAAGCGGGCGGCGAGCTCGTCGAGCGAAAGCAGGGCGGCCTCCTTAGTGGTGGTACGGTTCATCCCGCGCGATCTTCGCCGCGCGGTACAATTGCTCCAGCACGAGTGCGCGCGCCCATTCGTGGAGGAACGTCAGCGGCGAGAGCGACCAGCGCACGTCGGCCCGCGCGAGGAGCGCCTCCGAGGCCCCGAACGTCCCGGCCACGACAAAGGTCACTCGCGCGATCCCCTGGTGCGGCAGCCGCTCGAGCCGCCGGCTGAGCTCCTCGCTCGACAGCATCTCCCCCGACCGTTCCAGCAGCCAGACGTGATCGGCCGGGTCGATCAGCCTGAGGATCGCTTCCCCCTCCGCCCGCATCGCCCGCGCCGGATCACCGCCGTCCGCCGCGCGTACCTCGATCTCTTCCAGCCGGTGATACGGCCGCAGCCGCGCGCGAAAGTCCGCGATCGCATCGGCGATGTAGCGCTCGCGGACCTTCCCGACCGCGATCAGCCGAACGTTCAGGCCGCCGGGCTCCTCGCGGCCGCAGCGCGCAAGTCGTCCGGAAACGCGAGGCCGTTGTCCTCCGCGTACTCCCGCGCCATCGCAACCGCGTCGGCGCGGTCGACGTGGATGATCTCGAAGCCGATGATCTCGTCTTCGGGCGTTACGTCGATGTGTACGCCGTCCCAACGATAGTCGACGTCACAGAACGCGTGATCACGGACCACGCCGTCCGCGTCGCGCAGAAGCGGCAGCGACCCGTCGTCTTCGACGTCCTCGGGAAGGTAACGCAGGTAGACGATCGGCCATTCGGGATCGATCGTTACTTCAAGCGGATGCTTCATCAGTTAGAGCGGCGCTCTCGGCGCCGGCGTTGGCGGTCACGAGTCCGTTTGTGGACGTCGATGACGGTGATGACATAGTGCTCGGAAAGGTCGGTCACGACGTTGATGTAGCGGCCGTCCGCCGCATATCCGAAGTGTTCGATCGTGTCGTCGGGGTTTCGGTAGCGACGAGTCGGCCACTCGACAGCCGCCTCGGCGTCGTCTTCGAAAAAACCGTCAGCCTTCATTCGCTCAAGCGCATGACGCGAGTATTGCAGCGACTCGTCCTGCATGTCAATCCCGCGCTCGCCGGGCGAGCACGTAACCGTCGGCGGCGCTGACGATTCGGCCGGAAAGCTCAAGCTCGCTCAACGCGGCGAACGCCTGCGACGGTGCGAGGCCGAGCCGGTCCGCCAGCGTTCCCGCATCGCAAGCGCCATCGCGCAACGCCGCGAGGAGCCGCCGCGCCGTCGCGCCCTCGCCCTCCGCATGCGCGGCGGCGTCCAAATGATCACGGTCCGCCGGCTGCGGTGCGACCGCGCACGGCAGCGCCGCGAGGACGTCGTCGGCGTCGCGGATCAGGGTCGCGCCGTCGCGGATCAGCGCGTTGCAGCCCGCGGCTTTCGGGCGGTCGACGTCGCCCGGCATCGCGAGGACCGGGATCCCGCGGTCGCCGCCGTGGCCGGCGGTGTTCAGCGCGCCGCTGCGCGCCGCCGCTTCCACGACGACGACCGCATCGGCGAGCGCGGCGATCACCGCGTTCCGCGCGAGGAACTGCCAGGGCTGCGGGACGACGTCCGGCCCGAACGGGGAGACCACCGCGCCGCCGCCGGCCGCGATCCGGGCGCCCAGCTCGCGGTGGCGCGGCGGAAAGAAGTGCGCGTGCCCGCCGCCGAGCACTCCGATCGTCGGCGCGCCGGCCGCGAGCGCGCCCTCGTGCGCCGCGCCGTCGATCCCGAGCGCGAGCCCCGAGACGACACAGACGCCGGCGCGCGCCAGATCCTCCGCGAGCCGGCGCGCGCGCCGGCGGCCGCCGTCGGACGGCGCGCGCGCCCCGACGACCGCGACGCACGGCGCGCGCAGCCCGTCGAGCGCACCGGCGACCCACAGGCCGTCGAGCACGAAACCGCCGAGCCGTTCGCCGCACAGCGCGTCGAGCTCCGCGCGGGCGACCCAGCGCCGCGCGAGCCCGTCCTGGGCGTCTCCGAGAAGGTCCACGCCCGCCCATCACGCGCGCTCGCCAAGCCGGCAAGGGGGCCGCGACCTCCAAGGATTCCCCGTGCGGCCCCCGTAACGGGCCGTGCGTTCACAGCCCGCCTCAGCGGGTTGCCCGTCCACCAGGAGAGAGCGAGCGAGTAATGGCAGCCGAAGCTTACTGCGTCAAATGCAAGACCAAGCGCGAGATCAGCGACGCGCAGCAGATCACGATGAAGAACGGGCGGCCCGCGACCGAGGGCAAATGCCCCGTCTGCGGGACGAAGATGTTCAAGATCGGGGCCGCCTCCTAAGGGGCGGCTCGCTCACTTTCGGTTTCGCGCCGAAACGGGATATACTGGACGGGCACCACAACATGTAGGGGTCTGAGGTCGTCAGCGACCCCAGCCTCCGAGAGGACCGACCCGACCTGCTCTGTCCGCACTGCCGCAAGAACGAGACCCGTGTGGTCGACTCGCGCGACGACGACAACTCCGTCCGGCGGCGGCGCGAGTGTCTCGGCTGCAAGCACCGGTTCACGACCTACGAGCGCATGGAAGCGCCGCGCCTGTTCGTCATCAAGAAAGACGGCCGCCGCGAACAGTACAACCGCGACAAGGTGCTGGCCGGGCTGCGCCGCGCGACCGAGAAGCGCCCGGTCTCCGAGGCGCAACTCGACGAGGTGGTCACGTCGGTCGAGCGCGATCTCTTCGCGCGCGGCGAGACGGAGTTCGGGAGCAAGGTGATCGGCGAGAAGCTGATGGAGGCGCTGAAGAAAGTCGACGAGGTCGCGTACGTGCGCTTCGCGAGCGTCTACCGGGATTTCCGCGACGTCGCGAGCTTCCGCGCCGAGCTCGAGGACCTGCTCGCGAAGTGAGCGCGCCCGCGGTCGTCGCCGTGGTCCGCCTGCCCGACGGCGAAGGGCTGCCGCTGCCGGCGTACATGAGTGGCGGCGCGGCCGGCGCCGACGTGGTCGCCGCGGTCGGCGAAGATCTCGTTCTCGCCCCGGGCGAGCGCGCGCTGGTCCCGACCGGGTTCGCGCTCGAGGTGCCCGACGGCCTCGAGGTCCAGGTGCGCCCGCGCAGCGGCCTCGCGGTCAAGCACGGCGTGACGCTGCTGAACAGCCCCGGGACGATCGACAGCGACTACCGCGGCCCGGTCGGGGTCGTACTGGTGAACCTCGGTCGCGAGCCGTACACGGTGCGGCGCGGCGAGCGCATCGCGCAGCTCGTCGTCGCGCCGGTGGTGCGCGCGGCGTTCCGCGAGGTCGAGGCGCTCGGCGCGAGCGCGCGCGGCGAGGGCGGCTTCGGCAGCACCGGCAGATAAGAGACCGGCGTGAAGGTCTACGTCGTCGGCGAAGGCGCGGTGGGGACGTATCTCGGCGAGCTGCTGCGCGGGATCGGCAACGAGGTGACGTACGCGCCGCGCGCGCTGGACGACGTGGTGTCGGTCGATGCCGACCTGGCGCTGGTGACGGTCAAGGCCTACGACACGCCCTCCGCGGTCGAGACGCTGCGCCGCGCGCTGAAGGACCCGTCCGCGACGACGATCGTCACCCCGCAGAACGGCGTCGGCAACGAAGAGCTTCTCGCCGAGGCGTTCGGCGCCGACAACGTCGTCGCGGCCGCGCTCACCGTCCCGGTCGGCGTCGACGCGAGCGGGAAGGGCGTCGCGGCGAAGGGCGGCGGGATCGCGTTCGCGCCGGTCGGCTCGTCGAGCACGCACAACTGGCTGCTCGCCGCATTCGGCACGACCGGCTTGCCGACGACCGCCGTCGCCGATTACCGCGCGCTGAAGTGGTCGAAGCTCGCGCTGAACGTCGTGGCGAACGCGGCCTGCGCGATCCTCGACGTGCTGCCCGAGCGGCTGGTCCGCGAGGACGCGGTCTTCACGATGGAGATTCGGGCGATCCGCGAGGTGCGCGCGACGATGAAGGCGCTCGGGATCGCGCCGATCGACCTGCCGCGCTATCCGGTGCGGGCGCTGCTCGGGATCGCGTCGCTTCCTTCACCGGTCGCGCGCGCGGTGCTCGCATCGCGGATCGCGGGCGCGCGCGGCGAGAAGCCGCCGTCGCTGCTGGTCGACCTGCGCGGGTCGAAGCACCGGACCGAGGTGGAGGTTCTGAACGGCGCGGTCGCGCGCGCCGCGCGCGAGGCCGGCGTCCCGGCGCCCGTCAACGCGGCGTACGCGCGCATCTTGAGCGACCTCGCGCACATGCCGCAGCTCTGGGCGAAGTACCGCGAGCGGCCGGCCGCGCTCGTCGCCGAAGTGCAAGCGCAAGCGAACGTGCGGGGAACCTCGAAGAGCGCGACGTGAGGCATCCGAACGTACCGGAATCGCTCGACGGCTGGGCGATCCTGCACCGCATGTTCCGGCTCGACCGCCGTCGCTGGGACGGGCTCGATGCGGCGCGCCGGCGCGCGGTCGACGACGAGGCGAGCGCGTTCTTCGCGCCGCTCACCCGCGCCCCCGACGAAGACGCGGGCTTCGCGCAATTGCTCGGCCACAAGGGCGACCTGATGCTCACGCACTACGCGCGCTCGTTCGACCGGCTCGGCGAGGTGCAGGCCGCGGTCGACAAGCTCGCGCTGCGCGAGTACCTCGAGCCGCTCGAGTCCTACGTCTCGGTGCTCGAGCTCGGGCTCTACGAGCACACAGCGAAGATTCACGCCGAGCTGCGCGACCGCGGGCTGAAGCCGCATTCCGAAGCGTGGAACGCGGCGTTCGATGCGATGATGGACGAAGCGGCGCGCGAACCGCGCAACGCGGCGCGGCTGTGGGCGCGCATCCCGCGCCGCCGCTACGTCTGCTTCTACCCGATGAACAAGAAGCGGCTCGGCGACGACAACTGGTATTCGACGCCGTACGACGAGCGCGCGAAGATGATGCTCGAGCACGGTAAGATCGGGCGCTCGTTCCACGGCCACGTGACGCAGGTGATCTCCGGCTCGATCGGCTTCGACGACTGGGAGTGGGGCGTCGATCTGTACGCCGACGATCCGCTGGTCTTCAAGAAGCTCATCTACGCGATGCGCTTCGACGAGGCGTCGGCGAGGTTCGCCGAGTTCGGGCGGTTCTGGACCGGGATGCAGTTCTCGGTCTCGCAGCTCGGCGTCTTCCTCGCCGGCGAAGCGTCGCCGGCGCTGGTCGCCGAAGACGCCGCGCAGATGGTCTCGCGCTGACGATGGCGTTCGGCGGGATCGACCACGTCGACATGCGGGTTCCCGCGCTCGGCGCGGTCGAGCGGTTCTACGACGAGCTCGCGCGCCGCCTCGGGCTGACCGGGAAGCGCTACTGCACGGTCGAGTTCGGCGGGGCGTCGTGGAACGAAGGGACGCCGGACGCGTACAACGCGGTCGAGTACTTCGAGGAGCACGTGCACGGCCGACGAGGGATGTTCTTCGGCGTCATCGAGGAGGCGGGCTCGCAGCCTGCGCGCAGCCGGCTCGCGTTCGGGGTCGAGCGCGACACGCTCGACGAGTGGGCCCGCGCGCTGGCCGAGATGGGCGCGCGCGACGTCGAGCGCGAGCACGACGCGTCGTATCCGGCGATCTTCTTCACCGACCCGCTCGGCACGCGGCTCGAAGTCTGCGCGCGCCCTCCACGCGCGTGACCGCCGCGGCGAGGACGACGAAGCGCGACGCGCTGATTGCCGTGTGCACGCTCGCGCGCTCGCGCGCCGCCGGCGCGTGCGCGTGGTGCGGCGAGGACCTGCCGCCGCGGCGCAGGTCGTGGTGCAGCGACCGCTGCGGTGACGCGTTCTGGGCGAACCACTGGTGGTCGGTCGCGCGCCGCGCCGCGAAGCGCCGCGACCGCTATTGCTGCAAGCGGTGCGGCGCCGCGCCGCCGAAGCGGCCGGTGCTCTCCGCCTACGCGACGCGCGCGAAGTATCTCGCCGCCATGCGTGCCTGGCGCAAAGTGAAGCGCACGACTCGGCTCGAGGTCAACCACATCGTCCCGTGCCGCGGCAAGCACGCGGCGCTCGACTGCGCGCATCACCTCGACAATCTCGAGACGCTCTGCCCGCCGTGCCACAAGACGCACACCGCTGCGCTCGTGATTCGACGCGTCGCACGAACGGCGTTCCAGACCGCCCGGTCGGAAAGCCGCCCCGCGAAGTCCGTTCGACTCCCGCGATAGCGGCCTGCCTGGTGGGGAATCCTCGTGCCATGAGCACGACGGTCACGGCGTCCGCGCCGATCGAGACCCGCAATCCGGCGACGAACGAGACGCTCGAGCGGTATGAGGCGCACACGCCGGCCGAGATCGAGCGGCGGCTCGACGCCGCGGTCGCGGCGCAGCGGGCGTGGCGCACGACACCGTTCGCCGAGCGCGGCGAGCGGCTGCGTACTGCCGCGCGGTATCTGCGCGATCGCAAAGCCGAGCTCGCCGCGCTCGCGACACGCGAGATGGGGAAGCCGATCGCCGAGTCGGAGGCCGAGGTCGAGAAGTGCGCGGTCTCGTGCGACTGGTTCGCGGCGAACGCCGAACGGCTGCTCGCGCCCGAAGAGCACGCATCGAGCGCCGCGCGCAGCTACGTCGCGTTCCGTCCGCTCGGTGTGCTGCTCGCGATCATGCCGTGGAACTTTCCGTATTGGCAAGTCTTCCGAGCCGCGGCTCCCGCGCTCATGGCGGGGAACGTGCTCGTGCTCAAGCACGCGGCGAACGTGACCGGCGTCGCGCTGAAGATCGAGGAGATCTTCCACGCGAGCGGATTCCCGGCCGGAGCGTTCGCCACGCTGCTGATCGACAGCAAGAACATGGAACCGGTCGTGCTGGACGAGCGCGTCGCCGCGGTGACGCTGACCGGAAGCGAAGGCGCCGGCTCGTCGGTCGGCGCGGCGGCGGGGAAAGCGATCAAGAAGACGGTGCTGGAGCTCGGCGGCTCGGACTATTTCATCGTGCTCGCCGACGCGGATCTGGAGAAGGCGGCCGAGATCGGCGTGAAGGCGCGCTTCCAGAACACCGGGCAGAGCTGCATCGCAGCGAAGCGCTTCATCGTCGAGAACTCGGTGTACGACCGCTACGCGGAGCTGTTCGTCGACCGAACGCGCGCGCTGAAGGCCGGCGATCCGCTCGACCGCGCGACGCAGATCGGCCCGCTCGCCCGGCACGATCTTCGCGACGCGCTCGCCGAGCAGGTGCGCGATACCATCACCGCCGGCGCGGAGCTGCTGCTCGGCGGCGAGCCGCTCGGCGGGCCGGGTGCCTTCTACGCGCCGACGGTCGTCGGCGACGTGCGGCCCGGGATGCGGATGGCGGTGGAGGAGACGTTCGGTCCGGCGGCGGCGCTGATGCGTGCGCGCGACGCCGCGCACGCAGTCGAGCTCGCGAACGACTCGCGCTTCGGGCTCGGCGGCAACCTGTGGACGAAAGACGTCGCGAAGGCGGAGCGGCTCGCGGCCGATCTGGAGTCCGGCAACTGTTTCATCAACGGGATGACGGCCTCCGACCCGCGCCTGCCGTTCGGCGGCGTGAAGAAGAGCGGGATCGGCCGCGAGCTCTCGGAGTTCGGGGTCCGCGAGTTCGTCAACGTGCAGACGGTCTGGATCGGCCCGGACACGGGCGCGGCGGCGAGCGCGCGGCCCGCGGAATGAACGGGTAAGAGCGGGTCATGGCATGCGATCCGCAGACCTTCCAGCAGATCACCCCGCAAGTATGGACCTTCATCCAGAGCGAGGTTCTGAAGCAGCTCGGCATCACGATCACGACCAACAGCGGTGAGGCGAGTGCGAAAGGGTTCTCCGTCGGCTGGACCTACGATCCGGCGGCGCAGGCGCTGACGATCACCTGTCTCGACAAGCCGTTCTTCGTGCCGTGCGGCGTCATCAACGCGCAGATCGCGAAGGCGATCGACGAGGCGCGCTCGCGCGGTTAGCGTGTGTAGCGCGCGATCAGCGGCGCGAGATGCGGATACGCCGCCGTGAGCATCGAGCGCGTGGTGAGCTGAAACTCGGCGAACTCGAATCCGGGCGCGACGTCGCAGCCGACCAGCGCGTAACCGCCCGGCGCTTCGACGTGTGCGGCGAAGTGCGCGCCCGCCGGGATCGTCGTCTGCAGCGCGTCGCCGTCGCCCACGACGCGGGTCTCGTGGGTTCCGCTCGCGTCGATGACCTCGATCGTGACCGGGTCGCCGCGATAGAAGTGCCAGGTCTCGTCCGACGAGAGCCGGTGGAACGCCGAGAACGTCTCCGCGGTCAGCAGGAAGTAGATCGAGGTCGTCGCGCTGCGCACGCTGCCGCGTGAGGTCGTGACGCGCTCGGCGCTGCGATACGTCTCGCGGTACCAGCCGCCCTCGGGATGAGCCTGAAGGCGGAGAGCGGCGATGAGACGCTGCGCTTCGGGATGCACGCGCGTCTCTTCGCCGCACCGGCCGTCGTACCGCCGGCCCGCCTTGGCCGTGGGGCAGAGGACCCGGCGCATGCCGGTGGAACTCGGCTCACCGTTCGGAGGTGCTCATGGCGCGAACCGCTTATGCATTGGCCGCCACGGTGTTCGCTCTCGCGATTCTGCCGCTCGCGAGCGCCGCGCAAGACAGCTTCCCGGGGACGTGGCGCGCGACGTATCCGATGGCCGGGATGCGATGCGTCTTCGATCTCGTCATGACGCCGAGTGCGACGTACCACGAGATCGAGCGCTGCGGCACCGTCGCGACGAGCCAGTCCGGGACGTACCGCATCTTCCCGGACGGCGTGATCAGCCGCAGCGTCGAGGACTGGACGCCGAAGCAGCGCTACATCGTCGGCGCCCAGGTCGGCACCGGCCATTGGGAGACCAACACCAAACCGTCCGGCGGGACGTTCCGCTACCGGTTCACGTCACCGAACACGATGGAATGGCGCGACGTGAGCTTCGGCGGCGTGATCACGTTCTACCGGGTTCGCTGATCGCGGTAGAGCAGCGCTTCGGCGACGTGCTCGCGCGCGATCGTCTCGGCGCCGGCGAGATCGGCGATCGTCCGGGCGACGCGCGCGACGCGGTCGAACGCGCGCGCGCTCAGCGTGCCGCGCGTTACGGCGCTTTCCAACAGTGCCAGCGTCTCTGTGTCGAGCGGGCAGAGGCGGCGAACGTCGGCGGCGGAGATCGCGGCGTTGGTCGCGAGCCCCGTGCCGCGCAGGCGAATCGCCTGCCGTTCCCGCGCCGCTTCGACGCGCCCGCGGATCGTTGCCGAGGTCTCGGCAGGCGCGCGCTGCACGAGCTCGCCGAAGGAGACGCGCGAGACGGTCACGTGCAGGTCGATGCGGTCGAGCAGCGGACCCGAAAGCTTCGCGAGATACTTCTGTACCGCGGCGTCGTCGCAGCGGCAATCGGCTGACTTGTCGCCACGATAACCGCACGGGCACGGGTTCATCGAAGCGACGAGCGTGAACCGCGCCGGAAACGTCAGCGTGCCGGACGCACGCGCGATGGTGACGGCGCCTTCTTCGAGCGGCTGGCGCAGCACTTCCAGCGTCCCGCGCGGGAATTCGCCCAGCTCGTCGAGATAGAGCACCCCGTGGCTCGCGAGTGAGATCTCGCCCGTAGGGCAAACGGCAAACGGCGTTTCGTGCGCCATACGCGCGCGCGCGTGCGGCATTGGGACACTTCGTCCGCATAGAGTCGTCGAGCGAAGACCTAGTCGTAGTTGGGGGTGGCGCCGAGAGACTCCACGATGCGCCGGACGACCGGGCCGATGGGCTCGATCGGCATGTCGACGTGCTCGGACTTTCTCGGATTCAGACCGTTCCTGATCCTGACCCGGTCTCCGGAGAGCGGTTCGAGCAATACCGTGCGGTCGGCGTAGTTCCAGATCGGCGACCCGTCCGCGGTGAGGTCGCCAGAGTCCAATTCTTCGGGGTCGGCGACCGCTTCCGCGACGGCATTCCTGATGCGTTCGTAGATGGGCTGGTACACGTCGGCGAGGTTCGCGTCGTACATGGCGGGGTGGTTCGACGGCGCGAGGCGACCGCCGCGTGCTTCTACGGGGTGGAGAAGAGTGCCAGCGCCGCTCTGCCCGCCTTGGTGCGCCTGTCGTAGGCGTACGTGGGCACGTTGGCGGGAAACGCGACGGCTAGAATCCCGGCGCGGACCAGCCTGTCGAGCTGGAGTTGCACCCGGCGAGACTTGGTCGATAAGGAACGGGCGATGTCTGTGACGTCGCGAGGGTGTGCGACCAGCATGTCGAGGATCGCGAAGAAGCTCCGCTGCCGCCCTCTGAAAGCGGCGCTTGCGCGCCACGACGTGGCGGGCGCGGAGGGAAGGGCCGGTGCCGGTGAGCGCGATTTCGGGGCGGACGCCTTGGGGCAGACCCGCGCGAGGTAGCGGCCGAGGACTTTGCCAGCGGGCGTGAGCGAATACCATCGTTCGTTTCCCCTGCCCACGGGCGATACGGCGGAGGTCGCGAGCCCGGACTTCACAAGAGCGAGTCCGATCCGCCATGCCGATATTAGGTCGATTCCGAGCACGGCGCTGATCGCGGTGCTTCCTGCTGCACTGCGATGCGCCAGCAGCAGTATGACCTTGGCTTGCGATGGCGGCAGGAACGGTGCGAAGAACGGCGCGGCGTCGAGGCCGTGCGGCGCGGCTTCCCGTTCGGTGCGCGGCGCCGGCGGGCCCCGTTTGCCGCCGACCGCCCGTTGTGAAAGTCCGGCGCGCCGACGCATCTCGGGTGACGCGTCGAGGTGCGCGTCAAGGAGATCGCGCAGGGCTGTGGCGCCCTTCCAACCGCAGTCCAGAACGTACGGTTTGTGCTTCTTCGCGCTACGGGCGTTCAGGCGAAGCACGCCGAGCCTGACGAGCCGTTGGAGTACCCAGCGTACTCGCGGGCGGTCGCGCTTCGCGAGTAGTTCGGCAAGCTCTGCGGTGCTTGCCCCGCCGAGGGCGCGGATCAGTAACAACGCGCGGCCCGCGATGACCGACCCGAAAAGGCCGTCAAGGTCGATCGGGTGGGTGTCGCGATCCCGCGTGCGGTCCGGAAACGCGGTCTCCTTCCCGTCGCGTCGTAGGTCTCGCGTCACGCCGGGATCCGGTGTTACGGCGCGGATTAGCGCGCGCAACGCGTCGCTGCCGACGGCCGCGCGGTCGAGTGCGACGAACGAAGTTCTGCCGTCTACCGTGTGAACGTGGACTGCGCCGATGCGGACCAGTCGTCGTATCGTCGCGTAGGCGGGGGTACGGTGAAGTCCGAGCGCCGGCGCTACCTCTGATCGGCGCACGGGAGACGAACGGGCGAGGAGCCCGAGGATGCGGTCGACGGCGACATACCCAAAGACGGGTTCCGAGTTGCCGATCCCGCGCCGTTTCTTGCCCGCCATCCGCCGTGCACGGTTCGATCACGGCGCGGCATGTCCGGTCACCGCATACGGAACAGGTTTAACGCGGCCCGGCCCTGCGGTGTGCGGTCGTCGAAGGCGTACGTCGGAACGTTCGCTGGAAATGCGACCGCGAGGAGGCCAACGCGGACGAACGCGTCCAGGTGCGGTCGAACCCGACGGCCCTGCGTTCCGACGCGCCGCGCGATCTCGTTCATCGGGAGCGCACCGTCCACGAGCGTGTCGAGGGCTCGCAGCGCGGTGTATTGCGGCGTCGAGGGCACCGCCGTGCAGACCCGCCATGAGACGGTTGGGCCCTGCGGCAGACAGGGCGGAACGCCGCGTTGCTGCGGCCTGCGAACCGAACCGACGATCCCGACCAGATAGTCGCCTATCGCGGACCCCGCCGCGGTGAGGCCGTACCACCGTTCGACCCCCTTTGCGAACGGCGCGGTCGCGCTCGTCGCGAGGCGCCGCTCGCAAAGCGCGGCGCCGAGCGCGAGCGCCGTGCCGCGCCCGACGCGCAGCGCTGCCGCTATGCCCATCGTCCCGACGGGACCGTGTTTCGCGAGCAGCGCGACCGCCTTGGCGTGCGACGGCGGCATGAACGGTGCGAAGGCCGGCGCCGCGTCGAGGCCGTGCGGCGTCCGGTCGCGTACGGCTCGCGGCCCGCGGCGGCCGCGCCTGCCCTCCGGGATGCGGGCCGAGAGCGCGGCTCGTCGAGCGAGCTGTGGGACCGCATCGAGGTGCAGGTCTAGGAGCCGGGCGAGCGGCGCGGCGCCGGGCCAATCGGGTGCCAAGACGTATGGGCGGCGAAGTCCGCTCCGCGGGGCGATCCGCAGGACGCCCAGCGCGACGAAGCGCCGCAGCGCCCGGCGCACGACGGGGCGGCGGCGCTCTCCCAGGAGGTCGGCGAGTTCGGCGATGTCGGCGCCGCCTAGGCGCCGGATCAGCATGAGCGCGCGGCCGGCGATGCGCGAGCCGAAGAGCCCGTCGAGGTCCATCGGTAGCGCCTCGTCTCGGCGTCGCCGTCGGTTGGGATACGAACGGTGCCGCGACATCGCAGGATCTGCGGCCGGGACCGGGGCAGCCGTCGGACGGAAAGACAGCAGTGCGCGCAGGGCGTCGTGGCCGACCGCGCTCCGGTCGAGCGACACCAGCGACTTTCTCGTGCCGAGTCGTTCGATGTGTACTGCGCGGATGCGGACCAGGCGGCGCAGGAGCGCGTTCGTCGATCCCGAGTTGCGTCCCAGTGCTCTCGCGACGGCGCGTTGCGTGCGGGGACCGGACGTCGCGAGGATGCGCAGCGCCCGTTCGACTCCGGGCCGTCCGAAGATCGACGTGCCTCCGCTCATAGCGTAGGCTTAGTGCTCGAAGATGCCAGCCTGGTGGCAGTGATGGGAGTCGAAGGGAACGGACCCTGACGGGCCTGGTGGTGCGGGAACTACGCCGCCGTGATTCGGTGCCGTTCCTTGGCGAGCCGCACGATATCGGCCGGATCCGCGAGCGAGACGTCGCGCCGGGCGGGTTCGGGG
>DATHLN010000262.1:0-4230 GCA_035488115.1 Candidatus Limnocylindrales bacterium | reverse complement strand
CTGAGCGAGCTCGAGGAGCTCGACGACGACACGACGACCGACTGCTTCGGCGCCACCCCGATCGGTGAGACGACGGTCTTCTTCGACGCGGAACTCGCCGACGAGACATCCGTCTTCTTCGGTGCGACGCTGACCGGGGAGACGTCCGCCTTCTTCGGCGCCGAGCTCGACGACGAAACGAGGACCGGCTGCTTCGGCGCCGAGGACATGTCGCTCTTCGCCGGTGCGGAGCTCGACGACGAGGACGGCGAGACGCCGGGCTTCTTCGCGACGACGGGAAGCAGTCGGGGCAGCGCGAGCACGGAGACCGACGGCACCGGCTGCTGCACGACCTTCGTGAGCTTGACGTCGTGGCCGAGCACCGTCTTCACCTGATCGGCGATGAGCTCGAAATGCCGCTCGCGCACAGGCTCGTCACCGCGGCGCATGATGGAGTGCGTCGAGGGATCGTCGAGCTTGTACTTCGCCGTCCAGTCGGCACCGTCCACCGTTCCGTACTCGTCCTTGTTGCCGAGCATGTGGCCGAACTCGTGCGGGATGTCCTGGGGGTCGTGCGCGCCCCACTTGGTCATGTGCTCGGTCCCCATCAGCCCACGGATGCCGAGCGCTTTCTCCTGGTTGACGACGTCGACGGTGTAGTGCTTGGGCCACTGCAGCGTCGGCCGGATGATCTGCGCCCGGATCGGATAGACGACGCCGGTCGTCCGGTCGGTGATCGCGAACTTGTCGTTCCACGCCGATTTGATGCGCGCGTTCCAGACCTTGAAGACCTCGTCGCTCGCCGCCGTCTCGATCGCGACGACGACTTGAATCCACGGAGCCGGCGTCTCGTGCACGTAGATGGTGAACGTGCTGTCCCAGGTGTGCTTCTTCTGGACGGAAGAGCCGGGGTCGGTCAGCGTCTGCGCCCGCTTCACGTTCACCGCAACGCGCGTGAACTTCGGCGCGCTCTGTGGCGGTACCGGCGACGGCGTCGAAGAGGACGAGACCGAGCTCGCCGACTTCTTCGGTTCGGGCTTCGCGAGCGTCGCCAGCATCGCCATGTCGAGAGTCCCCCGGATGCGGTCGTGGAGCGTTGTGCCCGGAGGGGGCGGTCTCCTGGTCCGGGTAAGCTCCGCGCATGGAGCTCTTGGCGACGAAGCGCATCTATCAGGGGAAAGTCGTCAATCTGCGCGTCGACACGCTGCGCGGCGGGAACGGCAACCCGCACGACGTCGAAGTGGTCGAGCACGCGCAGGCGGTCGCGGTCATCGTGCGGCCGCGGCCGGGCGAGATGCTGCTGGTGCGCCAATACCGCCACCCGCTCGCGCGCGAGAACTGGGAGATCGTCGCCGGCGGGATGAACGACGGCGAGTCGCCGGAAGAGGCGGCGGCGCGCGAGCTGCGCGAGGAGACCGGCTACGTCGCGCACCGCGTCGAGCGGCTGTGGTCGGCGTTCTCCGCACCCGGATTCTGCGACGAGCTGCTGCACTTCTGCGTCGTCGACGGCTACGACGTCGGCGAGCGCGAAGGGTTTGACGAGGGCGAGGCCGACATGCAGCTCGGGATCTTCTCGGTCGACGAGCTGTGGCGCAAGGTTCGCGACGACGAGCTGCCCGACTCAAAGACGCAGATCGCGGTGCTGTGGGCGCGCAGCGCGCGCAGCTAGTCGTCGAGCTGCAGTCCGCGCTGATGCGCGCGGTCGGCGAGTTCGGCGACGATCCCGCGTTCGAGCCGCACCGCGCGCGCGTCCTCGCGACGGCGGCGGCGCTCGACTACGTGCTGATGCTCGCGACCGGGACTGCCGGCGTGCGGATCCCCGAGCGCGACGCGGAGCGCGCGATGCGCGAGGGGATCGCGCGCGGCGTCGACGACCTGGTCGCCGCGGCGAGCGCCCTGGCGCGGACCGAGACCGCTGAGGCGCGCGCGTTCGCACGTGACACGGCCGCGTCGCTCCGCGCCGTCGTGCGCGAAGAAGGGCTGGAGACCGACGAGCGCAGCTTCGCGCTGATCGCGCTCGCGAACGCGTGAGCGAGAGCGTCGACCGCGACGCCATCCTCCGCTCGCTCGACGCCGGCGAGGCGGATCTGCTCGGCGAGGAGATGCGCTCGACGGTGCTCGACCATGGCGCGCGCGCGCCGGTCGTGACGGTGCTGCTGCACGGTCTGACCGCGAGCCCGCGAACCTGGCGCGATTTCGCCCGCGAACGCTACGCGCGCGGCGAGAACGTGCTCGTGCCGCGGCTGCCGCGCCACGGCCACGCCGATCGGAAGACCGACGCGCTCGCCGGGCTCACCGGCGAGGAGCTGCGCGCGCAGGGCGAGCGGATCGTCGACGCGGCGGCGGCGCTCGGCGAGCGCGTCGTGCTCGTCGGCCACTCGCTCGGCGGCGCGCTCGCGCTGCACCTCGGTCACGTCGACGCGCGCGTCGACCGCGTCGTCGCGGTCGCGCCGTTCCTCGGGATCCGCCGGCTCCCCGCCGACTGGCATGCCTGGATGCGCGCGCTGCTCGAGCGCATGCCGAGCCGGTTTTTGTACTGGGATCCGATCGACCGCGGCCGCGGCGCACCGCAGCACGGTTATCACCGCTACACGACGCGGTCGCTCGCCGCGGGCCTCGCGCTCGCCGACGCGCTGCGGGCGGACGCTCGCAGCGGTCCGCCGCGCGCGCGCCACGTCGAGATCATCCGCAACGCCGGCGAGACCTCGGTGAACAACCGCACGATCGACGATCTCGTCCGCACCTGGCGCGCGGCGGGCGGGCGGCGCGTGCGCGTGCACGAGCTGATCGGCCTGGGCGCCTCGCACGACATCGTCGAGCCCGAGCGCCGGCGCGCACCGGCGCTGCGGTTCCTCCCGCTGCTGCACCGGATCCTCGACGAGCCGCCGCCCGAGACCGACGAAGTCCTCGACGCGCGCTAGCCGTGGACGAAGCGCAGATCGCGCAGCCGCGAGCCGGCCGCGGCGCCGGGCGGGAACAGCGCCGCGATCCCTTCGGCCATCTCGGCATCGAGCTGAATCTCCGCGGCACGCGCGTTCTCCTCGACGTGCGCGACGCGTTCGCAGCCGGGGAGCGCGAAGACGTCCTCGCCGCGACTCAGCACCCACGCGAGCGCGAGCTGCGCCGGCGTGCAGTTATGCCGGCGCGCGATGGCGGTGAGCGCGTCGACCAGCGCGAGATTGCGCTCGAAGTTCCCCGGATCGAAGCGCGGGACGCGGCGCCGCATGTCGCCGCCGGCGAGCGCGCTGGTGGAGCGGACCGCGCCGGTCAGCATCCCGCGGCCGAGCGGGGCGTACGCGATCAGCGCGATCCCGAGCTCGCGCGCCGTCGCGAGGACGCCGTTCGTCTCGACGTCGCGCGTGAAGAGCGAGTACTCGCTCTGCAGCGCCGCGATCGGCGCCGCGCTCGCCGCGCGCCGCAGCGTCCCGGCGCTCAGCTCGGAGACGCCGGCGTGCCGCACCTTTCCGGCGCTGACGAGCTCTGCGATCGCGCCGACCGACTCTTCGACCGGCACCGCGGGATCGAGGCGGTGCAGGTAGTACAAGTCGACGTGGTCGACGCCGAGGCGCGCGAGCGATGCGTCGCAGGCAGCGCGGATGTAGTCGGGGCGGCCGTTCACGGCGCGGTATTCCGGGTCGTCGGCGCTGCGCACGATCCCGGCCTTCGTCGCGAGCACCGCTTGCTCGCGCCGGTCGCGCAGCGCGCGGCCGACGAGGCGCTCGTTCTCACCGCGCCCGTACATGTCCGAGGTGTCGATCAGCGTCATGCCGAGCTCGAGCGCGCCGTGGATCGCGGCGATCGCCTCGCGCTCGGGGACCGGCGCGTAGAACTCGGACATCCCCATGCAGCCGAGCGCGATCGCGCCGGCTTGCGGGCCGTTCGGGCCGAGCCGGCGCGCGATCACGCGAGCTGCGCTCCGCTCACGAGAGCCCGATCTCCGCGAGCGCGGTGCGCAGATCGTCCGGCTGGACGCCGTCGTGCAAGCGCGCGCTGCCGATCGCGTCGAGCAGCACGAACTGCGTCCCGTGCGCGTGGCGTTTCTTGTCCCCGCGCGTCGCCTCGATTACGGCGCCGGCGTCGAGGTCGCGCCAGAAGTCCGGGATCGGGATCGCGGCGAGATGCGCGTCGGCGTCGTCGCGCGCATCGTTCGGCAGCGTGCCCCGGATGGTCGAGAGCGCGAGAGCCGCGCGCATCCCGGCGATCACGGCTTCGCCGTGCCGCAGCCCACCGTAGCCCGCGACCTTCTCGAGC
>DATHLN010000261.1:0-7956 GCA_035488115.1 Candidatus Limnocylindrales bacterium | reverse complement strand
ACCCGAACGCGCGCATCCCCGTTCCCGCGCCGACGTTGCCGCGCGGGAAATCGCCCGGCTTCGCCGCGTCGAGCATCGCGACGACGTCCTCGGCGTGCACGTGCCGGCCTTGGATGTCGTTGATCCCTTGGTCGTCGCACTCCGCGACGACCGGGAGCGGCACGTCCTCGGTGCGGCCGATCCCGGGATGGTGCGCGATCAGCCACGACACCACGCCGTCGTCGGCGCGGCCGACGTTCAACGTGTTGGTGAGGACGACCGGCACTTCGAGAAAGCCCGACTGGTCGACCCAGTGCGCGCCCGTCATCTCGCCGTTGCCGTTCAGCACGTACGTCGCGGCCGCAACGCGCTGGTTCCACACGTCGTCGCCCGCGATGACCGCGGTGGCGCCGGTCCGCACGTCGGTCCCTGCGACCTTCGTGACGTGCGCGACGCGCACGCCGCGCACGTCGGTGATCCCGTCAACGGCGCCCGCCGGCAATGTGCCGATCGGGACCGGCGTCCTCGCCGATGCCGGAAGCCCGCAGCACGCGAGCACAGTGAAAAGCGCGATGAACCGTCGCATCGCGCCCGCTTAGCCGGCCGCCACCGCGCTACCCGCCGCGCGGCGCTGCGATTCGTACGCGGCGCCGAGCAATGCGAGACGCGCGCGGTCGACGCGGCGGCCGGCGTTCGGGCCGCTCGGGATCGGTTCGGTGAGCAATCGTTCGGGCAGCGTGTCGTCGGCCGGCGTCCACCCGAGGCGGGCGTTGATCGCGCGCTTGCGCTCCCAGGTCCGCTGCGCGGCGCCGCGCAGCGCGGCGGCGTCGAGCGGGATACCGCTCACGGCGGTCCACAGCGCCGCCGCTTCGGTCTCGAAGTCCTCGAAGCAGTCGCGCACGAACTTGCACAGCACGAGGCTGTCCCAGGCGACGGCGCGGTCTTCCGCTTCGATCGCGTCGCGCGCGCGGGCTTCGTCGCCGCGCTCGTCCGACGGATCGCGCAAATCGCGGTCGTACGTCGCGGCGCGGTTGTGGCAGGCGCCGCGGGTGCACGTCGCGAGACCGAGCGCGTACGTCGGCAGCGCGCGCGGCTCGTAGCCGGGCAGCTCCAGCCCTTTGCAATGCATCGCGAAGCGTTCCGCGCCGCGGCCTATCCGGCGCGCCGCGGCACGCACGCCGTCCGCGAGGACGTCGCCGAGGCCGGTGCGGCCGGCGATCGCGTCGATCGCCGGCGTCAGCACCGCGCCGTTCCTGAACCGCAGCTCCGCGCGGCCGCCGAAGCGCCGAGCCGGATCGAGCGCGTCGCGCGCGAGCAAGCCGCGCTCGGCGCACTCCATCGCGAAGGCGATCGCCGAGCCGGTCGAGATCGTGTCGAGGCCGAGCTCGTCGCAGCGCCCGATCGCGTCGAGCACGGCGTCGAGATCATCGACGCCGCAGTTCGGCCCGAACGCCCACACGGACTCGTACTCGCTCGCCGCCGCGCTTCGCCGGTCGCGTGTCTTGCGGACGTAGAGATGCTCACACTGCACCGGACAGCCTGCGCAGCCCGCGCGCAGCTCCAGATAGCTGCCCTGCGACTCGCGCGCGCGCTCGGGCGTGACGTTCTCCGCGCCCTCGAACTGCGCGGCGGTGAAGTTGCGCGTCGGAAGCTGACCCATCCGCTGCAGCACGCGCATGTTCGCACCGGTTCCGAGGATGCGGTATTTCGCGGTCTTCGGCCCGAGCGCGCGCTCGCGCAACGTCGCCGCGATCCGCGCCGTCGCTTCCGGATCGGCGATCGCGACCTCGCCGCGCCCGCGCAGCGCGACGGCCTTCAGCCGTTTCGCGCCGAACACCGCGCCGGTGCCGCCCCGGCCGGCCTGGCGGCCGTCGTTCTCGACCGCGGCGAACCGAACGCCGCGCTCGCCAGCGGCGCCGATCGCGCAGACGCGCAGCGAACGGTCACCGTACGATTCGCGCAGCGCCTTGGTCGTCTCGCGCGCGGAGAGGCCGCGCAGTGTTGAAGCGTCCTCGAACCGGATCGCGTCGCCGTCGATCGCGAGCGTCGTCCAGTCCTCGCACGCGCCGGTGATCACGATCGCCGCCAGCCCGCAGCGGCGCAGCACGGCGGAGAAATGGCTCGACGAGAGCCCTTCGTTCAGCAGACCGGTGAGCGGCGAGATCGTCGCCAGCGCGTGCTTGTTCGCGGCCGGGACCGGCGTCGAAGCGAACGGGCCGGCCGCGAAGACGATCGGATTCTCCGCACCGAGCGGGTCGAGCGGCCCCCGAACGCGCTCGTCGATGAGCCGCACCGCGAGCCCGACGCCGCCGAGCGCGTCGGCGAACACCTCGTCGCCGAGCGCGGTGCGCCGCCACGTACGCGCGCTCAAGTCGACCTCGAGCAGGTCGCGCGGTCCCGCGTAGCTCATCCGCCGCTCGCGAGGAAGAGGACGCACGGGCGGTCCGACGTCCGAATCGTCTCGCCCGCGCGCAGCGCGCGGCGTCCGTCGAGCAAGAGCAGATTCGGTTCGACGAGCGCGTCGCGTGACGGTGCGATGACCTCGGGGACGAGCGCCGGCGCCGCTTCGGCGAGCGAGCGCAGAAAATCGGCAACCTCCGCCGGCTCGTCCAGCGCGAGCTCGATCTCCGAAACGCCCGCGAGCGCGCGCGCCATCCCGAACAGCTCGACCTTCACGGCACGCTCACCGTCTCGGGCTGCACGATGCGCACCTCGCCGGCGTGCGTGCAATCGTAACCGCCGAGCGCTTCGACCTCCGCTCGGAACGCCGGCTCTTTCAGGATCGCGATCAGCCGCGCGATGCGCGGCTCGTCGAGCGACGCTGCCGGGAGCGCGAGATCGTACGGCTCCCACGCGACCGGGACGAAGTCGAGCGCGAACGCGCGCGCCGCGGCGCGGATCGCGAGACCCGTGTCGGCGCTGCCGTTCGCGACGAGCTGCGCCACCGCGAGATGCGAGAACTCCACGCGATCGTAACCGGCGATCGCCTCGGGCGGGATGCGTTCGCGCGCGAGCAGCGCGTCGAGGAGGATCCGCGTCCCCGCATCGGCCTGGCGGTTGACGTAGCGCGCGGCGGTCCGCGCGACCGCTGTGAGCGAGTCGATCGCGCGCGGATTGCCGCGCGCGATCAGCAGCCCTTGCTCGCGCTCGGCGAGCCGCACCAGCGCGACCGGCTCGCGCGGACCGTAGCGCCGCACCGCGGCATCGTTGTACGTTTCGGTCGCCGGATCGAGCACGTGCGTCCCCGCGAGGTGCGCGGCGCGCTCGCGCAGCGCGACCAGGCCGCCGATGCTGCCGACGTGCGCGGAGACGAGCTCGACGTCGTCGTCCGCGAGCCGCCCGGCAAGCAGGTCGAGCGCGACGTCGTGGCTGCCGACGGCGAGCAGCGTCCGCTCGATCTGCGCGAGCGGCCGCAGCGCGCGCGCGATGACGCGCGTCCCGGCGCGCGCGCCTTCGCTGAAGCGCGGGATCGTGATCAGGACGTTCGCGCGCGAGAGCGAGGTGATCACGCCCGCGCCCCGGCGCAGCGGCGTCGCGACGAGCCGCCCGCCGACGCGCGCGGCGACCGCGCGGACGTACTCGTCCTCGCCGAGCGGCGAGTAGAGCTTGCGCGTGAGCTCGACCTCGATCTCGCGCGCGTCGGGCGCGTCACGGTGCCCCAACCGCTCGAGCAGCGGCCGCAGAAACAGATCCGCGCAGATCGCCGCGCTCACCGGATATCCCGGAATACCGAGCAGCGGTGCCGCCTTCGGAATGCGCGCGACCCCGAGCACCAGCGGATGGCCCGGCCGGATCGCGACACCGTGCACGACGACCTCGCCGAACCGCGCGAACACGCGAGCGGTGTAATCGTCGCGCCCGGCCGACGAGCCGGCGTTCACGACGACCACGTCGCAGCTCTCGATCGCCTCGTGCACCGCGGCCGCGATGGCTTCTTCTTCGTCACGCACGCGGACCGCGCGGGCAACCTCGCCGCCGTAGGTCCGTACGCACGCGCGCAGCAGCACCGCGTTCGAGTCGAGGATCGCGCCGGGCGCCGGCGCGCCCGTCGTCACGTCGACCAGCTCGTCGCCGGTCGTGATCACCGCGACCCGCGGCCGGCGCACGACCTCGATCTCCGCGACCCCGGCGCTCGCGCACGCCGCGAGATCCGCCGCGCTCAGTCGCCGCCGTGCCGGGACGACGACCTCGCTCGCGACGACGTCCTCGCCGATCGCGCGGACGTGCTCGAACGGCGCGACCGGCGCGCGAACCGCGACCCGACCGTCTCCGCGCGGTTCGACCAGCTCGACCGGGATCACCGCGTCGAAGCACTCGGGCAGCGGATCGCCCGTGTCGACGACGACCACTTCGTCCGCCGCGAGCTCGAGCGGCGCTGTCTCCCGAGCGCCGGCGGTCCGCGCGGCGACGACCGCGATCCCGTCCATCGCGCAGGCGTTGTAATGCGGGGACGAAAGCCGAGCGATCACGGCGCGCGCCGCGACCCGGTCGAGCGCATCGTCGAGCGCGACGCGCTCCGTCTGGAAGCCTCCGCTCGACGCACCGCGTAATGCGGTCTCGAAGCGTTCGCGCGCGACGTCGAGCGGGACGTCGTGCAGGAAGACGGTCCTTTCGCTCACAGTACGATCACCCGCACTCGCTCGCCGGCAGCAAGGCCGCTGCGGTCGAGCGGGACGGCGATGAGCGCGTCGGCGCGGATCAGCGTGAAGATCAGATTCGACGCGCCGAACACCGGCGTCGCGTGCAGCACATCGTCGCCGCCGCGCGCGAGCGTGCACGGCACGTAGTCCTCGCGCCCCGGCCGCGAGGGCACCGGCACGTCCAGCACGGCGTCCGTCTCGCGATCGTCGATGAAGTCGCTGCCCCCTTCGCGCTCTCCGCCGAGCAGCCGCAGCAGCGGCCGCACGATGCGCCACGCGACGACCAGCGCGCTCGCGGGATTCCCCGGCAGCCCGACGACCGGCGTGCCGTCACAGACGGCGAGCACCGTCGGCTTTCCCGGCTTGATCGCGATCCCGTGCACGAGAACGCCCGGCGCGCCGAGCCGCGCCACGACGTCCGCCGTCAGATCGCGCACCGAGACCGACGATCCCGCCGACAGCACCACGGCGTCCGCGGCCTCGATCGCCGCGCGCACCGCGCGCTCCAGCGCAACCTCATCGTCAGGTGCGATCCCGCACGGGACCGGCACACCGCCGGCGGCGGTGACGACCGCCGCGACGGTCGTCGCGTTCACGTCGCGCACCTGCGCCGGTCCGGGCCGCACGCCCGCCGGGACGACCTCGTCGCCGGTCGAGAGGATCGCTACCCGCGGTCGCGCGCGCACGCGGACGCGCGTCACCCCGAGCGCCGCCAGCCCGCCGACGTCCGCTGCCCGCAGCCGCCGCCCCGCCGGCACCGCGACCGTCCCGGCGGTCACGTCTTCACCGATCGCCAGCACGTTGTCGCCGGGCGGCGAGGCCGCGAGCACCTCCACCTCAGCGTGCCCCGAGCCTGTCGAAGGGCCATGGAGGTTCGTGTCCTCGACCATCACGACGGCGTCGGCGCCGGGCGGGATCATCGCGCCGGTGTGCGTCCGCACGGCCTCGCGGACGCCGACCGCGCGCCCCGGAACGACGCCGGTCGGCACGTCGCCGATCACGCGCAGGTACGCCGGCGACTGCTCCGAGGCGCCGTGCGTGTCGGCGGCGCGGACCGCGTACCCGTCCATCATGGCGCGGGCGAACGCGGGGAGCGTCTCGCCGGCGATCACGTCCTCGGCCAAGACGCGGCCAAGCGCGACCTCGAGCGGAACGTGTTCCGAGCGTTCCACCGGGGAACAAGCCCGAGCGAACACTGCGAACGCTTCACCGGGCGGAAAGACGGTGAAGAGCTCGCTCATACCAGGCTCGCCCGGTTTACCGAGCGAAGTCCGAACCCTTTCCCCCGGCCGATCCCGAGGAGCACGCCGATTCTCACGTTACCGAATCCTTCGCAGTCGTTCGCCGAACATCTGTCCAGCCTCGGCCTGGGCGGCGTCGGGACGGTATACCGGAATCAGAGCGTCGCCGGGCTGTACGAGCACGCGCTGGCCCGCGGCGAGGCGGTCCTGGGCTCCGACGGCCAGCTCGTCGTCGAGACCGGCAAGCACACGGGCCGCTCGCCGAACGACAAGTTCTTCGTCCGCGAGCCGGGGAGCGAGACGCACATCGACTGGTCGGTCAACAAGCCGATCGACGCCGCGCGCTTCGACGCGCTCCTGAAGCGCGTCGGCGAGTATCTCGCCGGTAAGGACGTCTTCGCGCTCGACTGCTATGTCGGCGCGGACCCGCGCTACCGGCTACCGGTCCGCATCCTCACCGAGTACGCCTGGCAGAGCCTCTTCGCGCGCGATCTCTTCATCGACAATCCTCCGACGAGCTCAGGACAGGCTGCCGAAGAGCCGTTCGCACCCGAGTTCACCGTCGTCGATGCCGCTTTGTTCGATGCGGACCCCGCGCGCGACGGGACGAACTCATCGACCTTCATCATCGTGAACTTCGCGCGCAAGATCATCCTGATCGGCGGGACGCGCTACGCCGGCGAGATCAAGAAGTCGGTCTTCACGGTGATGAACTACCTGATGCCGCTCCGCGACGTGCTCTCGATGCACTGCTCGGCGAACGTCGGGGCGCAGGGCGACGTCGCGATCTTCTTCGGCCTCTCGGGGACCGGAAAGACGACGCTCTCCGCCGACGCGCACCGCCCGCTGATCGGCGACGACGAGCACGGCTGGTCGGCCGACGGCGTCTTCAACTTCGAGGGCGGGTGCTACGCGAAAGTGATCAAGCTCTCGAAAGAGGCGGAGCCCGAGATCTGGGACGCCTCGCACCGCTTCGGCACCGTGCTCGAGAACGTCGTGATCGATCCCGAGACGCGCGAGCTCGATCTCGACTCGCAGAAGCTCACCGAGAACACGCGCGCCGCGTACCCGGTCGAGTTCCTGCCGAACTTCGTCAAGAGCGGGATGGCCGGTCACCCGAAGACGATCATCATGCTGACCGCCGACGCGTTCGGCGTGCTGCCGCCGATCGCGAAGCTCTCGCCCGAGCAGGCGATGTACCATTTCCTCTCGGGCTACACCGCCAAGGTCGCCGGCACCGAGCGCGGGATCACCGAGCCGACCGCGACGTTCTCGACCTGCTTCGGCGCGCCGTTCATGGTGCACCACCCGACCGTGTACGCGCGGCTGCTCGGCGAGCGCATCGCGAAGCACGAGGCGAGCTGCTGGCTCGTGAACACCGGCTGGACCGGCGGACCGTACGGCGTCGGTAAGCGGATGAAGATCGGCTACACGCGCGCGATGGTGAACGCGGCGATCGAAGGTCGTCTTGCGAGCGCATCGTTCGAGTCCGAGCCGTTCTTCGGACTCCAAATCCCGACCGCGGTCCCCGACGTGCCGAGCGAGGTGCTGAACCCGCGCAACGCCTGGTCCGATCCCGCCGCGTACGACGCGCAAGCGAGGAAACTCGCCGCGTTGTTCGCCGAGAACTTCAAGCGCTTCGAGAGCCACGCGGCGCCCGAGCTTTTGGCGGTCGCGATCAAGGCGTAGCCGAGCAGCCCGTGGCTCGCTCGGCCGCTAGGGGCCGCGCGACGGAAGTGGTACGTCACCGGCCTCTATCCGTTAGGAGGTGTCGGGTGAACCGACTTCTATACCGTCTGACGGCGGCTGCGTTTATCGCGCCGCTGATCACCGCATGCGGCGGCGGAGGCGGCACGCGCGCCGTCCCGGCGACGACGCCCGCGCAGTCAGGCCCCACCACCCCGGTCGGGGTGTCGCAGGCCGCAGTGCGCGGCGTGCAAGTCGCGGTCCATCTGCCGCTCCGCAACAGCGCCGATCTCGACGCGCTGATCGCGCGGCAGGGGGACAAGTCGTCGCCGGACTACCACCGCTTCCTCGCGCCGGCGCAGTTCCGCGAGAAGTATGCGCCGAGCGCTGAGGACCTCAACGCTGCGGCG
>DATHLN010000260.1:0-9026 GCA_035488115.1 Candidatus Limnocylindrales bacterium | reverse complement strand
TCCCGCGCGCGACGCACTCGTACTACCTGCGCAACATGTACGTCGAGAACAATCTCGCCAAGCCCGACGTGCTCGACGTCGACGGCGTCCCGGTCGACCTGCGGCGGTTGAAGCTCGACACCTTTTGCGTCGCGACCGCGGAAGACCACATCGCGCCGTGGCGCTCGGTCTACGCGATGACGCGGCATTTCGGCGGCGAGACGACGTTCCGGCTCGGCGCGTCCGGCCACATCGCCGGCATCATCAGCCCGCCTCAGAAGAAGAAGGCGGTCTGGTGGGGGCCGGAGCCCGGGACGCCCAATCCGGCCGACCCGGACGCGTGGCTCGCCGCGGCGCCGAAGCACGAAGGGTCATGGTGGCCCGACTGGACCGCGTGGCTCGCGCAGCGCTCGCCGGAGCGGACCGGCGCGCCGGCCGCGACCGGGAACGCCGAGTACCCGCCGCTCGCGGACGCGCCCGGGACCTATGTCCTGGAGCGCGCGTAGCGCGGAAACGCCGCCCGATCCGGGCACGTTCAAACAGACACGATCGCCTCGGAGGCGGCTCATGCACGCATCGTTCGTCCGGACACCCGCACTCCTCGCCGCGCTCGCGCTGGCGACGCTTTCGCTCGCACCGCTCGCCGCGCGCGCACAGTCGTACGCCGCGCCGAACGCCGGCACCGGCGTCGCGCGGATCAGCTACGTGCAAGGCGCGGTGGCGCTGCAGCGCGGCGACTCCGACACCTCGACCGCAGCGGTGATCAACGCGCCGGTGCTCGGTGCCGACTACGTCACGACCGGCGCCGGCTCGCGCGCCGAGGTCCAGCTCGACGACGTCACGGCGCTCCGGCTCGGATCGAGCGTGCAGCTGCGCTTCAACCGGCTCGACGCGAACGTGCGCGACGTGCAGCTCGCCGAAGGGACGATCGATCTGCGCGTACTGCGCGCGAACGCCGCGCCGGCGCAGGTCGACACGCCGTCGGTCGCCGTGCGCCCGGCGAGCGAAGGCAGCTTCCGCATCAGCGTCGATACCGAGGGCCGCACGCGTATCGCGGTGCGCTCCGGGCGCGCCGACGTGGTCACGCCGCAAGGTACGCGCAGCGTCGTCCCCGGCGTCACGATGCTCGCGTACGGTCCGGCCGCGCAGCCGGCGCTGCAGATGGAAGCGCAGCTCGCGACCGACGACTTCGACCGCTTCAACGCCGACCGCGACACCGGCGAGCTGCGCGCGCTCACCGACGCGTACGCGCCGCCGGGGATCGCGGGCGTCAACGATCTGGCCGCGTACGGCAACTGGGTCGACGACTCGACGTACGGCACGGTGTGGGTTCCGACGGTGGTCTCGCCCGGCTGGGCGCCGTACCGCGACGGGCGCTGGGCGTGGGAAGACCGCTACGGCTGGACCTGGATCGGCTACGAGCCGTGGGGCTGGGCGCCGTATCACTACGGCCGCTGGTTCCACCACCCGCACCGCGGCTGGGCATGGGTCCCGGCGCGCGCCGTCGTGGCGTGGAGCCCGGCGCTGGTCTCGTTCGTCACCTTCGGCGGCGGGCCGGGATTCGGGTTCGACACGATCGGCTGGCTGCCGCTCGCGCCGTTCGAGCCGTTCTTCCCGTGGTGGGGAACGAGCGGCGCGTTCGTCACCTTCACGCAGACGACGTTCGTCTCGTACGCGCCCAACCGGCACCACTGGTGCGAGAACGCGCGCTACGGCGCGGTCACCGCGCTCGACAAGCGCCGGTTCCTCGCGGGCAACTTCGACCGGCTCGTGCGCGTGCCGCCCGACCATCTTCGTAAGCTCGAGATCGTGCGCGGCCCGGTCCCCGTCGTCCCGAACGAGTCGAGCCTGCGCTTCACCGCGCATCCCGTCGCACCGGAGCTCGCGGTGCGCCCGGCGACGTTCCGCCGGACCTTCGCCGGCGATGCGACCGTCACGCCGCGCGTCCCCTTCGCGCAGCAGCGCGCCGCGTTCGCGGGCGCAGCGCAAACCGTCCCGTCCGCGCAAGCGGCGACGGCGCAGTCCGCGCCGCGCCGCGCGCTCGCCCCGCCCGCGGTCGATCCGTGGGCGCGCTTCGGCACGAGCCGGACGACGAACGTCTCGCACGGCGTCACCGTGATCGACGGCAGCGCGCCGCAAGGCAAAACTACGGAGACGCCGGTTCGCCGCGGCGCGCATGCGACCGACGCCTGGTCGCGCTTCGAGACGTCCTCGCCGGCGTCATCGCGCGCGGAGACGGCGCACCGCGCGTACGAAGCGCCGCGCCCGCAACCGGTGCAGCAGTACAGCGCGCCGGCCCCGCCGCCGCAGCAACGCTACGTCGCACCGCCGCAGTATGCGCCGCCGCCGCAGAGCGCGCCGCGAACGACGCAGTCCGCGCCCGTGCAGCAGAGCGGACACACGGGTTCGTCGCAGAGCCGGCACTCCGAGTCGAGCTCGGAGCACCACCACTAAGTCTCTACACTTCCCGACGGGGCCGCGCCCGGGGAGCGCGAATTCGGGGCGACCATGGTTTCGCGGGTGGTCCCCGGGACTATTCTTTCATTCGGTTCGCTCCTGCGCAGGCACCGCGTCAACGCGGGGCTTTCGCAGGACGCGCTCGCCGAACAGGCCGGGATCGGTGCGGACGAGATCGACGCGCTCGAGCGCGGCGCCGCGCCCGCGCCGCCGAGCGAGCTGCTCGGCGCGCTCGCGACCGCGCTCGGCCTGACCGGCGCGCGCCGCGAGGCGTTCGAGAGCGCCGCCGCGCCGCCCGAGGCCGAGCAGCTGGAACCGACCTGCGAGCCCGCCACGCCGGGGCGCGGCGCCGCCGGCCTCGGCACGCTGCCGAGCTTCGTCGGCCGCGACGCCGAGCTGGCCGAGATCGCCGCGGCGCTCGGCGCTTCGCGGCTGGTGACGATCATCGGCCCCGGCGGGGTCGGCAAGACCCGCATCGCGCAGCAGATCGCGATCGGCGCGCTCCCGGACCATCCCGGCGGCGTCTGGGTCGCCGAGCTGGCGCCGCTCTCCGATCCCGAGCTGATCCCCGTCGCGCTCGCCTCCGCGCTCGGGATCGGCGACCCGACCGGCGGGACGCGGCCGCTGCTCGACACCGTCGTCTCGGCGCTGCGCGCGAAGCGCGCGCTGCTCGTCCTCGACAACTGCGAGCACCTGCGCGACGGCGTCACGGCGGTCGCCCGGACGCTCCTCGCCGGCTGCCCGAAGCTGCGCATCCTCGCGACCAGCCGCGAAGGTCTGGGCCATCCCGACGAGCTCCTCTACCGCCTCCCGCCGCTCGCGGTCAGCGACGGCCCCGAGAAGCTGGGCGCGGCCGAGGCGCTGCGCTACGGCGCGGTCGCGCTCTTCGTCGCGCGCGCCCAGGCCGCGAAGCCCGACTTCGTGCTGACCGACGAGCTCGCGCCGGCGGCCGCCGAGATCTGCCGGAGCCTCGACGGGATCGCGCTCGCGATCGAGCTCGCGGCCGCGCGGCTCTCGGTGCTGACCGTCGAGCAGCTCGCGAAGCGCCTCGACGACCGCTTCCGGGTCCTGACCGGCGGCGGCAACGCGCTCCCGCGCCAGCAGACGCTGCGCGCGCTGATCGACTGGAGCTTCGATCTCCTGCGGCCGCCCGAGCGGACCGTCTTCATGCGGCTGGCCGTCTTCCGCGGCGGCTGGACCGCCGAGGCGGCGGCCGACGTGTGCGGCTGCCCGGAGGACGACGTCCCCGCGGCGCTCGCTTCGCTGGTCGACAAGTCGCTGGTCGTCGCCGACCGGGACGCGCCGCGCTTCCGCTTCACCGCGACGACCGGCCAGTACGCCGCCGAGAAGCTGCTGCGCTCCGGCGAGTACGACGCGACCGCCGGCCGGCTCGCGGCCTGGGCGCTCGCCTTCGCCGAGCGCGCCGAGGCGACGTGGGAGACGACGCCGGAGCTGGCCTGGCGCGACGCGGTCGAGTGCGAGCTCGACAACCTGCGCGCGGCGCTCGACTGGAGCCTCGGCCGGGGACGCGACCCGCTGACCGGCGCGGCGATCGTCGCCGGGCTCGGCCACTACTGGCGCTTCGCGAAGCGTGAAGGCCGCCGCTGGTTCGAGGCCGCGCTCGCCGCGACCGGCGACGACGCGCCCGCGCCGCTCGCGGCGCGCATCATGCTCGGGCTGAGCTGGACGCTCCCGGTCGGCCGCTCCAACCGCGACGCCGCGGAGCGCGCGGTGCGCGCCTACCGCGAGCTCGGCGACCGGCGCAGCCTCGCGATGGCCCTGATGACGCTCGGCGGAAGCATCCGCGAGGAGCCCGGCTGGCTCGAGCGCGCCGAAGCCGTCGTCGACGAGGCGCTCGCGATCGCGCAGTCGACCTGCTTCTTCCGGCTCGTCCCCTCGCTGCTCGCCGCTGCCGCCGATCTCCGGCGCGTCCGCGGCGATCTCGACGGTGCGCGCGAACTGCTGGAAGAGGCGCTGAAGCGGGCGCGCGAGGAGCAGAACCTGCTCGGTCTCTCCACGGCGCTCTCGCGGCTCGCCGAGGTCGAGTTCGCCGCCGAGAACTTCGCCGCGGCGCGCCGTTACGGTGCCGAGGCGACCGAGGTCGACGGCCGGCGCGGGGTCGAGAATGCGGTCTCCGCCGACCGCTGCGACCTCGCGGCGTACGCGATCGCAGACGGCGACCTGGACGGCGCGTGCGCCGAGGCGCGGACGGTGATCGCGATGAGCGACCGCGTCGACCAGCCGGTCCACCTCGCGATCGCGGTCGAGCACCTCGGCGTCGTCGCGGCGCTGCGCGGCGACGTCGAACGCGCGGCGCGGCTGCTCGGCTACAGCGACGCGATGTTCCGGCGGCTCGCGTACGCGCGCCAGCCGGTCGAGCAGCGCGGCGAGGAGCGCGCGCGCGCGATCCTCGCGGAGCGGCTCGCCGAGGACGCGACGATCGCGCTCGGCGCCGAGGGCGAGGCGTTCTCGCGCGACGAGGCCGTCACCGAAGCGCTCGCCGTCGCGCCGTGACCGAGGCGCCGATCCGCATCGCGCTCTTCGGTGCGCTGCGCATCATCGTCGGCGGCCAGCCGATCCGGCTCGCCGCGCCGCCGATGACCTTCCCGCTGCTGGCGTACCTGCTCGTCCACCGCGAGCGCAACGTCGCGCGCGAGACGCTCGCCTTCACGCTCTGGCCCGAGGAGAGCGAGAGCGCCGCGAAGGCCAACCTGCGGCGCCACCTGCACTATCTGCAGAAGCTGCTCCCGCCGGCGCCCGAGGGGGCGCCGTGGGTGCTGACCGACGCGCGGACCGTGCGCTGGAACCCCGCCGCGCCGGCCGAGATCGACGTCGCCGAGTTCGAGCGCAGGATCGCCGAGGGCGCGCGCGCCGAGGCGGTCGCGCTCTACGAGGGCGATCTGCTCGAGGAGCAGGACCACGAGTGGGTGCTCACCGAGCGCGAGCGGCTGCGCGGGATGCACGTCGAGAACCTCGCGCAGCTGATCGCCGGGGCGCGCGCCGAGCGGCGGTTCGGGCGCGCGCTGCAGTTCGCGCGCCGGCTGCTGCACCATGACCCGTGGCGCGAGGACGCGGTCCGCGAGGTCGTCTCGCTGCGCTTCGAGCTCGGCGACCGGGCCGGGGCGATCGCGGAGTTCGACGCGTTCGCGGAGCGGCTCGAGCGCGAGATGGACGCCGAGCCCATGCCGGAATCGCTCGCGCTCCGCGACCTGATCGCGAGCGACGAGATCCCGGAGCGCGCCGCGGCCGACACGCGCGAGCGGAAGGACATCGTCCCGTGGAGCGTCCTCCCGTTCGCCGGCCGCGAGCGCGAGCTCGAGCAGCTGCGCGCCGCGTGGGACCGCGCGGCGAGCGGCGAGGGCGGGATGGTGATGATCGGCGGCGAGGCCGGGATCGGGAAGACCCGGCTGGTCGGGATCGTGCGGCAGATCGTGCTCGCCGAGGGCGGCGTCGTCCTCGACGGAAGCACCTCGTTCCCGGAGTCCTCGCCGTACCAGCCGTTCGCAGAGGCGCTCGAGCCGCTCGTCGCCTCGCTCGACGCCTCGAAGTTCGAGCCGATCTTTCTGTCGGCGCTCGCGCTCGTGATCCCGCAGATCCGTGCGCTGAATCCGTCGCTGCCGCCGCTCCCCTCGGTCGAGCCGCAGCACGAGCAGACGCGCTTGTACGAGGCGTTCTTCCGCGCCGGCGAGATCGTGAGCGCCGACCGTCCCGTGCTGCTCGTGCTCGAAGACCTGCAGTGGGCCGGCGCGGCGACGACGGCGCTGCTCGAGTTCGTCGCGCGCCGCGCGCCGGCGCGCCGGCTGCTGGTGCTCGCCTCGTACCGTGCGGAGGATGTTCCGCGCGATCACCCGCTGCGCGCGGTGCGACGCCGCCTCGAGCGCGAAGGCCGCGCGTCGCACCTCGCGCTCGGACCGCTCGCGCCGCGCGACGTCGAGCAGATCCTGACGACGCTTGCCGGTGCCAACGTCGACCCCGGAACGCTCGGCACCGAGCTGCACGCCGAGAGCGAAGGGAACCCGTTCTTCCTCGGCGAGCTGCTGCGCGGCGCGGTCGAGCAGGGCGCGGTGCGCGTCGACGACGGCCGGCTCGCGATCGCGCGCGCCGCGTCGATCACCGCCGGGATCCGCGAGACGATCGCCACGCGCTTGCAGCGGCTCTCGCCCGACGCGCTCGGTGCGGCGGAGTTCGCCGCCGTGATCGGGCGGGCGTTCAACGTCGAGCTTCTCAGCGAGGCCAGCGGATGGGGCGAGCCGCGCACGCTCGCCGCGGTCAGCGAATTGCTGGACCGGCACATCGTGCGCGACGCGGGCGCGGCGAACGACTACTCGTTCACGCACAACCTCGTGCAGTCGACGATCTACTCGCTCTCCTCGCCGCGCGAGCTCGAACGCCGCCACGGTCGCATCGCGGTCGTGATGGAAGAGCTGAACGCCGGGATGCTGGACGACATCGCCTCGCAGATCGCGCTGCATTACGAGCGCGGCGGCGACTCCGAGCGCGCCGCGCGGTACTACCTGCGCGCGGCGCGGCGCGCGCTGGCGCTGTTCGCGACGGAAGAGGCGGCGCAATACCTCGCGCGCGCGCTGACGCTGGGCACCGACTGGCACCTGCGCGCCGACGCGCTGCTGATGTCGGAAGAGGTGCACCGCCGCAAGGGCGACCGCGACGAGCAGCGCAGCGATCTCGACCAGCTCGACGCGCTTCCGCCGGGGACGCTGGACCCCGACCGCGCCTGCGAGGTGCTGCGGCGGCGGATCGCGCTCGCGCACGTCACCGGCGAGCGCGACGACGAGGAGCGCTTCATCGCGCAGCTGCGCGAGCGCGCCGACGTGCTCGACCGCGCCTGGTGGGAGGCGGTCGCGTTGCAGCTCGAGGGCCAGCACCTGCTCTCGACCGGGCGGCTCGACGAGGCGCGCGTCGTGCTCGAGCGCGCGCTGACGATCCCCGCCGTGCGCGACGATCCGGCGCTCACGACCGACGTGTTCTGCAACCTCGCGACCGTCGCCGACCATCAGGCCGACTACGAGATCGCGGAGCGGTATCTGCAGCGCGCGCTGGCGTTCGTCGAGACGCAGTCCGACGAGCTGCTGCGCTTCCGCGTGCTGAACCAGCGCTACGCGATCGCGCACGTCCGCGAGAACTACGCGACGCTGCACCGGCTCGCGCGCGAGCTGCTCGAGCGCACGGTCACCGTCGGCGACCGGCGCGCCGAGATGCTCGCCCATCTACGACTCGCGAACGCGGCGATGTTCGTCTTCGAGATCGCCGAAGCTGCGGAGCACTACGAGGCGGCCGACAAGATGGCCGACCTGTTCGGGACGCCGAAGGAGCGCTCGAGCGTCGCCGCGTGCCGCGGAATCTTCACCTCGGCGCTCGGCGACTACGACAACGCGCGCGCGCACCTGATCGACGCGCGCGACATCGCCGAGGACGGCGGCGACCGTTTCGGCGCGCTGCTCGCCGAGGTCAACATGGCGTTCGTTGAGATCTTCGCCGAGGAGCCCGAGGAGGCGTTCGCGATCGGCGAGTCGGCGGTCGCGAGCGCGCGCGCGCTCGGCTCGGACTTGCTCGAAGCGAACGCGCTGTGCGCGCAAGGCGCGGCCGCGCGGCGGCTCGACCGCGACGACGCGCTCGACGCGCTCGAGCGCGGGATCGCGATGCAGCGCCATCTCGGCTTGCAGTCGAGCATCGGGCAGGACCTCGGCGAGCTCGCGCTCGCGCAGCTCGCGGCGGGGGACCTCCAAGGCGCGCGCGCGACCGCGGACGAGCTGAACGCGCTCGCCGACACGTCGTTCCACGGGCTGACGCACCCGCAGTTCATGGTCTGGGTGGCCGCGCTCGTCCACGAGACGCTCGGCGACCGCGAGCGCGCGAGCGCGCTCTTCCGCGAGGCGCACGCGCTCTTCGAAGACCGCCTCGCGCGCATCCCGGACGCGCGCCTGCGCGCGCGCTTCGCGCTGATGTGGTTCAACCGCCGCATCGTCGCCGAAGGCCAGCGCCGCCGCCGCACCGCGCCCGTGTAGACGGTTCGTAGACGCGCGGTTCCTAGAGTTCTCCTGAGCCGGGCGATGGCACCGGCACCACATCAGGAGGATTCGTGACCATGGACGATCATCGCCCGGCTCGCCGGAACGTTCTCACGCGCGTCGCCGCGGTCGGCGTCGCGTGCGCCTCGCTCGCCGCAGGCGGCTGTTCCGGCGGCGGCGGCACGACCGCCGTCCCGCACGGCTCCGGCGGCGGCGTTCCGTCGGGTTCGCCCTCGCCGAGCGCGTCGCCGACGGCGCTCCCGAGCACGTCGCCGACGCCCCGTGCGAGCGCGACGCCGACACCCGTCGCGACGAGCACGCCGGTCAGCGGCGGTCCGGGCTTCGCCTGCAGCGCGGCGCCCGCGAACATGAACCAGCCGTATTATGCCGACATCTTGCTCGCCGGCGACGTCCCGGCGAACGGCGGCGCGCTCTCCCTCGACACGACGATCAGCTCGTGGACGAAGGCGGAGTACGTCCCCGCGGTTCCGACGCCGACGCCCGTTCCCACCTCGCCGCCGACGACGGTTCCGACGGCGCCGCCTACGCCGCCGACGCGCCCGA
>DATHLN010000259.1:0-6407 GCA_035488115.1 Candidatus Limnocylindrales bacterium | reverse complement strand
CGCGACGCCGTTCGTCGGCGTGCCGTTCTTGGCGAGGTCCTCGGCGATGTGCACGAACGCGCGGACCGGCGTCCCGGTCGGGCCCTTCGCCATGTACGCCGACTCGCTGTCGAGATACGCGGTCCCGGCGACGTCGAGATGGATCCACGGCGTCTCGCCGACGAACGCCTTGAGGAACGCGCCGGCCGTCTCCGCGCCGCCCGGGCGGCCGCCGGTGTTCTTCAGGTCGGCGATGTCGGATTTGATCTGTGTGTCGAAGTCGGGATAGAGCGGGAGGCGCCAGTAGCGCTCGCCGACGTCCGCGACGACCTCGAGGAAGCGCGTGACGAACCGCTCGTCGTTCGACATCGTCCCGCTCGCGGCGTGGCCGAGCGCGATGACGCACGCGCCGGTCAGCGTCGCGGCGTCGACGATCTTCGTCGCGCCGAGCTTGCGCGCGTAGCACAGCGCGTCGGCGAGGATCAGCCGGCCTTCGGCGTCGGTGTTGATCACCTCGATCGTCTTGCCGTTCATCGCCTTGAGGATGTCGCCCGGCTTCATCGCGCGGTGACCGGGGAGATTCTCCGACGACGGGACGAGGCCGATGACGTTCAGCTTCGGCCGCAGCTTGCCGATCGCCCACATCGCGGCGATCACGCCCGCGCCGCCCGACATGTCGTACTTCATCTCGTGCATGTTCTCGGCGGGCTTGATCGAGATGCCGCCGGAGTCGAACGTGAGCCCCTTGCCGACGAGCGCGAGCGTCTCGCTCGAGGACGGGTCGCCCTTGTACGTCATCACGCTCAGCGTCGCGGGCTCGTCGGAGCCGCGCGACACGCCGAGCAGCGAGCCCATCCCGAGCTCTCCCATCCGCTTCTCGTCGAGCACGTCGACCTCGAGGCCGGCGTCGGCGCCGAGCTCGCGCGCGCGCTTCGCCATGTGCGTCGGCGTCATGTCGTTCGCCGGCGTCAGCGCCATCACGCGCGCGTGGTTCACCGCTTCGCCGAGGATGCTGCCGCGTTTGACGCCCGCTTCGATCGCGGCGCGGTCGTAACCGCCGGCGAGGATCGTGACGTCGGTCGTGACGACCGGCTTGTCGGCCTCGGTGCGGTAGAGCGTCGTGTCGATCGTCGCGGCGAGCGCACCTTCCGCGGCGAACGACGCGGCGAGCGCGGCGTCGAGGCCGTCGGGGAGCGCGATCGCGATCGACGTCGTGCCGCGCTTGCCGAGATACCGCACCGCGGTGCCGGCGTACTTCGCGAGGGCCGAAGCGGTGAGCTTCTCGCGCTCGCCGAGCCCGACGACCAGGACGCGCTTGAACGGAGCGTCCTTGGCGTGGACGAGCGACGTCTCGTTCGGCTTACCGGTGATCTCGCCGCTCGCGATCACGTCGGCGATCGCACCGCCGACCACGCGATCGACCTCGGCCGCGACGCCGTCGACGGCGCCGCCTGTGAACACCGGCACCGCGAGCGCGCCGGTCACGACCGACGTCGCAGCGTCGTTCGAGACGTGGACCTGCATGGATTCCTCCGAAAGGGCAGAAGCGGTCGAGCGACCGTGATGGGCAACCTGTTTGCGATTACCCGCGCCGCTCGCGCGTCCTCCTGAAGAATGCCGATGAGCGACGCCCTTCGACCGGCTCAGGACAGCGCATACGCTCGCGCCGGCGTCGACATCGCGGCGGGGAATCAGGCGGTCCGACGCTATCGCGACGTGACGTCCGGTTGGACGCATCCCGACCAGCTCGGCGCGCTCGGCGGCTTCAGCGGCCTCTTCCGCTTGCCCGGCGACGGCAAGCGGGCCCTCGTCGGGTCGACCGACGGCGTCGGGACGAAGATCCTGATCGCGGCGGCGCTTCGCCGCTACGATACCGTCGGCGCGGATCTGGTGAACCACTGCGTCAACGACATCCTCGTCACCGGCGCGGACCCGCTGTTCTTTCTCGACTATCTCGCGGTCGGGAAGCTCGATCCGGAGGTCGCCGCGCTCGTCGTCTCCGGCGTGCACCGCGCGTGCCGCGAGAACGGTTGCGCGCTGCTCGGCGGCGAGACCGCCGAGATGCCGGGCGTGTACCGGCCGGAGCACTTCGACCTCGCCGGGACGATCGTCGGGATCGTCGATCTGGACGCGATCCCCGATCCGAACCGCGTGCAGCCCGGCGATGCGATCGTCGGTTTGCCGGCGGTCGGGCTGCACACGAACGGGTACACGCTCGCGCGCGCGCTGATCGCGGGTGACGAGTACGGCGCGCCGTTCGGTGAGACGACCTTTGCCGATGCGCTGCTCGCGCCGCATCCGTCGTATCTCGAGCCGGTGCGCGCGATCCGCGCGGTCGCCGACGTCAAGTCGATGGCGCACATCACCGGCGGCGGATTGCTGGAGAACGTCCCGCGCACGCTCCCGGAGCACGTCACCGCGAACTTCGAGCAGACGCGCTGGGACGTGCCGGCGATCATGCGCGAGCTCGTCGCGCGCGGTGATCTTTCGCACGAGGAGCGCTACCGCACGCTGAACATGGGCGTGGGCTACACGCTGATCGTGCCGATCACGGATGTCGCGAAGGCGCTAGAGGCCGCGCCGGGGGCGCGCGTCGTCGGGTTCGTGCAGCCGCGGCGCGAGGGCGATCCGCAGGTGATCGTGCGGCCGGCGCGCACGGCGTAGGTTCTCGCCTTCGTGCGCGTCCCGCTCTCATGCTTCGATCCTTCGACAAGCTCAGGACAGGCTGAGCTCAGCATGACGGGGCTGTCGCGGCCCGTTCGCGACGCTGATGCCCGTTAATCTGCTGGCGTCGCTGGATGGTGAACGGTATGGTGCGAGCGCGCTTGCGCGCGCGCACGACGAGGCGGCGAGGGCGGGGTGTGTTCTGCGACGCGTCGACGGCCCGGACGACCGGCTCGCGGCGTGGATCGACTTCCACTTCGCGCCGTCGTGGTGGTCGGACGAGGCACGCGCCGGGAGCGTCTGGGTCGCCGAGCGCGACGGTGCGATCGCGGGGTTCGCGGCGTTCAACGCGCGCGGGCTGCGTTTTCCGTGGCTGCGCCGGTGGCGTGACCGCGCGGACGTCGGGATCTTCGGTCCGTACGGCGTCGCCGAAGCGCATCGCGGGACCGGAATCGGCGAGCCGCTGCTGACGGCGGCGCTGTGCGGATTGCGCGAGGCGGGATACGAACGCGCGCTCATTCCGGCCGTCGGCGGCGAACGGCTGATCGAGATGTACGTGCGCCGCGCCGGCGCCGAGGTCGTCGACGAGTTCGGCTACGACGTCGGGCGCTTTCGTGCGACGATCCTGGCTTCGGGCGCGGGGAGCAACGCGCGCAACGTGCTGGAACGCGCCGGCGATGGGCGACTGCCGCTCGAGATCGGCGCAATCGTCACGAACGACGCGAACGCCGGCGTGCTCGAGCACGCGCGCGACCACGGTACGCCGGCGGTCGTCGTGCGATGGGACCGTGCGCACGAGTCGCGCGAAGCGTTCGACGCCCGCGTCATCGACGCGGTCGCGCGGACCGAGCCGCAGCTGGTGCTGCTGCTCGGCTGGATGCACGTGCTTCCGGCGGAGTTTCTGCGCCGGTTCCCGGAGACGCTGAACCTGCACCCCTCGTTTCTGCCGCTCGATCCGGCGACCGACGAGGTCGTCGCGCCGGACGGAACATCGATTCCGGCGCTGCGTGGCGCGCACGCGTTGCGCGACGCCTTGCGCGCGGGCGTTCCATGGACGGGCGCCAGCGTCCATTACGTCACCGAAGCGACGGATCGGGGCCAGGTGCTCGTCCGTGTCCCGCTCGCCGTCGGCGACGCGGCGACGGAAGAAGAGCTGCGGGAGCGCGTGCGGCCCGTCGAGTTCGCGACCGTCGCAGCCGCGATCCGGCGCTGGACGTTCGAGCGAGAGGCGGTCTGATGAAAGACGCCGGCGATGTCTGAGCCGATCGCCGAACTCCGCGTCGTCGTTCACCGCGTTCGGCGTGCGGACGCCGGCGAAATCATCGCCGCGAACCGTGAGAACGTCGCATATCATGCGCCGTGGGTCAGCGCAGCGACCGACCGCGCGGCGTTCGACGTGTGGTTCGCGCGCACGGTCACCGGCGCGAACGTCTCGCTGCTCGCGCGCGAGCGCACGACGAACGAGCTCGTCGGGATCGTGAGCTTCAGCGAGATCGTGATGGGCGTCTTCCGCAGCGCCTACACGGGCTACTGGGGCTACGCGCGCACCGGGGGCCGCGGCCTGATGACCGAAGCGCTGCGCGAAGCGGTCCGCTTCGCCTTCGGCGAGCTCGGCCTGCACCGCGTTGAAGCGAACATCCAGCCGGAGAACGTCCGCTCCATCACGCTCGCCCGCCGCGCCGGCTTCGTCAAGGAAGGCTTCTCGCCCAAGTACCTGTTCATCGGCGGCGCCTGGCGCGACCACGAGCGCTGGGCGATCGTCGACGACCGCGACGCTTAGGCGAACGACAGGTTCGGGTTCGCGACCAGCGTGCGCGCGTCGGCCAGCGCCGCGGCGGCGCGGCGTTCGGCGGCGGCGGCGATCATCGCCGCGTTGTCGGTGCAGAAGCGAGGCTCGGGGACGAACGCCGCGATGCCGCGCCGCTCGCCGAGCGCGCGGAACGCGGACTGCAGCGCGCTGTTCGCCGCCACGCCGCCGCTCAGCACGATCGCACGGTAGTCGCCCGCGTCGAGCGCGCGCTTCACGCGGTCGATCAGCACGTCCACGACCGCCGCTTGGAACGAGGCTGCGACGTCCTCACGGCGCGCGCGCTTCCCGTCGTCCGATTCCAGGAAATACCGCACCGAGGTCTTCAGTCCGGAGAAGCTCATGTCGAGCGTCCCCGGATCGGGGCGGTGGCGCGGAAACGCGAACGCTTTCGCATCGCCGTCGCGCGCGAGCGCGTCGAGCGCAGGCCCGCCCGGAAACGGCAGGCCCAGCAATCGCGCCGTCTTGTCGTACGCTTCGCCCGCCGCGTCGTCGCGCGTCTTGCCGATGATCCGCAGCGACACGGGCGAATGCACTTCGACCAGCTGCGTGTGGCCGCCGGAGACGAGCAGCGCCAAGAACGGATACCGCGGCGGTTCCTCGCGCTCGAGGAACGCCGCGAAGAGATGCCCGTGCAAGTGGTTCACCGCGTACAGCGGCAGCCCGGTCGCGAACGCGAGCGCCTTCGCCGCTGCCACGCCGACGACGAGGCTGCCGATTAGTCCCGGCCCGGCGGTCACCGCGATCCCGTCCAGCTCGGCGAGCCCCACGTTCGCACGCGCCAGCGCGTCGTCGACCGCGGCGGAGAGCAGCGCGGCGTGGCGGCGCGAGGCGATCTCGGGCACGATACCGCCGTACTTCGCGTGGAACGCGTCCTGGTTCGTCGAGACGTTCGCCAGGACGCGCACGCCGTCGCGCACCACCGCGGTCGCGGTGTCGTCGCAGGACGTCTCGATTCCCAGCAGCAGCACCGCCGCTTCGACCCGGGCGCTAGCGGCGCGGTTGCGCCGCCCGCAACGCGGCGATGCGCGGCGTGCGGCTCTTCGCGCTGTCCAAGCTGAACGAGCGCGCGTCGCCGAGCTGATCGCGCACGTACGCCTCGGTGCGCGCCACCGCGTCGCGCAGCGCCGCATCGGCGGCGACGAACGCGGTCCACGCGATCGCCCCGGTCTCGACGTCGTAATCCCACAGCCCGATCAGCCGGCCGCGGTCGACGATCGCGTGGTTCGCGAGATCGCGCAGATCGCCGACCGCGCGCATCCCGCGCTCCGAGAACGCCTCGCGCGCCGCATCGCCGGGCTCGAGCAGCACCGTCAAGTCGCGGCGCAACGCGAGCAGCGAGTCCAACGAGCTGACCAGCGCGTAGCGCGGTTCGTCCGACGCGGTGAACGCGTCCCAGTCCGCCCGCTCGTCCGCGAGCAGAAGACGGTCGTCGCCGGATTCGAGCGGCTGCAGATCGAGCTCCGCGACGGCGTCGTTCGCCGCTTTGACGCCGAGCCCGGAGAACTCGCGAAACGCCGCAAGCGTCGCCGGGCCGATCCAGCGGAAGAAGCGCTCCGCGAGCGCCGCGAACGCCTCGGCGCGCGACGGGCCGTTCGCGAGCGGGTTCGGGCGCCACAGCGCGTAGCGGTAGCGCTGCTGATCGAGGCGCCCGTTCGTCGGAATACGCCGGATCTCGCCCTGCGCTTGCAGCATCCCGAGCGCGACGGGCAACGTCGTGTTGAGCCCGCGCTTGCGGCCTTCCGCGCCGAAGTCGCGAACGCGCTCGCCGAGCAGCGCGCGCAGACCGTCCGGTTCGAGCGGCCCGCTCGCCAGCGCCGCGACGACCGCCTCACCGAGCGCATCGATCTCGTTTCGCGTCGCGCCGAGCTTCTCCGCGATGCGCACGTCGGCGTCGCCGGCGCCGCCGACCGTCAGCCCGAGCGCGAAGTCGCCGGCAGGCAGGACGTACGTGCAG
>DATHLN010000258.1:0-4475 GCA_035488115.1 Candidatus Limnocylindrales bacterium | reverse complement strand
CCGTTCTTCCACGAGCACGACTTCGTCGTCGAGCTGATCCCGCTGATCGTCGTCGCGGCGACGGCGAGCGGTCCCGCGCGCGCGCTCCCCGGCGCCGCCGCCGTGCTGATCGGCACAGACTGGCTCGAGCTCGCGCAGCGCCCGGCCGCGGCCGCGCAGATCGCGGCGCTCGCGTTCGCCGTCGCGTGCGGCTTCGTGCTGCTCGGACGCGGCGCGCGCGCGACGCGCGCCGACCTGGCGCCGTTCGCGGCATCGATCGTGCTCGCGTGCGCGGCGATCCCGCTCGCGCGCGCGCATCCCGCGCCGACCTGGCCCGACACACTCCCCGCCGGCTACCGCGCACCCGCGAGCGCCGATGCGAGCGCGGTCTGGGCCGGCGAGCAGCACGCCGCCGGCCTCGAAGCCCGCGACCCCGCCTGGGCCGCCCTCCGCACACTCCCCCTCACAGGGTGCATACTACTCGGCCTTGCGATAATCATCAGACCGCGTGCGGAGCGCAGCGCAGCGAGCACCGCGAGTCACTAAATATCCACGTTCATGAAGTCGTCGAACGGCGTGAGCTGGTTCGGGTTGAAGCCGTGGAGGTCGCTGTTGAAGGCGTAGATGTCCTCGGCGACCGCCGTGACGATGATCGGCGCGTCCTTCGCGATTCCCATCTGGACCGCATTCGCGTACGGCTGCCGCTTCGCCGGGTCGTACTCTTGCTTGAACTTCTCCATCGCGTCGGTCACGGCCGGATCGCAGTAGCGCGCGTCGTTCTGGCCGTTCGGCGGGATCGATTTGCAGCTGTACAGGATCGAGAGGTCACCAATCGGGTCGCCGCCCCAGGCGAAGTACACGAAGTCCCAGTTGCCGGTCAGCATGATGCCGTTGTCGGCGTACGGCGCGAAGAACCTCGGGCTCGGATAGCGCCGGACGGTGAAGGCGACGCCGAGCTTCTGCCAGTTCTCGCGGATCAGCTCGATCCGCGAGTCCGCGTCCGGCGTCCCGGTCGTGCTCGCGAACACGTAGTTCATCACGTGGCCGCCCTTGGCACGAATTCCGTCCGGCCCGGGCTTCCAGCCGGCCTCGTCGAGCAGCTTCCCGGCCGCCGCCAAGTCGAACGGATCGGTCGGCACCGCTTTGTCGAACGCCGGATGCGCGGGCGAGATCGGGTCGTCCTGAACGATCCCGATCCCGTGCCCGATCTTGTTTTTCAGCGTGTCGCGGTCGATGCCCATGCGCAGCGCGCGGCGCACGCGCGGATCGTCGAGCCCGGGATGCCGGTTCTGGATATCGATGTGGTTGAACTGGTAGCTCGGCAGCTTCGTGACGGTCAGGCCCGGGATCGCCTTGACGCGGTCGTAAAACGCCGACGCGACCGGCGTCCACAGATCGATCTCGTGCGTCTCGAGCTGCGTCAGCACCGTGTTGCGGTCGGGGACGATCTTGAACAGGATCTTCTGGAGCTTCGGCTTGCCGCGGAAGTACAGGGGGTCCGGCACCATCGTGACCGAGTCGCTGCGCTTCCACGACGCGTACTTGAACGGCCCGATCCCGACGGGCAGCGCGTTGTACGGCGCGTTGTTGATGTTCGGCAGGTTGCCGAGCAAGTGCTTCGGCAGGATGCACGGGTTCGCGCCGGCCGAGCCGAAGAACTGTCCGGCGTAGGACGCGAACTTCTTCTTCAGATGGTACACGACCGTGTACTTGTCGGGCTCACCGATCTTCGCGATCAGGTCCCAGCCGTCGCGGCTGACTTCGTTGTTGGCCGGGTTGAGAACGGCGTTGGTCGAGAAGACGACGTCGTCTGCGGTGAACGGGACGCCGTCCGACCACTTCGCGTCCTTTCGCAAGTGATAGGTGATCGTCAAGCCGTCCTTGCTGATCCCGCCGTTCGCCTCGGTCGGGACCGCGGTCGCCAGCTCGGGGACGGGCCGGTTCGCATGGTCGTACTTCACCAGCCACGCCATGGTCAGCGACGACATGTACGCGACGACGGTCTGCTGCGTGAGGTGCGGGTTCAGCCCGACGACGTCTTCGGCGGTCGCGTAGCGCAACATGTGCGGGACCGTGTACGCGTGCCGTCCGCCGGCGCTTCCCGGCGAGCCGGGGCCCGACGGCGCGACCTGCGCGACTTTGGTGCAGCCGGCGGCGAGCAGCGCCGCGGCAAGCACGGCGATCGTCTTCTTCACGGTCCCTCCTGCGCGTGGGTCACGCGCCGACGTCCGCGTCCATCAGGTTGTCGAACGGCGTGGTCGCGTTCGGCTTCCAGCCGGTCAGCGCGCTCGTGTACGCGTGGATGTTGTCCTGGATGTAGAGCACGTAGTACGGCACCAGCTCGGAGATGCGCTGCACGCCCTCGGTGATCGCCGCCGCCCGCGGCCCTTCGTCGTACGCGGCGGCCTGGCGCGCGAGGATCGCCTCGATCTGAGGATCGCACAGCCGCGTCACGTTCTCGCCGTTCGGCGGGATCTGCTTGCAGCCGTTGGTCGCGCGCAAGTCGCCGTCGGGCGTCTGCTGCCAGCCGTAGGTCGCGACGTCCCACTTGCCGCTGAAGAGAATCCCGCCTTGCTCGTAGGGGCCGAAGAACAGCGCCTGGCTGTAGTGCTGCACGCTCAGCGTGATGCCGATGCGCTGCCAGTTCGCACGCAGCAGCTCGATGCGCTGGTCGACGTCGGGCGATCCGGTGCCGGTCGCCACGGTCAGCGCAAGCCGGACGCCGTTCTTCGCGCGGACGCCGTCCGGCCCGCGCTTCCAACCCGCCGCGTCGAGCAGCCGGTTCGCCTCCGGGACGTTGAACGGGACCAGCGCGATCTGCCGGTAGAACGGGCTCGAGGGCGTGATCTGATTCTCCTGGACGATCCCCGTCCCGTGGTTGAGCTTCTGCTGGATCGTGAACCGGTCGGTCGCGAGCCGCATCGCGGCGCGGACCACCGGATCGCGCAGCGCGGCGTGCGTCGTGTTCATGTCGACGTGCGCGTAGACATAGCCCGGCATCCGGCTGACCGCGATCCCCGGGAGCCCCTTGACCCGCACGTAGTACGGCGACGTGACGAACGGCCAGAGATCGATCTCGCCGGTCTGCAGCTGCGTGAGGGCGGTGTTGCGATCGGGGATGAACTTGTAGACGATCTTCTTGATCTTCGGAGCGCCGCGCCAGTAGGTCGGGTTCGCCTCCATCGTCACGTGGTCGGAGCGAACCCACTCGGTGACGCGGTACGGTCCGATCCCCACCGGCTTGCTGTTGTACGGCGCGTTGTTGATGTTCGGGAGATTGCCGAGGATGTGCTTCGGCAGCAGACACGGGTTCGCGCCGGCGCTCCCGAAAAACGTCGGCAGGAACCCCGAGTACGGCTTCTTCAGGTGGTAGACGACGGTGTACTTGTCGGGCTCGTCGATCTTCGTGATCAGGTCCCAGCCGTCGCGGCTGACCTCGTTGTTCTTCGGGTTGTTCACCGCGTTGGTCGAGAACACGACGTCGTCGGCATCGAACGGCGCGCCGTCGGCCCACTTCACGCCCTTGCGCAGGTGCCAGGTGATCGTCAGGCCGTCTTTGCTGATCCCGCCGTTCGCCTGCGTCGGCACGACCGTCGCGAGCTCGGGGACCGGCCGGCTGTCGGCGCCGTAGCGCACGAGATACGCCATCGTCAGCTGATCGATGTTGCCGAGCGAGAGCGCGACGACGAGATGCGGGTTGAGGGCCGAGATGTCTTGCGTGTCGCCGACGATCAGCTCGTGCGCCGGCGCGTGGCGGTGCGCGCGGCCGCTCGTCCCTCCCGTCGTTCCGGTCCCGACCGTCTTGGTGCAGCCGGCGAGCAGCAGGGCGGCGAGCGCGAGCGCGAGCGGTCGGTTCATGCGTACCTCAGATGTCGGCCTCGACCAGGTTGTCGAACGCCGTGACTTGGTTCGGGTGGAAGTCGCGCAGGTCGGAGTTGAACGCGTAGACGTCCTGCCGCGCGTCGAGCACGATCGTCGGAGCCTCGGAGACGAGCCGCAGCTGCACCTCCCGCAGCGCGTCGAGCTGCTGCCGGCGGTCGTACGTCTCGATGAAGCGCTGCAGCGCCGCGTCGGTCGCGCGGTCGCGGAAGCGCGGGATGTTCTGTCCCTTCGGCGGGACGCGGTCGCTCCCGAAGAGGTTCCGCAAGTCGCCGTTCGGCGCGGTGAACCACGCGTAGGTCGCGAGATCGTACTTCCCGGAGTAGATGATCCCGCCGGTCTGCGCCGGCGCGAAGTAGAGCGGCGAGGGGTAGCGCTTCACGGTGAAGCGGGCGCCGATCTGCTCCCAGCTCACGCGGATCAGCTCCAGCATCGAGTCGGTGTCGGGCAACCCGGTCCCGATCGCGAAGTCGAACTCGAGACGGTCGCCGTTCTTCGCGCGGATCCCGTCGGGCCCGCGCTTCCAGCCGGCTTGGTCGAGGAGCTTGTTCGCCGCCGCGACGTCGTACGGGATGCGCGGCACGTCGATGTGCGCCGGGTTCCCGGGCGGGAACGGC
>DATHLN010000257.1:0-9540 GCA_035488115.1 Candidatus Limnocylindrales bacterium | reverse complement strand
GGGCATCCCGGCGGAAATCGTCCCCGGCATGCCGCGCGCGACCTTGTCGGCGGCGATCACCATGCCGCTGGTGCCGTTGCCGCCGGCCTCCGAACATCATTCGTGGAACGATCTGGTCGAAATCATGGCGCGGCTGCGGCGCTCGTGCCCGTGGGATCGCGAACAGACGCACGCCTCGCTGGTTCGCTACTTGATCGAAGAGACGTACGAGGTGGTCGACGCGATCGAGCACGGCACCGACGTCGAGCTCTCCGAGGAGCTCGGCGATCTGCTGTTCCAGATCGTCTTCCACTCGCAGCTCGCGACGGAACGCGGACGCTTCTCGGTCGCCGACGTGATCGACGGGCTCTCGAACAAGATGATCCGCCGCCATCCGCACGTGTTCGGCGACGTCGCGGTCGCCGACGTCGACGCGGTGTGGGCGAACTGGGAGCAGCTCAAGTCGCAGGAAGCCGCCGGCCAGGCGCGCAGCTCGAAGCTCGACGGGATCCCGAAGCACCTCGGCGCGCTGCAGCGCGGCCAGAAGATGCAGGAGAAAGCGGCGCGGGTCGGCTTCGACTGGACCGATCCGCGCGACATCACCGAGAAGCTCCACGAAGAGCTGCGCGAGCTCGCGGAGGCGCGCCTGCGCGCCGGCGATCTGCGGCCCGAGGACCCGCACGTGCGCGAGGAGCTCGGCGACGTGATGTTCACGGTGGTGAACCTCGCGCGGCGGCTCGGGATCGACGCCGAGGGCGCGATGCGCGACGCGAACGAGAAGTTCGAGCGCCGCTTCCGCTACATGGAGACGTACGCGGTCGCCAGCGGCCGGCAGCTGAACGACATGAGTTTGGACGAGCTCGAGGATCTGTGGCAGCAGGCGAAGACGGCGGCCTGACCCTGCGCCAGGCTCGTGACACGGCGCTGATCCGGCTGCGGATGAGCGCGCACGACGCGCACTACGGCGGCGACTTGGTCGACGGCGCGCGGATCCTGGCTCTGTTCGGCGACGTCGCGACCGAGCTGCTGATCCGCCACGACGGCGACGAAGGCTTGTTCGTCGCGTACGATCTGGTCGAGTTCAAGGCGCCGGTCCGCGCCGGCGACTACATCGAAGCGCGCGGCCGGATCACACGCACCGGCGCGACCTCGCGAACGATGGAGTTCGAGGCGCACAAGGTGATCGCGGCGCGGCCGGACGTCTCGCCGTCCGCGGCCGACGTGCTGCAGGAGCCGGTGCTGGTCGTGCGCGCCCGCGGGACCTGCGTCACACCGCACGCCTCCCAGCGCGGCCCGGCGGTCTTCGGCGAGGAACCACGAGGCGACCGGCCGGTGGTAAGCGAACGGTAAGCGGCGGCCGGGAGAATCCTCGAAATACTTCGTCTTCGAAAGAAAAGGGACGGCAATGGTTCAAGATGAGTCGACTTCGGCGTTCGGTCTGCAAGCCAACGTCGCCGGGGGACTCGCGGGCCTCTTCTCGTGGCTCGGCGGGCTGATCATTCTGCTCGGGAAGCCGCCGCAGGCCTGGGTACGGTTCGTCGCGGTGCAGTCGATCGTGCTCGGTATCGCCGTCTGGATCGTCCAGATCGCGCTGCGGATCATCATGGGCACGATGATCGCGTCCGGGATGTATGCGGTCGTAGGCATCCTCGGGCTGATCAGCATGCTGATCGGACTTCTCTACATCGTGGCCTGCATCGCGACCGGCATCCGGGGATTCCAGGGTGCGGCGCTACGCCTGCCGATGATCGCGGATATCGCCGACAAGTACGTTCCGGCGTCCACCAAGCTGTAAGCCGGGTCAGAGACCGACGCTCGCGAGCAGCGCGCCTTCGGCCAGCGCGCGCAGCTTCGCGTAGGCGACCTCTCGCGGCATGGGTGCCATGCCGCAGTTCGTGGAGCAGACGATGCGCTCGTCCGGCAGATACTGCCGGGCGAGCGCGATCGTCCCCGCGACGTCGTCCGGCGTCTCCACCTCGTTCGTCGCCACGTCGATGACGCCGACCGCGACGATCTTCTCGCCGGCGAGGGCGAGCACGTCGGGCGGGACGCGCGATCCGGCGAGCTCGATCGAGATCTCATCGGCCGACGAGCGCGCGAGCAGCGGCAGCACGTGCGCGTACTGGTCCCAGCGCTCGCCGAGATTCGCCTTCCAGCGGACGTTGGCCGGAATCCCGTAGCCGTAGCAGACGTGCACCGCGGTCGTGCAGCGCGCGCCGCCGAGCGCGGTGTCGAGCGCGTCGATCCCCCACGCCGCGACCTCCTCGAAGTAGACGTTGAACGCCGGCTCGTCGAGCTGCACGACGTCGACGCCGGCCGCGTGCAGGTCGGCGATCTCGTCGCGGATCGCGCGGGCGAACGCGAACGCGAGCTCGCTGCGCGAGCCGTACGCTTCGTCGACGACGGTGTCGACCAGCGTCATCGGGCCGGGGATCGTGATCTTCAGCGGGCCGTCGGTGAGCGTCCGCGCGAAGCGCATCTCCTCGAGGTGGACGGGGCGTGCGCGCTTGACCTCGCCGGTCACGGTGGGGCAGATCGCCTGGTAGCGGTCGTCGCGGATCCCGCGCGTCTGCCGCTTCGCGGCGTCGACGCCGGCGAGCTGCTCGGCGAATCCGTGCACGAAGTGCTTGCGCGACTGCTCGCCGTCGGTGACGGTGTCGATCCCCGCGCGCACCTGCTCGGCGACGGCGATCCGCGTCGCGTCGCGCTGCGCCTCCTCGAGGTCGTGCCCTTCGAGCCGCCAGCTCGGAAAGAGCCGTTCGGGCTCGGCGAGCCACGCCGGCTTCGGCAAGCTCCCCGCGATCGTCGTACTGAACGGCATCCGGGCCGCTTCGGCAGCCGAAGCGGCTGTCATCGCGCTAGTCTTCGGCGAGGCTCGTGCCTTGCGGGTAGCGTTTTGCGGCAAGGAACGCGGTCGGCGTCATCCCGGCGTGCGCACGGAACTCGGCGGCGAAATGCGGTTGGTCGTAATAGCCGGCGCTCAATGCGACGTCTGCGAGCGGGGCCCCGGCGGCGACCATCGTGAGCGCGCTGCGGAAGCGGACGATGCGTGCGAGACGTTTCGGCGAGACGCCGACGTGGATGCGGAAGCCGCCGATCGTCCGGCGCCGGCTCCCACGTCGTGGTGATCCAGCGCCCGAGCGCCGAGTCGACGCGCGAGCTCCGCATCGGCATAGTTGCCCGCTAGACGGCGTCTCGTTCGCGACGCAGGAACTCGGTGTTTTCGACGATCCGGAAGACCGCCATCACGAACTCCAGCGTGATCCGCGCGCTGATTGAGCCGACGACGAAGATCACCGCCGCACCGATGAGATGGAACAGGAAGAACCAACCGTTGATGCTACCGGAGCCATAGAAAGACGGCTGCACCGCGAGGCCGGCGACCAGAAATGTCAGCGCCCACAACGCAATCGCCGCAAGCCAGATCACGTAGGCGATCCGAATGATCCGCGGCGTGATGAACGTGTCGAACGACAGATCGTAGAGCGAGGAAAAGAACCCCTTCGGCGTACTGACCATGAGCGGCACTCCCGTAGCGAGATGGTTGCGCGGAAACACGCTTGCCCGGTCTTCCATTCCACGACCCAGCCGCCTCCGCTGGTCCAGCATGACCTCTCTCGGGCCGCACGGAAATCGCCGCCGTTGCGGCTGGACAAGTTCATGAAGGTCTCGCGGCTCGCGAAGCGCCGGGCGGAAGCGAAGGACGGGATCGAGGCGGGGCGGATCACCAAGGAGGGCCGCGCGCTCAAGCCGGGCTACGACGTCAAGGCCGGCGACGTGCTCGTGATCCACTACCGCACGAAGTTCCTGACCGTGCGCGTGCTGAGCGTCCCCGAGCGCGTGCTGCCCTCGCTGAAGCCGGCCGACCTGTACGAGATCGTCGACGAGCGCAAGGACGATCCCGTCGACTGGCTGCGCTGAGCGCCGTGCCCGAACGCTCGCGCCTCTCTTCGGATGCCAAGGACGCGCTCGCGCGCGAGGTCCCCGGCGATCCGGCCGTGCGCGCGGCGCTGCGCGACGGGCTCGCGTACTACGGCGGGATCGATGCGGAGGGCGAGCTGGTCTTCCGGACGCGGCGGCCCGCCGTCGCCCGGCTCGCGCGGACGCTCTTCGAGGACCAGCGCAGCGCGGCACCCGTGCGGCGCGGCCACGACCGCCGGCTCTACAAGGCGACGACCTTCGAGATCGACCTCGGCCCCGTCCCGGCCGCGCCGCCGCCGCGGCCGCGCCGCCGCGGCGAGCGGCGCGCCGAGCTGCGCGCGGCCTTTCTCTGCGCGGGCTCGGTCGCGGCGCCCCAGCACGGCTACCATCTCGAGTTCGTCGTCGCCGACGCCGCCCGTGCCGAGCGGATCGCCAAGCTCATCGCCGCCGAGGGGATCGCGCCGCGGACGATGCTGCGCAAAGGGCGGCGCGTCGTCTACCTCAAGGGCCTCGACGCGATCGTCACGGTCCTCGGCGCGGTCGGCGCGTCGGGCGCGGTGTTCCGCCTCGAGGACGTGCGCGCGGTCAAGGAGACCAAGAACCGCATCCACCGGCTCGTCAACACCGAGGCCGCGAACGTCGTCCGCGCCGCGACCGCCGCCGCCGCGCAGCGCGAGGCGATCCAGGAGCTCGCCGATGCGTACGGGCTGCGGAACCTCTCGCCGGCGCTCCGCGAGGCGGCGCAGCTGCGGCTGGCCCACCCCGACGAGACGCTCGCCGAGCTCGGGCGCCGCTGCGCGCCGCCGGTCGGGAAGGCGACGATCAACGGGCGCCTCGCCTCACTGATGCGGCTGGTGAAGCGCCTGCGCGGGGAGCGAGAGGAGCCGGAAGTCTCCTCCGCTTAAAGCGACCCGGCTATGCGCATCGGTATCAACGGGTTCGGCCGGATCGGCCGCAACTTCACCAAGGCCCTCCTCGAGCACCACCCCGACGTCGAGATCGCGGCGGTGAACGACCTCACGAGCGCCGCCGAGTGCGCGCACCTCTTCAAGTACGACTCCAACTACGGGAGCTACGCCGGCGAGGTGACCGCGAGCGAGGACGGCATCACGATCGACGGCCGGAAGATCAAGGTCCTCGCCGAGCGCGACCCCGGGAAGCTGCCGTGGAAGGACCTCGGTGTCGAGGTCGTCGTCGAGTGGACCGGGATCTTCACCGACGCCACGAAGGCGCGCGCGCACATCGACGGCGGCGGCGCGAAGAAAGTGATCATCTCCGCCCCCGCCAAGGGCGAGGACGTCACGCTGGTCCTCGGCGTGAACGGCGACCGCTACGATCCGCAGACGCACGACGTGATCTCGAACGCCTCGTGCACGACGAACTGCCTCGCGACGGCGGTGAAGCCGATCGTGGACAATCTCGGCTGGGTCAAGGGCTTCATGTCGACGATCCACTCGTACACGAACGACCAGAACATCCTCGATGCGCCGCACAAGGACTGGCGCCGCGCGCGCAACGCCGCGACGAACATCATCCCGACCTCGACCGGCGCCGCGAAGGCGCTGTACCTGACGATCCCGGAGGTGCAGGGGACGTTCGACGGTTTCGCCCTGCGCGTCCCGACGCCGACCGTCTCGCTGGTGTACCTCGTGGTGCAGACGAAGAAAGAGACGACGCGCGAAGAGCTCAACGCGATCCTGCGCGGCGCCGCCGCCGGCGATCTCAAGGGCTACGTCGAGTACACCGAGGAAGAGCTGGTCTCGAGCGACTTCAAGCGCAACCCGCACAGCTCGATCATCGACGGCAAGCTGACGAACGCGATGGGCGACCTGATCCAGATCGCGGCCTGGTACGACAACGAGTGGGGCTATTCGTGCCGGCTCGCCGACCTGACCCGGATGATCGCCTCGAAGATCCCCGCCCCCGTCGCGTGACGCGCTCGATCCGCACCGCGCTCCCTCTCGCCGCCGCGTTCCTCGCGGCGGCGACGTGCGTCAGCCCGGCCGCCGCGCGCACGATCCAGCTCGACGACCTCCGCAAGCTGGTCGGGTTGTCGCAGCCTGCGATCTCGCCGGACGGGAAGCGCGCGGTCGTCGTCGTCTCGCGCGTGAACTGGAACGACGACCGCAACGACCGCGAGCTGGATCTCGTCGACATCGCGACGCACGCGCGGCGCGCGCTGACCGTGAACCGGCGCGGGCTCTCCGACCCGAGCTGGTCGCCGGACGGGACGAAGCTCGCCTTCATCGCCAACGAAGGGACGGGCGAAGAGGCGAAGCCGCAGGTCTGGATCATGCCGATGGACGGCGGCGACGCGCGCACGGTGACGAAGGCGCCGGAAGGCGTCGAGCAGTACGCGTGGCGGCCGGACGGCGGCGCGCTCGCGTACGCCGCGACCGACGCGCTCCCGAAAAAGCAGGGCGCGGAAAAGTACCGCGACGCGTTCGCCGTCGGCAACACGCCGATCACCACGCGCAGGCCGCCGCGCCCGGTGCACCTGTTCGTCATCCCCGCCGACGGCGGCACGGCGAAGCAGCTGACCCGCGGCGATGAGAGCGTCAGCGCCGGCGAGGCGCAGTCGACGCTCTCGTGGTCGCCGGACGGAAAGACGATCGCGTTCGTGCTCGCCCCGAACGCGGTGCTGAACGACGCCGAGCGCGCGCACGTGATGCTGGCCGACGCCGCGACCGGGAAGCTGACGCGCGTGACGTCGCACGCGGCGTACGAGTCCGACCCGCGGTTCTCGCCCGACGGCAAGCACCTCGCGTACAAGCACTCCGCCGGCGACAACCAGATCACGCTTGACGAAGCCTGGGTGACGACGCCGGGCGGCGGCGACGGCACCCCGGTCTCGCATCCGTACGACCGCGCGGTCCACGACGTCAGCTGGCTCCCCGACTCCAGCGCGATCCTCTTCACCGCGCACGACGGAACCGCGAACGCGCTCGTGCGCGCGCCGCTCGCCGGTGCCGCGCCGGCGCGCGTCGACACCGGCGATCTCAACATCAGCTCGTCGCTCGACGGCGCGATCGCGCGCGACGGCGCGATGGTCTTCGTCGCGACGTCGACGAAGCAGCCGGCCGAGCTCTACGTGAAAAGCGCGGGCGGCGCGCCGGTGAAGCTCACCGACTACAACGCCGCGCTGGCCGGGCTCGATCTCGCGTCGTCGGAGACGATCGCGTTCACCTCGTCGACCGGCGCACGCGGCGACGGCGTGCTGCTGCTGCCGCCCGGCTTCACCGCGGGCCGTAAGTACCCGCTGATCGTGCACATCCACGGCGGGCCGACCTCCGCATCGCTGCGGTCGTTCGACCGCCAAGGGCAGTTGTTCGCCGCGCGCGGGTGGCTGGTGCTCGAGCCGAACTACCGCGGCAGCGACAACCTCGGCTACGCGTATCAGCACGCGGTGCAGTACGATCCCGAGGAAGGCCCCGGTAAGGACATCATGGCGGCGGTCGACGCGGTGCGCGCGCGCGGCATCGTCGACGAGAAGCGGATCGCGGTCGGCGGCTGGAGCTACGGCGGGATCATGACCGCGTGGATGATCTCGAAGTACCACATCTGGCGCGCCGCGCTGTCGGGCGCGTCGGTGAACGACTGGTACACCGACTACGGGACCGCGGACGATCTGGGCGCCGACAAAGCGCTCTTCCACGGCTCGCCGTACGTCGGAAACAACGCGGCCGAGTACCGGCGCGCTTCGGCGATCACCTACGCGAAGGACGTGACGACGCCCGTGCTGATCGTCTCCGACGTCGGCGACAACCGCGACCCGTTCGCGAGCTCGTCGATGTACTACCACGCGCTGAGCGACAACGGCAAGGACGCGACGTTCGTCGCGTATCCGGTCGACGGCCACTTCCCGACCGATCCGGTGCGGACGCTCGACCTGTTCGGGCGCTGGATCGACTGGTTCGCGTCGCACCTGCGGTGACCGGCTCGGCGCGATGCCGCGCGGCGCTCGCGCGCGGCGCGGCGGCGTTCGCCGCGTGCGCGGTCGCGAGCGCGGGCGCGCCGGCGTTCGGACAAATGGCCGCCCCAGCGTCGTCGCGGCCGTTCCAGCTCGACGACGCGTACCGCGTCGTCTCGGTCTCGAACCCGCAGATCACCGCCGACGGCACGCGCGTCCTGATCACGGTGCGCAGCGCCGACCGCGACAACGACCGCTGGACGCGGCGGCTCGACGCCGTGCGCGTCGCGGACGGTGCGCGGACCACCATCCCGACCGAGCGCGGCTTCTCCTCGCCGCGCTGGTCGCCCGACGGCACGCGGATCGCGTACATCGCCGGACACGGCGTCTGGATCGCCGGCGCGAACGGAACCGCTGCGCGCCGCGTGACGGATTCGTCGTATGACGTCGTGCAGTTCGCGTGGCGCCCGGACGGCGGCGCGCTCGCGTTCGTCGCGGTCGACGGCGCCGGCACGAAGACCGGCGACGCGAAGTATCTGGACGCGTACGCGGTCGGGAACGACGCCGCGCTCGCCGACGGCCCGGCTCGCCCGGCGCATCTGTTCCTTCAGCCGCTCGACGAGACGCGGGCGCGCGCGCTCGGCCCGCGCACCGGCAGCGTCACCTCGGGCGACGCCGAGTCGACGCTCTCGTTCACCCCCGACGGCAAGACGCTCGCGTACGTGTGGGCGCCGACGAACCTCGCGAACGACGCAATCGATGCGCGCGTCCACCTCGTCGACGTCGCGACCGCGAACGACACGCCGCTCCCCGGACCGGCGAACGAAGAGCACGACCCGCTGTGGTCGCCCGACGGCGCGCGGCTCGCGTACATGCACAGCGAGGGCGACGACCAGCTCAATCCCGAGGAGCTCTTCCTCGTCGCGCCGGGCGCCGCCGCGCAGCCGGTCTCGCGCGCCGTCGACCGAGCCGTCCGCGACATCGGCTGGCAGCCCGGCTCGCGCGCGCTGTACTTCACCGTCACCGACGGGACGAAGCACGTGCTGTTCCGCAGCGAAGACGGCGCGCGCCCGCGAGCCGTCGATCTCGGCCCGCTCAGCATCGTCTCGGGACTCGACGGCGCGATCGCGCGCGACGGCACGATCGCGTTCGTCGGCGAGACCGCGTCGCTCGCGCCGGAGTTGTATCTCCAACCCGCCGGCGGCGGTGCGCGCAGGCAGCTGACCGCGTACAACGACGCGCTGCGCTCGCTCGCGCTCGCGGCCGCGGCGCGGATCACGTATCACACCTCGGTCGGCGTCGACGGCGACGCGGTGCTGGTGAAGCCGCCTGGGATGCAGCCGGGGCGGCGGTATCCGCTCGTCGTCGTGATCCACGGCGGGCCGACATCCGCGTCGACCGAAGGCTTCGACGTACTCGAGCAATCGATGGCCGCGCGCGGCTGGCTCGTGCTCGAGCCGAACTACCGCGGCAGCGACAACCTCGGCTACGCCTACCAGCACGCCGTGCAGTTCGACGCCGACGCGGGCCCCGGCACGGACGTGATGGCCGCGGTCGGCGCGGTGCGCGCGCGCGGCATCGTCGACGAGCGGCGCATCGGCGTCTCGGGCTGGAGCTACGGCGGCATCATGACCGCCTGGATGATCTCGAAATACCATCTCTGGCGGGCGGCCGTCTCGGGCGCGTCGGTGAACGACTGGGTGACCGACTACGGCACCGCCGACGACCTC
>DATHLN010000256.1:0-4184 GCA_035488115.1 Candidatus Limnocylindrales bacterium | reverse complement strand
GGCGGTCCCGCCGGCCCGCGCCGTACGGCCGCCAGTACGAGTCCGCCGCGGGAGCCCGGCGGCGCAGCGGGTCCCAGCCGAAGAGCCGCGCGACGAAACCGACCGGGGTGATCAGCCCGAAGAAGACGACGGCAAGGACGGCGCCCGGCACGGCGACCGTCGTTCGGCGGCCCGGTCCGACGCCCCGCTCGCCTTGCCCGCCCGCAGATCGCGAGACTTGTCGGCGGGCGGAGATGCGCGCGGCGGCACCGTACAAGTGGGGCGGTGTACGGGGACTCGTCCGCGTCGTTCGAGACGCTGCTCGCATCGGCGGCTCGAGCGCTCGCCGAGTTCCGTTTGGTCGACGCGCAGGTGCTCGCCGGGCGAGCCGAGGCGGCGGCGAGCTCCGAGTCGGCGCGGGCCGAAGCCCGCAAGCTGCGCGCGGGCGCCGGTGAGATCGCGATCCCGCCGAACGACCCCCGAACCGAGGCGTATCACCGCTGGTATTACGACTCGCTGGTGTGGCAGCGCACGACGTGGTGCGGCGTCCTCATCTTGAAGTCGGTCCTCGACCTGTGGAACTACCAGGAGATCATCGTCGCGCTGCGGCCCTCGCTCATCATCGAGTTCGGCAGCTTCGCCGGCGGCTCTGCGCTGTTCTTCGCGCACGTCCTGCGCGCCGCGCGAATCGACGGGCGCGTGCTCACCGTCGACGTCGACCAATCGCGCACGGCGAGCGCGGCGCGCGACGAGCCCCTCATCGAGTTCCTCCAGGCGAGCTCGGTCGCGCCGGAAGCGCTGCAGCGCATCGACGCGCTCCGGCGTGAGCACCCGGGACCGGCGTTCTTCATCCTCGACTCGGACCACGCGGAGGCGCACGTGTACGCCGAGCTCCTGGCGCTGCGCCCACGCACGCGCGAGGGCGATGTCGTGATCGTCGAGGACACGAACATCAACGGACATCCGGTTCTGCCCGTCTTCGGCCCCGGACCGTACGAAGCGCTGCACCGGTATCTCGCCGACTACCCCGGCGACTACATGATCGACGCGGCGCGGGAGTCGAAGTTCGGGTTCAGCTTCGCGTGCGACGGCTTCTTGATCCGGTCCGGGCACGCGAACGACGGCGCCGAGCCGGTCCGCTGAGCTGCGGCGCACGATACGCCGCTGGAAGAGCCGACGCGCCCGGCGACGAAGGCGTTCACCGGGCGCCCACGGGACGCACACGATTATGCCGGATATCGTCTTTCTCGTCGGAATGCACCGCAGCGGCACGTCCGCGCTCACGCGCGTCCTCTCGCTGTGCGGCGGAGCGCTCCCGGTGCGGCTCCTGCCGCCCGACGCCGGAAACCCGTCCGGCTACTGGGAGCCGCTCGGCGCGGTCGACCTGAACGACGCGCACCTGCGCGCGCGCGGATCGTCATGGTACGACACGCGGTTCGACGCGCGGCCCGAGCCGCCCGACGCCGGGCTCGTCGAGCGGATCGCGGAGTTTCTCACCACCGGCTTCGCCGGCGGCGGTCCGCTGCTGATCAAGGAGCCGCGCATCACGCTGCTCCTCCCGGCCTGGCTCGCGGCCGCCGACGCGCTGAAGATGCCGGTCCGGATCGTCCACCTCGTGCGCGACCCGTTCGAGGTCGCCGCCTCGCTCGCGGTGCGCAACCATATCGGGACCGAGCACGCGCTGGCGCTGTGGCTGAAGTACACGCTCACCGGCGAGCGCGACGCGCGCGGCCCGCGCCGGCTGTTCGTCGCCTACGACGAGCTCCTCGCCGACTGGCGTTCGGTCGTCTCGCGCTGCATCGAAGACCTGGGGCTCTCGCTCGTGATCGCGCCCGAGACGCCGGCGGCCGTCGCCGAGCACCTCAGCCCCGCGCTCCGGCACCACCGCGGGACGCTCCCGGGCGAGCCGGAGGCGCTCGATCCCGAGCTGGTCGCGTGCGCGCGCGAGCTGCACGCGGTGCTGCGGGACGCCGCCGCCGGCGCCGAGCCGCGCGGCCCCGAGCTCGCCGCGCTGCTCGCGCGATACGCCGCCTCGCCGTACGCCGCCGGCCGCGACTGGCCCGAACCGCTGGCGGAGAGCGCCGGTTACGAGCCGGCTCCCGCCGCGCGCAGCGGTCCGCGAGCGAGCGCGCCGACGCCGTTCGGGCTGGCGGAATCGGCCACCGATCCGCACACCGCGGAGGTCAACCGGCTCAAATACCAGATCGAGAAGCAGCGCTACGAGCGCGAGGTCGCGGAGCGCGAGGCGGCCGGCGAGCTGGCGCAGGTGCGTGACGAGCTCGCGAGCGCGCTCGCCGCGATCGACCGGTCCGACGAGCTCAACGCACAGCTCGAAGCGCAGCAGACCGAGCTGCGCACGCGGCTCGCGGCCGCCGCGGCGGCGGAGAGCGATCTGCACAAGATCGTCGCCGCGCTGCGCGGCAAGGCCGACGCGGCCGCGCAGCAGCTGTACGACGCGCTGCAGCGAAACCACGCGCTCGCCGCCGAGCTCGAGGTGCTCCGCGCCGCGGCGGCGCACCACGAAGAGCAGCTCGCGGAGCTCTCCGCGCGCTCCGATCTCGACGACGAGCTCCGGCGGAGAACGGAGCAGCTCGAAGCGACCGTGACGCAGCTGCGCGAGCAGCTCGCGGCGCGCGAGGCGCTCCTCGACTCCCTGCAGCGCTCGCGCTCGTGGCGCCTGACCGCGCCGCTGCGCCGCGCCGCACGCGCGCTCGGGCCGTGAGCCCGAACGCGCCGCCGGTCGACGTCGTCGTGCCGGTCCACGGCGCGTTCGCGACGACGATGCACTGTCTGTTCAGCGTGTTCGGCTCGCGCTGCCAGACGCCGTTCGAGATCGTCGTCGTCGACGACGCGAGCCCGGATCCCGCGCTCGCCGCGGCGCTCGACGAGCTCGCCGCGCGCGGCCGCATCACGCTGCTCCGCAACGAGGAGAACCTCGGCTTCGTGCGCAGCGCGAACCGCGGGATCGAGCTGCACCCTGATCGCGACGTCGTGCTGCTGAACTCCGACACCGAGGTGTTCGCGGACTGGCTCGACCGGATGCGCGCCGCCGCGGCGGGCGAGCGCGTCGCGACGGTGACGCCGTTCTCGAACAACGCCGAGATCTGCAGCTACCCGCGCTTCGTGACCGACAACGACCGGCCGCTGGAGCTCGGCGACGCCGAGCTCGACGCGCTCTTCGCGGCGGTGAACCGCGGCGCGACGGCCGAGCTGCCGACCGCGGTCGGCTTCTGCATGCTCGTCGCCCGCGCGTGCCTCGAGGAGATCGGCGGCTTCGACGAGACGCGGTTCGGCGCGGGCTACGGCGAGGAGAACGATCTCTGCCTGCGCGCGAGGAGCGCCGGCTGGCGCAACGTGCTCGCCGGCGACGTCTTCGTGCGGCATCACGGCGGCGTCTCGTTCGGCGAGAGCAAGGGCGCGCGCGTCGCCGCGGCGTCGGAGACGCTCGCGCAGCTCCACCCAGGCTACGCCGCCGACGTCGCGCGCTTCATCGAGCTCGATCCGCTCCAGCCGCTGCGGCGGCGCATCGACGTCGCCCGCGTGCGGCGGCACGGCGGCGGACGAACGTTCCTGCTGGTGACGCACAACCGCTCGGGCGGGACCGAGCAGCACGTCGAGGATCTCAGCCGCCGGATCGCGGCTGACGGCGGAAACGTCCTCATCGCGCGCAGCGCGAGCACGGTGGGACCGGTGATTCGCCTGGAGTCGCCGGCGCTCGACGTCCCGAACCTGCCGGCGTTCGACGTGCGCGGCGATCTCGACGCGTTCGCGGCCGCGCTCGGCGGGCTCGGCGTCGTTCACATGCACGTCCATCACCTAGCCGACTTTCCGGCGGCCGCGGGGGACTACTTCCGCCTCGCCGCGCGGCGCGCGGCGATCCGGTACGACGTCACCGTCCACGACTATTTCTTCATCTGCCCGCGGATCAACCTGATCGACACGAGCGCCGTCTACTGCGGCGAGCCCGACGTCGAGGGCTGCACTCGGTGCCTGCACGAAGGCGGCTCGGAGTTCGGAACGCCGCCGATCTGGGAGTGGCGCGACCGTTACGAGCGGTTTCTGCGCGGCGCGCGCGCGGTGTTCGCCCCGGACACCGACGTCGCGCTCAGGCTCAGGCGCTACTTCCCCGAGCTCGCCGTCGTCGTCCGGCCGCATCCGGAGCCCGCGCCGCTGCGCCCGCCGCGGCCCGCGCCGGCCCGCCCGCC
>DATHLN010000255.1:0-7727 GCA_035488115.1 Candidatus Limnocylindrales bacterium | reverse complement strand
GCGAAGGTTCCGCTCGCCATGGTGGTCGGAGCCATGGGCGTCGTCTTCGGAGACATCGGGACCAGCCCGCTCTACACGCTCAAAGTCTGCTTCACGATCGCCGGGGTGCCGCCCGATCTGCCGGCGGTGCTGGGGATCTGCTCGCTCTTGCTCTGGGCGCTGATCCTCGTCGTGTGCGTCAAGTACATCGGCTTCGTGATGCGCGTCGATCACGACGGCGAGGGCGGGATCCTCGCGCTGCTCGCGCTGGCGCGCCCGCCGGCGCCGTTCGGAACCGTCGTTCGCGCGACCGGCGTGACGCTCGTCGTCATCGTCGGTGCGTCGATGCTGCTCGGCGACGGAATCATCACCCCCGCGATCTCGGTTATATCGGCGGTCGAAGGGATCTCCGTCGCATCGAAAGCGGCGGAGGCCTACGTCGTCCCGATCTCGCTGGCGATCATCATCGCGCTCTTCGCGCTGCAGCGCGGCGGGACGGAGCGCGTGGGACGTCTCTTCGGCCCGGTCATGGTGGTCTGGTTCGTCGTGATCGCCGCGCTCGGCGCCGTCGCCATCGTGCGGCGTCCCGAAGTGTTGCTCGCGATCGATCCGCGACACGCGCTCGCCTTCGCAACGGGGCACGGAATCGTCGGATTCACGATCCTCGGCGGCGTGATCTTGGCCGTCACGGGCGTCGAGGCGCTGTATGCCGACCTTTCGCATTTCGGCCGAAGCCCGATCGTCACCGGGTGGTTCGCGCTCGTGTTCCCCGCGCTGACGCTGAACTATCTAGGCCAGGGCGCGATGCTGCTCGCCGATCCGCGGGCGCTCGAGAACCCGTTCTATGCGCTCGCGCCTGGATGGGCGCTCATCCCGATGGTGATCCTCTCGACGATCGCCACCGTGATCGCCTCGCAAGCGCTGATCTCCGGCACGTTCACGGTGATCGAGCAGGCGATCGCGCTGAACCTCGCACCCCGCATGCTCGTCCGCCACACCTCGGCGCTCTACAAAGGTCAGGTCTTCGTGCCGTCGGTGAACGCGCTGCTCGCGCTCGGCTGCGCGATCCTCGTCGTCGCGTTCCGTTCCAGCGACCGGCTCGCCGCCGCCTACGGCTTGGCGGTTGCGGTCACGATGCTGTGCACGTCGCTCGCGTACTACACCGTGATCACGGGAGTCTTCAAGTGGAAGCGCTTCGTCGCGCTCCCGCTGGTCGCCGCGTTCTGCATCGTCGACGGCAGTCTGGTCGCCGCGTCGCTGCCGAAGTTCGTCGACGGCGGCTACGTGCCGTTCGGCATCAGCGCGGTATTGGTCAGTCTGAGCGTGATCTGGCTGCAGGGCCGCGGACGCCTGGGGCGCGCGCTCGCCGATCAGCAGACCCCCGTCGAAACGGTCCTCGAACGCCTCCCGGCCGGGATGGCGGAGCAGGGGACGATGGTCTTCTTGACGCCCGATCCGCGCGGCGTCCCGTTCCTAGCGGCGCACCGCTGGATCCGCGACCGCGCGCACGACGAGCGGCTCGTCGTCCTCAACATCGCCCGCGCTCCCTTGCCGTACGTCTCGCCCGCCGAGCGCGTCACCGTCGAGCGGCTCTCGCTGCGCTTGGTGCGCGTCGTCGCGCGCTTCGGCTACATGGAGGCACCGAGCATCGAACCGGTCCTGCGCAGCTGTGAAGCGCGCGGGCTCGACCTCGACCGCGACGACACGTCGTTCTTCTACGCCGACCCGAAGATCGAGGCGCGCGCCGTCGGCGGCATGCCGTCGTGGCAGCGCTCGATCTTCGGCGCGCTGCACCGCAACGCGCGGCGTCTGCCCGACGACCTGCACATTCAAGCCGAACGGCGGATCGAGCTCGGCGTCACCGTCGAGCTCTAGGCGCCGTCCGAAGGCGGCGGTGCGCAGGGCGGACCGACGGCTGCGCGAAGCGGCCTGGATGCCCCTGAGAGCGCGGTGAGCGCGATCCGCGTCGCGATCGTCGAGGATCATGCCCTCGTTCGCGCGGGGCTGCGCACCTCGCTCGAAACGGCCGGGATGACCGTCGTCGCCGAAGCGGCCGACGGGATCGAAGGGCTCACGGCGGTGACCGAGACCCACCCGGACGTCGCGGTCGTCGACCTCGGCTTGCCGGGGCGAGACGGGATCGCGCTCGCGCGCGAGATCAAAGCGCTCCCCGACGGTCCGCGCGTCGTCATCCTGACGATGCACGAGCTGGACGACGAGGTGCTCGCCGCGGTGGCGGCCGGCGCCGCCGCGTATTGCGTGAAAGCCTCGGACCCCGCGGTCGTCATCGACGCGATCCGGACCGTCGCCGCCGGCGGCGCGTACTTCGACCCGCGCATCGCGCACGTGGTCTTGCGCAAGCTCAGCGGCGCGGATCATGCTCCGGAGCGCTCACCGCTTTCCGCACGCGAGACCGACGTGCTGCGCCTGGTCGCCGACGGGATCGGCAACGCGGAGATCGCCGAACGGCTGAACATCGGGCTCGGCACCGTGAAGGGCCACATCGCCGACATCCTCGAGAAGCTCGCCGCATCCGACCGCGCCCAAGCGGCCGTGACGGCTTACCGCCGAGGTCTCATCCCCTAGCCGGCCGAGGGCCGAAGGGCCGCACTCACTGGCCATCAGGCCGCCCGCTCGATGTCCGTGTGCGAGAAGTCGTCGCCCTTGTAGAGCAGTTGCTGGCCACGTGTCTTGGCGACAGCATACGAGATGCAGTCGCCGAAGTTCAGCCGCGCCCGATGGCGGCCTTTTCCGTACGTCAGGTAAGCGCGCACTGCTATGCTGGAATCGTGCGCGTCGACCGCGAGGACCGTGATCCGCATGAGCCTCAGCGTCCGTTGCAGCGCCTCGAGACCGGTTCGGCCGTTTCGGTCTGCAAGGACCATAGCGGTTTCGAGCAACGTCGGTGACGCGACGAGTCTCTCGCCGGCGCCGAGGACCGCGCCGTTGAACCGGACGCGTTCCGGCTCGTCCAGAGCCATGGCGACGAGAGCCGAGCTGTCGATCACCATGTCAGTGCGGCAGACCGCGCTCGTCGTAGAGCCATTCGTCCGGATCGAAATGGTTGAGGACCGGCATCGCAGCGAGCTTACGTGCGATCTTGCCCAGCAGCACGATCGTCCGCTCGACACGCCGTTTGCGCCGCCGAACGCGCTCGATGGCGACCGCCAATCGGCCGCGACCCTTTGGATGGTAGCGTTTCTCCCGCGTCATTTCACTCTACCATACCGACGAGCACCCCAACCGGCTAGGGACGCCGCCGACAACATCGGCATCACGGCCTGAAAGCCGGGCGGCGCGTCGCCGGCCCCGAGCAGGAGCACGGCGCGCCCGCGCCGTGAGTCTCTTCGATGGCGCTTCCGTCCTACAGTCACGGGGCGAGCCCCGTACCGCTCCTCGGCGAGACGATCGGCGACAACCTGGACCGCATCGCGCGGCGGTTCCCGCAGAACGACGCGGTCGTCGCGGTCCACCAGAACCGCCGGCTGACCTACGCGCAGTTCGCCGCCGAGACCGACCGGATCGCGAAGGCATTCCTCGCTGCCGGGGTCGAGCACGGCGAGCGGGTCGGGATCTGGTCGCCCAACTCGCTCGAGTGGGTGCTCGTGCAGTATGCGACGGCAAAGATCGGCGCGATCCTGGTCAACGTGAACCCGGCGTACCGGCTCTCCGAGCTCGAGTACGCGCTGCGGCAGAGCGGCGTCTCGACGCTGATCGTGCTCGACCGCTACAAGACCAGCGAGTACCTCGCCATGGTCCGCGAGGTGCGCGGCTCGCTCCCGGCGCTGCGCGAGGTGGTCATCGTCGGCACGACCGAGGCCGAGGACGAGGAGACCGGCTGGGACGACTACGTCGCGTGCGCCGGCGAGGTCGACGACGCCGCGCTCGCCGAGCGGAAGGCGCGCTGCCAGTTCGACGAGCCGATCAACATCCAGTACACCTCGGGGACGACCGGCTTCCCGAAAGGCGCGACGCTCTCGCACCACAACATTCTCAACAACGGCTTCTTCATCGGCGAAGGCTGCCGCTACACCGAGAGCGACCGGGTCTGCATCCCGGTCCCTTTCTACCACTGCTTCGGGATGGTGCTCGGAAATCTGGCCTGCACGACGCACGGCGCCGCGATCGTCATCCCGAACTGGACCTTCGACCCGCAGCTCACCCTCGACGCCGCCGTGAACGAGCGCTGCACCTCGCTGTACGGCGTCCCGACGATGTTCATCGCCGAATTGGCGCTGCCGAATTTCAAGGACTACGACCTGCACACACTGCGCACCGGGATCATGGCCGGCTCGCCGTGCCCGGTCGAGGTGATGAAGCGCGTGCAGAACGAGATGCACATGCCCGAGGTGACGATCTGCTACGGGATGACCGAGACCTCGCCGGTCTCGACGCAGACGATGACCGACGACCCGCTCGAGAAGCGCACGGGGACGGTCGGCCGCGTGCACCCGCACATCGAGGTGAAGATCGTCGACCCCGAAGGCCGCATCGTCCCGCGCGACGTGCCCGGCGAGCTGTGCACGCGCGGCTACAGCGTGATGCTCGGCTACTGGGAGAACCCCGAGGCGACCGCGACGGCCATCGACGCGTCACGCTACATGCACACCGGCGACATCGCGACGATGGACGCCGACGGCTACGTGAACATCAGCGGGCGGATCAAGGATATGGTGATCCGCGGCGGCGAGAACGTCTATCCGCGCGAGATCGAGGAGTTCCTCTACACGCATCCGGCGGTCAAGGACGTCCAGGTCATCGGCGTCCCCGACGAGCGCTACGGCGAGGAGCTCTGCGCCTGGGTGATCCGCCACGACGGCGCCGAGCTGACCGAGGAGGACGTGCGCGAGTACTGCCGCGGCAAGATCGCGCACTACAAGATCCCGCGCTACGTGATGTTCGTCGAGGGCTGGCCGATGACGGTGAGCGGGAAGGTCCAGAAGTACAAGATGCGCGAGGAGTCGATCGCGAAGCTGGGCCTCGAGAGTGCCGCGAAGATCGTCACGGCGTAGCCACAGGCTCCTCAGCGTACCTCGCCCGCAGCTCGCGCTTGAGCAGCTTCCCGGCGGTGTTGCGCGGCACCGCGTCGGTGAAGATCACGCGCTTCGGCACCTTGAACGGTGCGAGCTTCGCGCGCGCGTGGTCGATGAGCTCGGCTTCCGTCGCGCTCATGCCCGGACGCAGCACGACCACAGCCGTGACCGCTTCGATCCAGCGCGGGTCGGGCAAGGCGATGACCGCGCACTCGTACACGCTCGGGTGCGTGAAGAGCGCGTCTTCGACGTCGCGGCTCGACACGACGACGCCGCCGGTGTTGATGATGTCCTTCACGCGATCGGTGACGTAGAGATAGCCCTCCTCGTCACGCCAGCCGACGTCACCGGAATGGAACCAGCCGCCCTTGAACGCTTCGGCCGTTTCCTCCGGCTTGTCCCAGTAGCGCAGCATCAGCTGCGGCGAACGGTGCACGATCTCGCCGGGCACACCGGGTGGGACGTCGTTCATGTCCTCGTCCACGACCCGCGTCTCGACGTTGTACGCGGGTCGGCCCGCCGACGTCGGGCGCGCGTCGTGCTCTTCCGGAAGCAGCATAGTCGCCAGCGGCGCGATCTCGCTTTGGCCGTACCCGTTGTACGGCTTCGCGCGCGGCAGCCGGCGGCGCAGCTCTTCCAGCACCGGGACCGGCATGATGGACGCGCCGTAAAAGACGCGCTCGAGGCTCGAGAGGTCACGGCGGTCGAAGTCCTCGTGGCGCAGCAGGCTGATCCAGACGGTAGGCGGCGCGAAGAACCCCGTGATGCGATGCTCCTCGATCATACGCAGAACCAGCGCCGGTTCGGGCGCCTCGACGAGCACCGACGTCGTGCCGATCAGCAAATTCGGCATCAAGACTGCATGCATTTGCGCGGCGTGATACAGCGGCAGGGCGTGCAGGGTACGTTCCGCAGGGCTCATTTCGAGGGCGACGATGCAACTCGCATAGTGCGAGAGGAACGCCGAATGCGTCAAGACCGCGCCCTTCGGCGCCGCGGTCGTCCCCGACGTGTAGAGGATCTGCGCGATCCCTTCCTCGTTGGGCAGATCGACGTCGCCGGCGTCGATACCCGCGTCGAGCGCAGCCGAAAGGACATCGAACGCTCCACCTTCGCCGGTGAACCGTGCCTGCAGCCCGACCGCGGACGCCTCGGCGCTCGCCGCGACGTTCGGCGCGAGTGCGGCCTCGCACACGACGCCCGATGCGCCGGACTGGCGCACGATGTAGCCCAGCTCGTCAGGCTTCAGCGCGTAGTTGATCGGAACGTGGACGACGCCCGCGCGGACGCACCCCAGCCACAGGAGCACGTACGCGTCGGAGTTCCGCCCGTAGGCCGCAAGCCGCTGGCCCGGCTTCAGCCCGGCGGCGGCGAGCCGCCGCGCGACGCGGTTCGCCGCGCTGTCCAAGGCGGTGTACGTCCAGGCGCGGTCGCCGAACCGCAGCGCCAAACGGTCGCGCCGGCGCTGGGCCGAACGGCGCAGCGCCGCACCGATGCTGTCGTGCCGAATGGGATCCATCGTCCCTCCCACATGCGGCCTTCCGGGATGAAGCCCCGGAGACCGATGTGTTCGTCGCGCACCGGCTTCGCAACCTGGAGGACGCTTACGTCCCGGCGGCGCTCGCCTTCTTCCGCCCGCGCCGTTTCGTGCCGCTGCCGCTGCTCTCGCCGCCGCTAGAGCCGCCGCCGCCCGCGCCGGACGCCTTGCGCGCCGTGCGCTTCACCTTCTCGGTCATCGCGTCGACGACGGCCGCGCCGGCCTGGAGGATCCCGCCGGCCTGCTCCAGCGTCGCGCCGACTTTGCGCGCGCCCCGCGATGCTTTCTTCGCGGTATCGACGACGGTCTCGGCCGCGCCGGTCGCCGCCTTCCGCGTCGCGCCGGCGGCTTTCTTCGCGCGGCCCGCGACGCGCGCGACCGGGCTCTTCTTGCGCGAGGTCGTCTTCCGGCCGCCGCTCTTCTTCCCGGTGCTCTTCTTGGCGCTGCTGCGCTTCGCCGCGGCCTTCTTCTCACCGCCGCGCTTGGCGCCGCCGCGCTTTGCGCCGCCCTTTTTCGCGCCGCCGCGCTTCGCCGCGCCCTTCTTGGCGCCGCTCTTCTTTCCGCCGGATTTCCGTGCTGCCATCGTGCCGATTCCCTCACGAGCGAATATTGGGTGCTTTGCAAGCAACCTTCCCATGCTTTCGCGCGCGCAAACGAAAAACGCCCGCCGCGAGCGCTCGCGACGGGCGTGTTTCATCGTGACCGTTTACGGCGTCACTGCGTCTTGCGGCGCGTTCCGCTGATCGTGCCGGTCGTCGTCGTGACCGTGACGTTCACGCCGACCGAGCCGCCGTGGTTGTCGGTGACGACGATCGCGCAGGTCCCCGCCCCGACCGCCGTGACGGTGAACGTCGCGCTCGGGCCGTTCCCGGAGGCCGGTGAGAACGACGCGATCCCGGCGCACGACGGCGACCCGTTCGCCGCGTTCAGCGGGCCCGTGTAGCCGTTCTCCGTCACGGTGAACTGCTGCGAGTTCCCCACCACGGTGAAGTTCAACGAGACCGCGCTGCCGCCGATCGGCGCCGGTGCCGGGCTCGGCGTGGGCGACGGCGTCGGAGTCGGCGTCGGCGTGTTCGTCGCTGCCGGCGTGGGAGTCGGCGTCGGCGTCGGACCCGAGGTGAACGGCGGGGTGTTGGTGCTGCTGCCGCTGCAGCCCGCGAAGATCGCCGCTACCGCGA
>DATHLN010000254.1:0-14754 GCA_035488115.1 Candidatus Limnocylindrales bacterium | reverse complement strand
AAGGCGTCGTCGGGCGTCGAGCCCTGGAACGCGCCGGCGCGGAACTGCGTGAGCATGAACGCGCGGATGTTCAGCCGCAGACTGGCCCACAGCGGCTCGTCGTTCGGCTCGAAGACCGCCCACTGGATGCCGTAGTAGATGCTGGAGCGAAGATAGATCGCCATCCGCCGGACCGGGACGTAGCGCCACTCCGCCGCGCCGAACGTGCGCGCGCCCCACACGACCAGACCGCTGGCGCCGACGGTGCGGACGGCGTTGACGTAGACGGGGTTCAGCGAATCTTGATTGGTGTCGCTCACCACGACGGCGGGCGCGAGGGATCCGGCGACGCCGGCCTGCGTCCCGGCCGGCGCCTTGAAGACGCCGCGCGCGTTGTCGGTGCGCGCGTAGATCCCGGCGACGAACCCCGAGGGCGGCAGCAGGATCTTCGCGTTCGTTCCGCTCCCGATCGGATCGGCGGCGAAGACCCACGGGTAGTAGAGCGCGCCGTAATCGCCCGACGACGCGCTGAGCCCGCCCTTCACCGCGAAGTCGTACGCGTCGGCGACGGTCGGGACGGTCGTCTGCGGGTTCGGCCCGCGCGCGGCGGCGGGGTTGGCGATCAGCCCGACGTCCGCGATGAAGAAGCAGTCGTTCAGCGGGCGCTCGAGCTTGCAGTAGTCGACGCCCGCGTTCACCGTCTCGACGTCACCGCGCCCGGGGATCGCGATGAGCGAGACGTCGGTCACCTTGTCGAGCGCGTGCAGGCCGCTTCCGCTGAGCGCCGGGTCCGTCGGTGTCGAGCCGATGAAGTCCGCATCGCCGAGGTCGGCGCCGGGAGTGCCGTCGGTTCCGCCCTGGAGCTGGTAGGTGGCGGGTTCCGGGGGGCTGCCCGGCTGCGGCGGCGGGACCGCCGTGATCGGCGCGGTGACGACGATGTAACCGGAGACCCCGTTCACCAGCGTTCCGGCGTCGTTCGGCGTCGTCCCGAGCGACTCGGAGGCGGCGACGTTGTCGTACGTCTCGACGATGTTCTGCTGAGCGTCGGCAAGCTTGGAGCCGTACATCACGATCAGCTTGAAATGCGTCGCGACGCCGTCCGAGCTCGGTGCGAACCTGACCCAGATGCTGTTGCCCCAAGCGCCTTGGTTCAACGCCTGCAGCACCGGCGTGGGCGGACTCAGCGAGCTCGAAGAGCCGAGCGACGCGACGGACGCGGTGTCGGCGCCCTTCGCGATGCGCACGACGTACAGCCGCTGCCCGCCGTTCTGGTAGAACGCCTGAGCGGCGTACGTGAGAAAGCTGTCGACGCGAAAGCCGCCGAAGCGGCGCTGGTACTCGCTGAAGCTCGTGACGAGAACCGGTTGCGCGGGCAGTCCGCTCGGGAGTTTCGTCCCCGGGATCGGTCCCTTGTCGGCGACGCCGATGAACGCGGCGGTCGACGTGCTGACACCTTGGATCGGTTGAAGCCCCGACGAGACTTCTTGCACGTACACGCCGGGATGAAGGAGCTCTGACATGGATCTCCCCGCGCAGCAGAATCGAGGTGCGCCGGAGCGCTCGTCAATTCTGCATCACCGCGCGTCACGCGTGTATCGTGAAATTCAGGGATTGCGCCAGCCGAAAACTTTCGCGATCATCGAAGAGCGGTTCTGCGCGTTCGTCTTGTGCAGCAGGCTCTTGACATGGTCTTGGACCGTCGAGCTCGTGATGTGCAGCTCGCACGCGATCTCCGCCAGCGACGATCCGTCGAGCAGCAGCGCGAGCACTTGGCTCTCGCGCGGCGAGATCTCGTAGCGCGCCGCCGCGCCCGCGAGCGAGTCGCGCGCCGGCGCGCCGTCGATCAGGACGCCGATGTACGCGCCGTTTCGCCCGGCCAGCGGCTGCGTGCGCAGCCGCAGGAACGGCAGCGGGTTGGCGAGCCCTTCGCGTTGCGAGGCCGGATCCTCGGTCCACGACGCGGTCAGCTCGCGCACCGTGCTCTCGAGCAGCACCGGGAGACGCTGCGCGCCGCCGGGCTCGGAGAGAACGACGTCGAGCCGCTCCCGCTCCAGGACGTACATCACCGAATCGGTTCGCGGCGAGCCCGCGGCTTGGTCGCGGCGCCGCGGCGCCTTCGGCGCCGTAGCGCCGTTCGTGCCGTACGAGCCATTCGAGCCATTCGAAGGGAGATGGGCCGCGGAGAGCTGCTCGCACGCTGAGCAGAGTGCGAGCGTCAGCAGCCGGATCTCGGCCGAGTGGAACTGCGCGCTCGTGCGCAGCAGCGTGAGGATGCCGAACTCCGTCTGGCGGTCGGCGAAGAGCAGCGTCACGCCGCACAGATACGGATGGCTCGACCGAGCTACGCCGATGCGGGGACCGTGCGCGACGGCGGCGCGATGCGCGGTGAACTCCGCGCGCAGCGCGGCCACCTCCGTCTCGCGATCGGCGCACGAGCGCGCAAGCAGCACGTCGTCCGCGCGAAGGTCGTGGGCGAACCGCGCGAACCGCCAGTGATCGGACGGCGCGAGCCGTACCATCTCGCCGATCAGCTCGCAAACCTGGGAGCGATCCCCGAAACTCACGATACGAAACCCCGTGATCGTATGCTATCGTCGTGTGGGTCCGAACGAACCGTGGAGAATGCCGCCGTGGGGGACACAGCGCTTTCGACACGATCGAACGGAACCTCCTACGCGCGCGACGAGAAACCGTGAGGTCCTCCGATCGTGATGTCGTGCATCGTCGTCGGCTCCGGAGACGGGGCTCAGGTTCTGCGCGAGATCGTGGCGGACGCCGGTTTCGGAACGGCCGCCGTGATCGACCGCGTCGACATGGCCAGACTTGGTGCATCTTCGCCCGAGCTGGTGGTGATCGATACGGACCGGTTCGAAGGCGACGTCTTCGAGGCGATCCGCATGACGCGCTTCGTCGTCCCCGATGCCACGATCGCGGTCTACACGCCGCCGCGCGACCGGAGCTGGGTCGCCGCGTGCCATCGCGCCGGAGCGAACTGTCTGGTCTCGAAGCACAGCCCGCCGCAGCGTGTCGCCGAAGCGCTCCGGCGCGGCGCGGACGACGGCTGCTACACGGATCCGGCGGTCAGAAGGTAGCGCGGCGCGCGTCTTCGTACGCGCGGCGAATCTCGTCCAGATCGTCCGGCGGTTTCGGAAATTTCATGCCGAGGCCGTCGAGCTCGTCTGCGACGATCCGCGCGACGGCGAGATTGCGGAACCACTTGTGGTTCGCGGGGATCACGAACCAGGGCGCGCGGTGCGTGGTCGTCGCCTCGATCGCCTCCTCATACGCTTTGCGGTAGTCGTCCCACCGCGCGCGCTCCGCATAGTCGCCGGCGTTCAGCTTCCACTGCTTTCGCGGGTCGTCGAGCCGCTCGCCGAAGCGCCGCAGCTGCTCTTCCTTGCTGATGTGCAGGTAGAACTTGAGGATGTGCGTCCCGGCTTGGTGAAGGTTCTTCTCGAACTCGGCGATGCGGTCGTAGCGTTTCGCGATCGTCTCCTGCGGCAGCGTGCGGTGGACGCGCGGAACGAGGACGTCCTCGTAGTGCGAGCGGTTGAAGATCGCGATCTGCCCGCGCGCAGGCGCGGCCGCGTGGACGCGCCAGAGGAAATCGTGCGCCGCCTCCTCCGCGGTCGGCACCTTGAAGGCGTGGACGTACGCGCCCTGCGGGTTGAACGCGCGGAAGACGTGGCGCACCGTACCGTCCTTCCCGCCCGCGTCGAGCGCCTGCAGCACGATCAGCAGCGAGCGGCGGTTCTCCGCGTACATCAGGTACTGGAGATGGTCGAGGCGCGCGCAGTCGTGCTCGACGGCGGCGCGGGCCTCCTCCTCGCTCACGTGCTTCCCGGTCTCCGAGGGGTCGATCCGGTCGAGCCGGAGTTTGCACCCGGGGCGGACCACGAACTTGTCGCGATAGCTCACGCGCGCGGCGTTCGCCGCCGGGGAGCCTTCCCCGGCAAGGCGAACCGCCGCAGTATGATCTCGTCGCCGCTCGTCGCGCCGAGACTGGTCGGGCGCGACGACGAGTGCGCTTTTCTGATGCGCCGGCTCGACGCCGTTCTCGCGCAGGGGACCGCCTCGCTGACCTTCGTCGAAGGCGACGCCGGGATGGGGAAGACGCGGCTCCTCGGCGAGCTGCGGCGGCGGGCGCACGAGCTGCACGCGCTCGTGCTCGATGCGCACGCGCTCGAGCACGTCCGCGAGCCGTACGCGCCCTTCGTCCTCGGGATCGCGCGCGCGCTGGAGAGCGCGCCGGCGACCGTCGCCGAGGATCTGCGCGCGGTCGCGGACGCGCTCGATCCGGACGTCGCGATGCAGAAGGCCAAGCGCCTGCGCGCGGTCGCGACGGCGCTGCGCCGGATCATGCGCGCGCACGCGCTCGCGATCTTCGTCGAGGACGTGCACTGGGCCGACCGCGCGTCGCTCGATCTCTTGGCGTTCTTCACGGTGGAGCTCGCGTCGTCGCCGCTGTTCGTCGTTGCGACGCAGCGGCCGGACGAGGCGCGCGCGGAGCTGCCGGACGCGCTGCGCACCGCCGCGCACACCGTTCGCCTCGGGCCGCTCGCCGAACGCGACGTCGGGGCGCTGCTGCGCGAGGCGCTGCGCGGCCAGGCGACCAGCATCGGCGCCGACCGCCTGCGCGGGATCGCGCAGCTCGCCGGCGGGAACCCGCTCTTTGCGCTCGAGCTCCTGCGCAACGCGCTCGCCGGCGCGCCCGACGACGTCGCGCCGGCGATCGCGTACCCGATCGTGCGCCGCTGGGAGTCGCTCGACCGCGGCGCGCGCGAGATCCTCGCGGCCGCGGCGGCGGCCGGCGAGATCGACCGCGCGCTGCTCGCGCGGATCGCCGAGCGCTCCGAGGACGAGATCGAGGACGCGCTCGAGCGCGCGCGCCGGCTGCACCTGGTCGAGCGCGAGCGCGGCTCGGACCGCTGGCGCTTCCAGCACGCGCTCACGCGCGCGGCGATCGAGGCGCGCATCCCGCCGCGCAGCCGGCCGGCGATCCACCGCCGCATCGGTGAGCTGCTCGAAGCGCGCGCCGGGCCGCCGGAGCCGGCGCGGCTCGCGTACCACTGGGCGTTCGCCGACGATCCGGAGCGCGCGTCGCGCTACAACGAGACCGCCGGCGATCGCGCCGTCGCGCTGCACGACTACGCCACCGCGACGCGCTTCTACGAGACGGCGCTGCGCAGCGCGCCCGCCGAGCTCGCGCGCCTCGCGCGGCTCAACGAGAAGCTCGCCTCCGCGACGCTGATCGAAGCCGCGCCGCGCCGCGCAGAGCAGCCGCTCGCGATCGCGCTCGATGCGTACCGTGAGCTCGGCGACGGGCTCGGGATCGCGCGCATCGAGATGCTCCGCTCGCGCGCGGCGTGGTTCGACGGCGAGGCGCGCGAGTCGCTCGCCGCCGCGCAGCGCGCGCTCGCGGCGGCCGAGCCGTTCGGCCCGTCGGCGCAGCTGTTCGACGTGTGGGTTCGGCTCGCGCAGATCCACCAGCTGGACGGGCGCACCGCCGAGGCGCGGCGCGCGGTCGACGCGGCCGAGGCGATGCGCGCGTTCGCGACGCCCGACGCGACGATCCGCTTCTGCACCGCGCGCGCGATGCTGCGCGCGAGCGCGTGGGATCTCCCCGGCTTCACCGCCGACTACGACGAGGCGGTCGCGGTCGCGGAGCGGATCGGTCACGTCGAGCTGCTCGTGAGCACGCAGAACAACCGCGCGCTGAACGCGTTCCTCACCGGCCGCCGCGACGTCGCGATTCCGGCGCTCGAGTCGTCGATCGCGACCTCGTACGAGTACGGACTGCGCTGGCACGTGCCCAATGCGCTGCTCTCGCTGGCGCGTGTCCGCCACGTCTTCGGTGACGTGCGCGGTGCGCGGCAAGCGATGATCGACGCGCTCTCGTCGTCGAACGAGGCGCGGAGGCTCGACGTCTGGATCGCGGCGTACGGCGTCCCGATCGCGCTCGCCGCGCAGGACGACGCGCTGCTCGCGCGCTGCACGGTCGTCGACCCCGAGGCGATCTTCGCGGCGGGCAGCGTCTCGGAGACAGCGCACATCGCTTGCGCGTACGCCGAGCTCGCGCTGGCGCGCGGTGACGCGGCGGGTGCCGCCGGTCTGCTGGCGCGCGCGCTCGCGACGATCCCGGACGACGCGCGCCCGCTGCACCTTTGCGGCTACGTCGCGCAGTGGGGGCGCGAGGACAATCTCGAGCGCGCGCGGGCGCTGCTCGAGGCCGACTCGCGCGACCGCTCGCGCGCCGCGGAGCGCGCGCTCTTCGACGCCTGTATCGCGGCACGCCGGCGCCGCCGCGGCGAGGCCGCGCAGCGCGCGCAGGAAGCGGCCGAGATCTACGGCGAGCTGCACTGGGTGCTCCAGCAGGCGCGCGCGCTCGAGATCGCCGGCCGCGACGCCGACGCGCTGCGCATCTACCGTGCCGCCGGGAGCGCGCGCGACGCCGCGCGGCTGGCCGAATCGTCGCGCTCGGCCGATCCGCTCGCGCCGCTGACGCCGCGCGAGCGCGAGATCGCCGAGCTGGTCCTGGCCGGGCGCTCGAACCGCGAGGCCGGCACGATCCTCGGCCTTTCGGAGCGCACGGTCGGGAACCACCTGCAGTCGGTCTTCAACCGGCTCGGGATCGGCTCGCGCCGCGAGCTCTCCGCCTACGTCGCCTCCGCCGCGTCTGAGTAGTCCCGCACCGCGGGGTGAGTAACTCGACTCTGTTGGCGGCAACGCCGCCGCGTTACGTTGCTGTCGGCGCTCGTCCGAGGGCGCGCAGCAACGTGCATGCACGAGACGGAGGATTCCATGATGGTACGAGACGACGCGGCCGTCGCCGAGGTTCAGGCCGCCTATGCCGATTTCGGGCGCGGGGATATCCCCTCGCTGCTGAACCGCCTGGCCGACGACATCGTCTGGACGACGCCGGGTGCGGGGACGCTGATCCCGCAGGCCGGCCGGATCCAGGGGAAGGCCGCGGTCGCGCAATTCTTCCAAGGCGTCGGCGAGAAGCTCGAGTTCCACGATTTCAGCCCGAACGAGTTCATCTCGAACGGTGACGTCGTGGTCGCGCTCGGGACGTGGGACGCGACGGTTCGCGGGACGAGCGCGCGGATCAAGGACGGGTGGGCGATGGTGTTCCGGCTGCGTGGCGGAAAGATCGCGGAGCTCCGCGAGTACAGCGACAGCCGCGAGTACGCGGCGGCGCTGGAGTCGCTGCGCAAGTAGCATGTCATCCCCGCCTCCGGTCGCGATCCTGCAGATGCTGACCGGGCGGTGGGTGTGCAACGCCGTCTGCGCGGCGGCGCGGTTCCGACTCGCCGACCATCTCTCCGCTCGTGCGCGCACGTGCGCCGATCTCGCGCCCGAGATCGGTGCGCACGTGCCCTCGCTCTACCGGCTGCTGCGCGCGCTCGCGAGCCTCGGGCTCTTCACCGAGGACGCGCGGGGCCGGTTCTCGACGACGCCGCTCGGCGAGTACCTCCGCAGCGACGTGCTCGGCTCGATGTACGGGATGGCGCGCTTCATCGGCTCCGAGGAACACGGTGCGGCGTGGAACGCGCTGCCGTACGCGGTCGCGAGCGGCGAGCCGGCGTTCGAGCACGTCTACGGCCGCACCGCGTGGCAGTATCTCGACGAGGATCCCGAGCTCAACGCGATCTTCAGCCTCGCGATGCGCTCGCTCGCGTCGAACGCGGCGCCCGAGATCGCTGCGCAGATCGATCTGCGCGGCACGGCGACGGTCTGCGACGTCGGCGGCGCCGACGGCACGCTGCTCGCGGCGTTGCTCGAGCGCAATCCCGGCGCGCGCGGGATTCTCTACGACCGGGCGGCGGCGATCGCCGAGGCGCGCCGCGCGGACCTGGCGGCGTTGCGCGGGCGATGCGATCTCGTCGAGGGCGACTTCCTCGAGCGCGTGCCGCCGGCGGACGTGATCGTATTGTCGCGGGTGCTGCACGACTGGGCCGACGCCGATGCCGAACGGATCTTGGCAAACTGTCGCGCGGCGCTGCCACAGCACGGACGCGTCGTCGTGTACGACGCGGTGATCGAGCCGGGCGACGAACCGGACTTCGGCAAGCTGCTCGATCTCGAGATGCTGGTGATCACGCCGGGCGGCCGGGAGCGCACGCGCGATGAGCTCGAGCGGCTCTTTGCAGCAGCCGGGTTGCGGCTGACCGAATGTGTTCGGCTCCCGACGGGAGCGCTCGCGTGGGGAGTTCCGGCTCAGGAGGCTCGGCTGCCCTAGTCTGCGAAGGGAGTATATCCGGCGCATCTCCACCCGGATAAGGGGCTCTCGATGGACGTTCTGCTCGTGCACGGTTACAGTGAGACCTCGCTCGGCGCGTACTTCACGCTGCCGCAGCGAATTCAGGCGGCGGTTCCCGGCACGAGGGTCGCGGTCGCGGCCTTCAACTCGCTCGACGATACGATCACGATCGACGACCTCGCCGACGCGATGGAGTTGCGGCTGGAAGCGATGGAGTCGCGCGCCGCGTGGAACACGACGGCGTGCGCGGTGATCTGTCACTCGACGGGCGCGCTCGTCACGCGGCGCTGGATTCTGAACCGGCTCGCGGTCGGGAAGCCGATCCCCTCTCATCTGATCACGATGGCCGGAGCGAACCACGGCTCGACGCTGGCGGCGCTCGGAAAGTCGCCGCTCGGGTATGTGCAAAAACTGCTCCAGAAGCACATCCTCACCGTCGGCGCGAGCGTGCTCGTCGATCTCGAGTACGGCAGTGACTTTCTGCTGCGCCTCAACGACGAATGGCTGGACCGCTCGATCGATGGTTCGCTCGGCGGACTTTGGCAGTTCAGCATGGGCGGCGACTCGATCGGCACCGACGCGACGTTGCAGCTCTTATGGCCGACGCACGAACCGGGGTCCAACAACACGGTGCGGATCAGCGGCGCCAATCTGAACTACTCGTTCATCGACGCATCCCACGGGCCGGGCCGGCAGCCGGCGGTCACCGCGCGCCGGCCGCCCCGATCGGTACCGCATCTCGTCCTCGAGGGGTACTCGCATTTCGGCGGCGCCAGCGGGATCATCGGCTTCGTCGATCCGGCGGGCGACCGCGCATTGGACGCCGTCGTCGCAGCGCTCGGCGTGCACGACGCAGCGAGCTACGCGAACCTGCAGACCGGCTGGGCGGCGACGACGGCGCAGTGGATGTCGGCGAAGCGGGCCGCGCGCGCCGGCGCGGCCGGCTCGCTGAGCCAGATCAACTCGACGCTGCTCTTCGACGTGCGCGACGAGTCCGGGCGGGCCATCGACGACTGCATGATCGTCATGCTCGATCAGTCGCAGCTCCCGGTCGCCGCGCACGCCAGCGTCGACCAGGGCGCGCCGGCGCTGAGCGTGGTGAACGCCGCGAACGCGGTCTCGCCGTCGATCTTGCCGCACTCGCCGATCCATAACGATGCAAACCGCGCTGCGTACTCGTTCTACATCGACTACGACGAATACCTGAAGTCCAGCCCGCACTGGCTGCACGTCGAGGCGGCGGTGCCGACACAGCTCCTGAGCTTCGTCCCGCTGACGTTCACGCAGCCACCGAATCTGCAGCACACGATCGGCGAGAACGAGTTCACGTACGTGCGGCTGACGATGAGCCGCGCCGTCGACCAGATCTACGCGGCGTACCACACGCCCTTCGACCCCAACACGACGTGGCAGCCGATGCCGTTTCCTCCGGCCGGTCAGATTCCGTAGCCGCTCGGGCAGGCGCCCGGCCGGGGAGAGCGACCTCTATCGGGGGTGGCGGCCGGGCACCGGGCGTGGTATGATCGCCGTTGCTGCCCGGGACCCGGGTGGTGCCGACCGTCCCGCGGGACGGTTCGGGGTCGTGGCGCTTTCGAGCGTCACGTGTGTAGGGCCGGACGTGTCCGGCCGTTTTCCACCTACATCATCACGAGGTCAACCCCACCATGCCTCCTCCAAAAGGCAAGCGCACGTCGGCGAAAAAAGATCGCCGCCCGAAGCGCAAGGTCTGCACGTTCTGCACCGAGCGGCTCGACTCGCTCGACTACAAAGACACCACGCGGCTGCGCAAGTACATCAGCGAGCGCGGGAAAATTCTGCCGCGCCGCATCTCCGGCAACTGCGCGTCGCACCAGCGCGCCCTGACCACCGCCGTCAAGCGCGCGCGCGTCATCGCCCTGCTCCCGTTCGTCGTCCAGTAGAAGAGGAAGATCGAAATGAAGGTCATTCTCACCGGCGACGTCAAGCCGCTCGGCTCGCGCGGAACGGTCGTCGACGTCAAGGACGGCTACGCGAACAATTACCTGTTCCCGCAGAAGCTCGCGGTCGTCGCGACGCCCGGCGCGATGAAGCAGCTCGAGCAGCAGCAGAGCGCCAAGAAGCGGAAGCAGGCCGAAGAGGTCGCCAACGCTCAGGACGTCGCGGCGCAACTCGAGGAAGCCGTCATTCGCGTCTCCGCGAAGGCGGGCGGAAACGGGCGCCTGTTCGGGACCGTGACGAACGCGCAGGTCGCCGACGCGCTGCACGAGCAGCTCGGGATCACGATCGACCGCCACAAGATCGAGATGAAGGACGGGATCAAGGCGCTCGGGACCTACCCGGTCGAGATCCGCCTCGGCAACAACATCCTGGCGAAATCCGCGGTCCAAGTCGTCGCGCTGAAGTAACCCGCGTGCGGCTGAGCGGCGACGAGAAGCTGCGCCGCGAGATCGCGGTGCTCTACGAGGTGCTCGCCGACGCGCTCGGGACCGAGAAGGTCGTGATGCGCGCCGGCAAGCTCGGCACGCTCAAGGAGATGCGCTCGCAGGCGATCCCGGATCGTCTGCTGGCGCTGCAGCGGCTCGTCTTCGAGGATCCCTCGCTCGAGACACGGCCCGCGAAGGCGCAGTACAAGAAAGTGATCGGCGAGATCGAGGACAAGCTCGCCGATCTCGTCGCGCAGCGCACCGTCGGCGATCAGATCGAAGCCAAGATCAACGCCAAGATGGTGCAGCGCCACCAGGAGTACCTGCGCGAGCTCAAGCTCGAGGCGCTGCGCGAAGAGACCGGTCCCGAGACGGCGGCGACGCAGCAGCGTCTGCGCGATCTCGAGGCGCTCGACGCGCGCGGGCTCGCGCGCGCCGCGCTCGACGTGCTGCGCCCGAAGTCGCTCGAGCACGTCGTCGGACAAGAGTCGGCGATCAAGGCGCTGATCGCGAAGCTGGCCTCGCCGTACCCGCAGCACGTGATCTTGTACGGACCGCCCGGCGTCGGCAAGACGACGGTCGCGCGGCTCGCGCTCGAGCTGGCGAAAGCTCGCCCGCATGCGCCGTTCGCCGCCGCCGCGCCGTTCGTCGAGGCGGCCGGGACGACGCTGCGCTGGGACAGCCGCGAGACGACGAACCCTCTGCTCGGGAGCGTGCACGACCCGATCTACCAGGGCGCGCGGCGCGACTTCGCCGACAGCGCGGTCCCGGAGCCGAAGCTCGGGCTGGTGACGCGCGCGCACGGCGGCGTGCTGTTCATCGACGAGATCGGCGAGATGGACCCGGCGATGCAGACGCGGCTGCTCAAGGTGCTCGAGGACAAGCGCGTGACGTTCGAGTCGTCGTACTACGACGAGCACGACCCGAACGTCCCGGCGTACGTGAAGAAGCTGTTCCGCGACGGCGCGCCGGCGGACTTCGTGCTGATCGGCGCGACGACGCGCGACCCCGAGGCGATCGACGCGGCGATCCGCTCGCGCTGCGCGGCGGTGTACTTCGAGCCGCTCACGCAGGCGCAGGTCGCGCGGATCGTGCGCGAAGCCGCGGCGCGGCTCGGCGCGAAGCTGCTGCGCCGCGTCCCCGACCTCATCGCGTCGTACACGATCGAGGGCCGCAAGGCGGTGCAGATCCTCGCCGACGCCTACGGGCACGCCCTGGAGCGCGCCGGCGGGACGCGCGGCGCGACGGTGCGTGACGAGGACGTGCTCGAAGTGGTGCAAGCGGGGCGGATCGTGCAGCACACGCCGGCGCGCGCGCGCCGCGCGCGCGAGATCGGAAAGGCGCACGGGCTCGGCGTGATCCAGTACGTCGGCTCGATCGTCGAGATCGAGGCGGCGGCGTTCGCCGCGCGCGAGCCGCGCAAAGGGACGGTGCGGTTCAACGACACCGCCGGCTCGATGGCGCGCGACGCGGTCTTCAACGCGACCTCGGTGGTGCGTGCGGTCGCGGGGATCGATCCGGCCGACTTCGACCTGCACGTCAACGTCGTCGGCGGCGGCAACATCGACGGGCCGTCGGCGGGACTGGCGTTCTTCCTCGCGCTGTACAGCGCGCTCGCACGGGTGCCGCTCCCGCAGGACGTCGCGGTGACCGGCGAGGTGTCCCTGGTGGGAAACGTTCGCGCAATCGGTGGAATTGTGGAGAAGCTCTTCGCCGCGCGGCAAGCGGGTATGAAGACGATCGTCGTGCCCCGTGAAAACGTGCGCGAGATCGACGCCGCGCCCGAAGGAATCGAGGTCGTCGCGGTGGGAACGGTCGCCGAAGCGCTCGCCGCTCTAAGCGTGCGCGTTCCACCGCCTCCCGCACTCCGCGCCCGGTCGCGCACGAAAGCTTCTCGGTGAACGTCGCTCCGTTCGTCTCCACCGTCGACCGCATCCCGCCGAGCAATCTCGAGGCGGAGATGGCGCTGCTCGGCTCGATCCTGGTCGACAAGGAGATGATGGCGACCGTCAGCGAGATCGTGCAGCCGGCGGACTTCTACGCCTCGCTGCACGAGACGATCTTTCTCGCGCTGTACGCGCTCTACGAGCGCGGCGAGCCGCTCGACAAGGTCGCGCTCGCCGAAGAGCTGCGTAACCGCGGGATGCTCGACAAGATCGGCGGGATGGCGTACCTCAACTCGCTGATGGACACCGTGCCGACCGCGGCGTCCGCCGAGTACTACGCGCGTATCGTTCGTGAGAAATCCACGCTGCGCGGGCTGATCCATGCCGGCACGCAGGTGACGCGCCTGGGCTACGAGTCGGAGGAGGACGTTCCGGCCGCGATCGACCGTGCCGAGCAGGTCGTCTACGAGGTCGGCAACCGCAGCGACCACAACGCGTTCTCGGCAGTCCCCTCGCTCCTGCTTGGCGTCTTCCAGTCGCTGGAGAAGCGCCACGAGCAGAAGGGTGACCGCACCGGCGTGACGTCCGGTTTCCGCGACATCGACGACTACACCGCGGGCTGGCAGCCCGGGAACCTGATCATCGTCGCCGCGCGTCCGGCGATGGGCAAGACGTCGCTAGCGCTCAACATGGCCGTCGCCGCCGCGAAGGACGAGAAGAAGCCCGTTGCGGTGTTCTCGCTCGAGATGACGAAACAGGAGCTCGTCGAGCGGCTGCTGTCGTCCGAGGCGAAGCTGGACGCCTCGAAGCTGCGCCGTGGCGCGATCGCGGACAAAGACTGGGAGAAGATCGGCCACGCGATGGGCGTGCTCCACGAACTGCCGATATATCTCGACGATGCCGGCGCGGTGACGGTGACCGAGATTCGTTCGCGCCTGCGCCGGCTGAAGTCGGCGTACGGGCTGGCGTGCGTCTTCGTCGATTACTTGCAGCTCGTGCGCCCGTCGACGATGGGCAAAGTCGTCAACCGCAACGAAGAGCTCTCCGAGATCTGCCGCGTCCTCAAAGCGACGGCAAAGGATCTCGGCGTCCCGATCATCGCGCTGGCCCAGTTGAACCGCGCGGTGGAGACACGCAGCGACAAACGCCCGCTGTTGTCGGACTTGCGCGATTGTCTGGCCGGCGATGCTCTGGTCGCCAACGCGGAAACTGGGGAACGCGTAGCGATTCGTGAGATAGCCGAAGGCGGACTGCGCTTCGATGTCTGGGCGATTGACGACCGCAGGCGTCTGGTCCGGTGCCCGATCGTGGACGCCTGGAAGGTCGGCGACAAGCCGGTCTACCGCGTCACGACGAAGAGCGGCCGCGTCGTCCGCTGCACCGACGGCCACCGCTTCCTCACCGTTTCCGGTTGGTTCGAACTGCGCGACCTCACGCCGGGTCGCGCCATCGCCGTACCGCGGCGTTACGATCCTCCCGCAAAGGCCGTCAATTCGATGACGCCGGCTCGAGCATTCTCACTCGGCGGACTAAGCGGCGGTGGTCCTGTACCGTCAACGAACTCTGGCACGGCGGGCACGATGATCGCCGAACGCATTGACGACGTCCTCGAAGTTCTCCCCACCTCGGACGTACTGTGGGACCCGATCGTTTCGGTCGAAAAGCAGGGCGTCGAGCCGGTCTACGATTTGACGGTCGGCGACTTGCACAACTTCTGCGTCGACGATATCGTGACGCACAATTCCGGCGCAATCGAGCAAGAAGCGGATATCGTGACGTTTTTGTATCGCGACGTCTACTACAACAAGGAGACGTCGCCGGAACCTGATGCGACGGAGCTCATCGTTGCGAAGCATCGGAATGGGCGGGTGGGGACGATCAAGCTGCGGTTCCAGCCTGAGCACACGCTGTTCGTGCCGTACGGCGACGATTCGCATTATCCGGCGCCGTAGATGACGATGGCAAACGAAACCGGCGGCATCGTTCCCGCGCAGCTCACGTTAGGCGTCTCGGACATCGACGCGACGGAGCGGTTCTACCGCGACGTGCTCGGCGTCGAACCGGTCCGGCGCGGCGATGCGATTCGGATCACGTTCGGTGAGTTCACGATCGTGTTCGAGCACGCGCCGCCGACCGAGCGCGCGAAGTTCGAGCTCGGGCTGCGCGTCCCCGACGTCGCCGTGCTCGACGCGATCGCGGAACGAGCCGGCACGGCGACGTACGA
>DATHLN010000253.1:0-10489 GCA_035488115.1 Candidatus Limnocylindrales bacterium | reverse complement strand
TTGATGATCGCAGCCGTAAGCGTCGTCTTACCGTGGTCGACGTGACCGGTCGTCCCGATGTTGACGTGCGGCTTCGACCGCTCGAACTTTGCCTTTGCCATGATGCCTTTTCTTCTGCTGTCTTTCTGTGATTAGCGTGGTGCGTCTGTTGTCTGTGCGCTAAGCGGTCGCGAGTTTTTTTCCTTGGGCCTTGGCGACGATCTCTTCCTCGACCGAGCGCGGCGCCTTTTCGTAGTGCGAGAACTCCATCGTGTAGGTCGCCCGCCCTTGCGTCGCGCTGCGCAGGTCGGTCGCGTACCCGAACATCTCGCTGAGCGGGACGTTCGCCTTGATCACGACCGCGCCGCCGATCGCCTCGTCTTGCGACTGGATCTGGCCGCGGCGCCGGTTCAGGTCGCCGTTCACCGCGCCCATGTAGTCGCGCGGCGCGGTGACCTCGACGCCCATGATCGGCTCGAGCAGGATCGGCCCCGCCGCCCGGTTCGCTTCCTTGAACGCCATCGAGCCGGCGATCTTGAACGCCATCTCGCTCGAGTCGACGTCGTGGAACGAGCCGTCGAACACCGTCGCCTTGAAGTCGAGGACCGGGTAGCCCGCGAGCACGCCGCTCTCGGCGGCCTCACGGATCCCTTCCTGGACCGGCTTCTGATACTCTTTCGGGATCACGCCGCCGACGATGCCCCACACGAACTGGTAGCCCGTGTTCGCCTCGCCCGGCTCGAGACGAAGCCACACGTCGCCGTACTGGCCTTTACCGCCGGTCTGGCGAACGAACTTGCCCTGTTTCTCGACCTTCTTCGTGATCGCTTCTTTGTACGCGACCTGCGGCTTGCCGACGTTCGCCTCGACCTTGAACTCGCGCTTGAGACGATCGATGATGATCTCGAGATGGAGCTCGCCCATCCCGCCGATGATCGTCTGCTGCGTCTCCTCGTCGGTGCGCATGCGGAACGTCGGGTCTTCCTGGGCGAGGCGCGTGAGCGCGATGCCCATCTTGTCCTGGTCGCCCTTCGTCTTCGGCTCGATCGCCTGGTGGATGACGGGCTCCGGGAACGTGATCGACTCGAGCAGGATCGGGTGCTTCTCGTCGCAGAGCGTGTCGCCGGTCCGCGTGTCGGAGAGACCGACCGCCGCCGCGATGTCGCCCGCGCCGATCGCGTCGATGTCCTCGCGGTGGTTCGCGTGCATCCGCAGGATGCGCCCGATGCGCTCCTTGCGGCCGCTGCGCGCGTTGTAGACGTACGAGCCCTTCTCGAGCACGCCGGAATAGACCCGGAAGTACGTCAGGTTGCCGTACGGGTCGGTCGCGATCTTGAACGCCAGCGCGGCGAAGTACTCGTCGTCGCCGGGCTTGCGCGTGATCTCGACGTCGTCGTGGTTCGGGTCGCGGCCGGTGATCGGCTTGGCGTCGAGCGGCGAGGGCAGAAAGTCGACGACCGCGTCGAGCAGCGGCTGCACGCCCTTGTTCTTGAACGCCGAGCCGCAGAGCATCGGGAGCACCTTGCCCTGGATCGTCGCCGCGCGCAGCGCCTTGTGCAGGCGCTCCACCGGGATCTCTTGCTCGGCGAAGAACATCTCGAGCAGCTCGTCGTCCTGCTCCGCGATCGCCTCGATCAGCGACTGGCGCCATTCCTGCGCGGTCGTGTAGAGTTCGCCGTCCGCTTCGGTGACCGGAATCTGCTCCGACGTCGAGCCGAGATCGTCGGTGTAGACGATCTTGTTCATCGTGAACAGATCGACGACGCCGAGGAACTCCGACTCGGCGCCGATCGGCACCTGGATCGGCGTCGCCGGCGCGCCGAGGCGCGTGCGAATCTGGCGGACGCAGTTGAAGAAGTCCGCGCCCATGCGGTCCATCTTGTTGACGAAGATGATCCGCGGGACGGCGTACTTGTTCGCCTGGCGCCACACGGTCTCGGACTGCGGCTGCACCGCGGCGACTGAGTCGAACAGCGCGACTAGGCCGTCGAGGACGCGCAGCGAGCGCTCCACCTCGACCGTGAAGTCCACGTGGCCTGGCGTATCGATGATGTTGATGCGCGTGTCGCGCCAGGTGCAAGCGGTCGCGGCGGACGTGATCGTGATGCCGCGCTCCTGCTCCTGGACCATCCAGTCCATCGTCGCGGCGCCGTCGTGCACTTCGCCGATCTTGTGCGTGCGGCCGGTATAGAAAAGAATCCGCTCCGTCGCCGTCGTCTTGCCGGCGTCGATGTGAGCAGCGATCCCGATGTTGCGGGTTCGGTCGAGCGGATATTCGCGTTTGAGAGGCATGATCCTAAAAGGGAAGGGTCCCGATCACCAGCGGTAGTGCGCGAACGCTTTGTTCGCTTCGGCCATCTTGTGCGTGTCCTCGCGCTTCTTGATCGAAGCGCCCTGGTTGTTCGCCGCGTCCATCAGCTCGTTGGCGAGCTTCTCGGTCATCGACTTGCCGGGCCGCTGGCGCGCGTAGCCGATCAGCCAGCGCATCGCCATCGCCTGGCGGCGGTCGGGGCGAACCTCCATCGGCACCTGGTACGTCGCACCGCCGACGCGGCGCGGACGGACTTCGACCAGCGGCATCGCGTTGCCGAGCGCCTGCGTGAAGATGTCCATCGGATCGCGCCCGGTGCGCGTGCCGACCATCTCGAGCGCGTCGTACGTGATCTGCTCGGCGACCGACTTCTTCCCGCGCAGCATCACCTTGTTGATGAAGCGCGCGAGGACTTTCGAGCCGAACTTCGGGTCGGGCAGGATGGGGCGTTTCGGGACGGGGCCCTTGCGAGGCATGAGTAGCGCGGTTCCTTACTTCTTCTTCGCACCGCGCTTGGCGCCGTATTTCGAGCGGCCTTGCTTGCGGTTCGCGGCGCCCGAGGTGTCGAGCGTCCCGCGGATGATGTGATAACGCACGCCCGGGAGATCCTTGACGCGGCCGCCGCGGATGAGGACGACCGAGTGCTCCTGGAGGTTGTGACCGATCCCGGGGATGTAGGCGGTGACTTCCTCGCCGTTGGTGAGGCGCACGCGCGCGACCTTGCGGAGCGCGGAGTTCGGCTTCTTCGGGGTGATCGTCTTGACCTGAGTGCAGACCCCGCGGCGCTGCGGGTTGCCCGGGACCTCGAAGGTCCGGTTGGGCAGGTCGGGGTGACCCGGCTTCGGTCCCGTCGAGACGACGCGGAACGCCGGGGTCTTCACCTTTTTCTGCTGTTTCTCGCGGCCCTTACGGACCAGCTGGGAGATCGTCGGCACTCAGTTCTCCGGATTGCGCACACGAAAGCGACCGAACCACGGCGGTCCGGCCGGAACCTCCGAAGCATAGCATTATCCGGGGAGAGCGTCAACGCGAGCCCGCTCGCTCCCAACACACGGTGCCGAGCCCCAATGTCATCCTGCCGCGCCCCAATGTCATCCTGAGCTTGTCGAAGGATGCGCCGCAGCCGTAACCGAGAACCGTATCGGCTTGCAGCGCCCGTTGTTCGACTGTGCCGCCGAGCAGGCCGTCAGCCCGGCGATCAGCCGCTCCTCGGCACGCACCGCGAAGCGGTCGCCCGCTCGCGAGCACGGCGGCAGGACGCGCAGCCGTCCGTCCGGCCCGGCCTCGACCCGCATGAAGACGTTGAACGTCGTCGGAATCGCGTCCGGCTCGATCCCGAACGACGCGAGCACCGAGGCGAGGTTCCCGAAGCAGCCGGGGACGTCGTCGTGGCGGCCGCCGTAACAGATCCGCCAGGTATCGCGACTGCAGGGCGTCAGAAGGAAGTCGTGCGTCCCCGCGTCGTCGTGCACGATCGTCAGCAGCGGCCGCGAGCGGTTCGACCAGAGCCGGTTCCCGGCGGTCAGGGCGAGCGTCTGCTCGTAGTCGAACGTCCGGCCGTTCGAGAGCGCCTCGCGCGGGTCGTCGGCCGCAAAGGCGACCAGGTCGGCCACCTGCTCGCCCTCGGGGGCGGCGATCGTCAGCACGTCGCCCCGCTCCAGGACGAGCGCCGTGCCGGTGCGCGGCGCGAGCTCGGTCAGGGCTTCGCTTTGAACGGGCACTGCCAGGTCTCGGCGGTCGGGCGGCCGGAGTACTGGCGCGCCTCGGAGTGATGGCCGTAGTCGGCCAAGTTGGGATTGAGCGCGCCTTCCAGGCGCAGCTCGCGCTTGCGGATCTGCGACTGCAAGCCGGCGAAGCGCCCGTCGGCGCGCAGCTGCTCGAACTGCTCGTGCGCGTTGAAGACGAGCGTCGGCCAAGCAAAGCGGCGCGAGGCGCGCGAGGCCGACGGGTGCAGCCCGACGACGAAGAACGCGTTCCCCGCGACGCTGAACGAGAAGCGCGGATCCTGCGGATCGGCGCTGACGCGCGCATCCCACGGATGGTAGCGCGCGTCGAGATCGTGCAGCCGCTGCAGCTGCGACCACAGCGCGCGCTCGAACGCTTCCTCGCCGTCGTGCTCGCGTTCGCGGAAGACCGCGATGAAGGTGGTGAAGTCACCCTCGAAGCCGCGGCGCTCGGCGGCGAACGCGTAGAGATCGCGCGCGAGCCCTTCGGTCACGGCAGGGTCGTCGAGCCGCGCGTACGCGCCGATGCGGTACGTCTCGCGGCGCAAGGACGATTTGGCGCCGAGGCACGAGAAGCCGTCGTCGAGGACGAACGCGCGAAACGCGTCGTTGGCGACGCGCGCGAACGGCTTCGCCGGCGCCGTCTCGAGTAACGGGACCAGCTCGCCGTCGTGCAGTCCGTTGTACGAGGAGTGCGCGCGCGCCGCGTCGCTGTCGAACGGGTTGAGCCACGCGCACTCGAGCCATTCGATCGCCGTATTCATCGCGCGCCGCCCGCCTGCCGCAGATCGGCGTCGTGCGCGAGACGCTCGCGCAAGACGCGCTCGGGATGCGCCGCGACGCGCAGCCTGCCGTGCGAGTAGCGCACGCCGCCGCGTGCGAGCCGAAGCGCGAGCGCGGCCCACGACGTCGCGGCGCGCTCCAGCACCCAGACGGGCGCGCATGCGGACGCGAGCGCCGGGAACACGCGCGCGCCTCCGCCGCGGCGGCGCCCCGTCTCCGCCAGCACGATCGCCGCAAGCGCGAACGCCGCGAGCGCGCGCGGGCCGAAGCGGTACGCCGCCAGCCCGAGGACCGGCGCGATCGCCAGTTGCACGGCGAGCCGCTCGGGACGGGCAAACTCGTCGTACGCTTGCCGCACGCGCTGCGAGAGATAGTGCTTGGCGCTCGGCGGCCGGCGCGCGATGAAGAGATCGTACGCGACGCGCTCGCGCCCGCCGGCGGCGCGCAGCGTCCGAACGAGCTCGAGGTTCTCGAACAGCACGGCGCCGTCGTAACCGCCGGCGCGCCGGTACACGTCCATACGAATCCCAAGCGTCCCCGGCCAGTCGCCGCCGGTCGCGCGCGCGATCAGCGTGCGCGCCGTGTCGAGGATCGCGTGCCACGGCGCCGGCTCGAAGACGTTCTGCGGCCGCACGACGTCCGCGTCGTCGAGCAGCGCGGCGAGCCGCCGAAGCGCGAACGGCTCGTAGCGCACGTCGTCGTCGGCGATCACCGCTTTCGGGGTGCGCACGCGCCGCAACCCGGTCACCACGCCGGCCACCTTGCCGTTCAGGTCGCCGCGCCGGTCTTCGTCGACGGGCACGTGCACGACCGAGTGGGGCCACACCGCGGCGTGATGCGCGAACACCTCCGGCGGCGAGCCGTCCACTACGATCACCGGCATGAGCCGCGCGATCGCCTCCAGGTATGCCGGGAGCCCCGCGTCGTCCGGGTCGATCGCCGTGCGACGGATCGGAAGCACATACGTGGTCTCGCCAAGCGGGGCCATCTCGGGTCGAAGAGTACCCCTGCTTGGTGGCTCGACAAACGCGTCCGCTCGCCTGCTCGCTCACCGCTCGAGCGGGACGTGAACCTCGCTGCCGCGCGCGAAGTCGAACGCCATCGAGTGGTCGTACGAGCCGGCCCCGGTGATCAGCAGGCGGTCGCCGACCGCGAGGTCGGGTGGGAACCGCAGGCCGTCGATCAAGTCGTACTCGAGGCAGGTGCGACCGCCCAGCCGGTCCGGCCCGCGTCCCAGCGGCGTCCAGCGCTCGTCGCGCCAGGCGAAGAAGCCGTGCACGTACGAATGCATCTCCGGCCAGTCGGAGTAGCCGAGATCGACGATCGCCTCGCGGCGGCTGCGGCGATCGCGAACCTCGACCACTTCGGTGAGCAGCGCCTCGGTCGGCGTGCACACCGCTTGGCCGGGCTCGAAGATGAGCTGCGTGCAGGACGGCAGCTCTTCGACGATGCGGTCGACCAGCCAGCGCATGTCCGCTCGGAAGTCGGCGTCGAACTGGTCGGGCGTCCAGCCTCCGCCGACGTCGAACACGGTGACGCGCCGCCCCGTCCGCCGCTGCAGCGCGACCGCGCGGTCGAGCACGTCCCCGGCGACGTCGCGCCAGCTCGCGCCGTGAAAGTCCTCGCGCCGGGCGTGGAACGAGATTCCGATCCGGGCATCGCTCGGCGTGCGCGCCACGGCGTCGCAGAGGTCGCGCTCGTCGTCGACCGGGACGCCGAAGCGCGAAGCGATCATCGAGGGGCGCAGTCGGGCGCCGTGGACGTGCGCGAGATCGCGCCGCAGGTTGCGCCCGAACGCTTCGACGCTGTCGGCGAAGACGACGGCGAGCCGTTCGGCGTTTGGGCGCTCGCGCAGGGGCTCGGGCCCGTTGTAGATCGTGCGCTGCGCCGGGAAGCGTTCGTCCGCCGCCCACCGCAGCTCGTCGGGCGAGATCGTCTCGGCGAAGAAGCCGTGCTCGCGCGCGAGGTCGAGCAGCTCGGCGCGCGGGTTCGTCTTGAAGCTGTACGAGGCGATCAGCTCGAGCGGCGGCCTGCCGAGCGTGTCGCGCAGGCGCGCGACGTGGTCGAACCGCTCCCGCGCGATCAGCGGCAAGAAGATCCGGCGGGGCGTGGGCTCGCTCGCGACGTCGATCGCGAGGCCGGCGACCGTGGTCGTCATTCGTTCAAAGAGTATTCCCGGCCGCAAAACGCAGGGCGGCCGAGCCCCGCTTACGCGACGCGCTCGACGATGCCGGCGATCTCGTCGGGTGTCTCGACCGGCAGGTTGTGTCCCGCGCGGCGCAGGTTCACGAACAGCGCGCCGTCGATGCGCTCGACCACGTCGCGCTTGACGCGCTGCGGCGGCGCGAGCGGATCGTTCTCGCCCGCGACGACGACGGTCTTCACCGCGATGCGGTCGAGCCGGTCGGCGAAATCGGCGGTGCGTCCCTTGTCGTACCAGCCGAACCACGCCTCACGCTGTGAGATCAGCGCGTCGGTCACGATCCGCTCCATCACCTCCGGCGCGACCTCGCGCACCATCGCGGCGCGCTGGAAGCGCTCGATGCGCTCGCGCGAGCCGAACGCCGCCTCGGCGAGCGCGCGGTGCTTCGCGTTCATGGCGTACGCGCGCGCCGTCCCGGGCGCGATCAGCACCAGCCGCTCGAGGTTCGCCGGCCGTTCGGTCGCGACGTACTGCGCGATCTTCCCGCCCATCGAGTGCGCGACGACGACCGCCGGGCCGACCGCGTCAAGCGCCGCGCGGAGATCAGAAGCGTATCCCTCGAGGTCGTGTCCCTCGAGCGGACGGTCGCTCAGACCCGCGCCGCGGAAGTCGAGCAAGTGCGAGGTGAAGCGCGTGCCGTCGAGCCGGTCGGCGACGTCGTACCACATCCGACGGCCGCTGATCCAGCCGTGCGCGAACAGGAAGGTGCGCGGGCCGTGCCCGCGCACCTCCAGTGCGAGCGTGACGCCGCCGTTGTCGACGAAGCGAATCACGCTACGGGGCTTACCCCGCTATTGCTTGAGGATCACCGCGGTCATCGGCTGCAGCGAGGTCGGGACCGTGCTACTCCACGTCGCCGTGCCGCCGGCGTCGGCCGGCGCGTCGTTGAGAACGAGCACACTCGAGTAGGTGTGGCTCAACGTCGGCATCGAGACGACGCCGCCGCTCGTATAGTTGTTCGACTCCGGATTGAGTACGACCGCGCAGCGCCCGATGCTCGAGCCGTTCTGATAGCACTGCGCGAACTCGCGGCGGAAGACGCCGCCGGCCGGCGAGCCGGAGCCGGCAGTGTGGCCGTCCGCGATCTGCAGCGTCGTGATATCGTTGCTTGTCGCGGTCTGGTACGGCTGTGTCGGGACGATGTTGAACTCCTGAACGAGCCCGTCGAAGTTGCCGTCGGTGTCGAGCATGTTCGGGTCGCCGTTGTTCTGGTCGATCTGGTTCCAGACCAGCGTGTAGCGCGGGTCGTAGATGAGCCACACGCCGCCGAGGTTGTAGAGCCGGTCACCGGTCGGATCGAAGGTGCAGCCGCTGCTCCCGTACGCGCACGAGGTGTAGTCGTCGATGAGCGCGATCTTCTGCATGCTCTGCGCTTCGAGCGCCTTGTCCGCCGACGGGATGAAGGTCGCGCTCTGGATCTGCTGGTTGAGGTTCTTCCGCCCGCTGCTGGTCACGAACGTCCCCTCGATCTCGCCGCCGCGGACGCACGACGAGCCCAGCATCGTCGTGTCGGCGGTATGCGTCGCGCTGCTGCTGGAGGAGTCCAGCGGGTTCCAGCTCGGCCCGTTGAAGATCACCGGCCGAGACGCGCTGCACGCCATCCCGACGAGATCCGCGGTGTAGGTGGTGTTGCCGTTGCTCGTCCCGTACTCGCTGCTCGGGGAGCCGAACTCCCAGCCGAAGCCGCCCGTGCTGGCCAGCGCGTTGTAGTACGGTCCCGAGTCGTCCATCCAGATCGTGTCGAACAGGTTTGCGCTCGTCACGCCGGAGGTCAAACTTCCGTATGCCGTTCGAGCGTGCGACGAGCCCGGATTGAGCACCTCGGCGTAGGCGTACGGTCCCGAGCTCGAGCAGTCGCCCGCAGCCCACTTGTGCAGCCGGGCGCCGGAGCTTGCGGCGTAGCACGTCGGGCTGCTGCTGCCGACCGCCGAGGACGCGTGCAGCCACGCGGTCTCGTCGGTGTTGAGTGTCGAGTCGCCGAGCGGCCAGCCGTCGGTCGAGGAACCGCATGCGCCGGGCGTATTCACGCCGGTCGGCCCGAACGGCGACTGGCAGTGGTAGATCTCCGTCGGATCGGTGTACCACATCGCGTGCGGGCCGCCGGCGGCCCGGAAGCTGTTCGCGAGCGAGTAGTCATCCCCGACGACGACGGCCCAGTCGACGTGGCGCAGCATGTAGCTCAGCGCGACGCCGTTGTTCCGGTCGCCCTCGTACCACGCGGCGGTCAGGATGTGAGGCGGCCCGCTCTGCGAGGCGGTGTACGTCGTCGTGTTGTAGTGAAGCGAGACTTGCGTCGAGCTCAGCGCGGTGGGATAGATCGCGACCTCGTCGACGGTTCCGTTGATCACGTTCCCCGTCGTCCCCAGTCCGCCTCCGATCGCGAGCCCGTTCGATCCGGCCCCGGCGTAGCTGATCGTCCCGGAGGCAGCCGCCGAGGCGTCGATGTTGCCGTTCAGGTAGATGCGCGCCGTCGAGCCGTCGTACGTCCCGACGATGTGGTAGACCGTCCCGGCGCTCAGCGTCGTGCTGCCGGTTAGGCTGACGGACGTCCCACTCGTCGCGACGACGAGCTTCACGACGTTGTTGGCACTGATCATCAGTGAGTACGGACGCGAGGTCTGCTGTCCGTATGAGACAAGGTCGATGTTGGTGCCGCTGTTGACGGCTGTCTCCTTGACCCAAGCCTCGATCGAGATCGCGCTCGTGGGCTGCAGATACGTACTGTTCTGTGGAACCGTCGCGATGTTCGACGTGCTCACCGTCCCACCCGGAAAGCTCCCAGCCGTGTCGGTGCTGTTCGCGATGATCCCGGTGACGCGCTTGGTGATCGAGCTGCCGTAGCTGCCGTTCACGCGGTTCTTAGTCGCGTCGTACATCGTCGTCCCGGCGTCGTCGAGGCGGTAGTACGCCGACGGGGAGTCCGTCATGACCGTCTGCGCGTACGGATCGTCCGGGAACGTCTGTGCGGCTGCGTAGTGCGCCGACACCTGCGTCGCGGTCAGAGCGCTGCCGTAGACCGCGACGTCGTCCAGCGTCCCGTTGAAGATCTTCCGCGAGCTGCTTTGCGCGGCGCCCAGCGAAAGCCCGTACGTGCCGATCCCGGCGTACGTGATCGGCGAGCCGCCCGACGACGATGCGTCGAGCACGCCGTTGACGTAGATCTTCGCATTCGAGCCGTCGTACGTGGCGACGATGTGGTACGACGCGCCCGGCGTGAGAACCGTCGTTCCGACGAGGTCCACGTTCCCGACGCCGCCGCTCGTCGTCATGTACCACTCGATCGTGTTCGAGGGCGAGATCTGCAGCGTGTAGCCTTGGCCGCCGCTGAGCGAGCCGTACGAGACGAGGTCGATCGTCCCGACGCTGTTCGCGGCGGCTTCGTCGACCCACGCCTCGACGGAGACGCTGGAGGGCTGCAGCAGGCTGTTCTGGGGAACTGTCGCGATCGCGTTCGCGCTCCACGATCCGCCGGGGAACGTCGCGGCCGGA
>DATHLN010000252.1:0-6812 GCA_035488115.1 Candidatus Limnocylindrales bacterium | reverse complement strand
GGGGCAGCCGTTGGCCGCCGCCGAGCTCTTCGGGCAGTTGTTGCCGCCGTGGCCACCCCCGGCCGAGACCGTCCCGAGCGGGTTGATGGGCTCTGTCCCCGGCGGCGTCGTAGCGCCCGGCGGCAGTACGCCCTTGTGTTTTCCGGGGTGGCACGCCGCGAGCATGAGCGCGGCGGCGGCCACGGCGGAGAAACGGACCAGGGGTCGGTGAGTCATGCGCATCGCTTTCTAGGGGACGGCGGTCGGGGCGGCCTGGACGTCACGTTCGAGACGGCGCCAGATCAACCCAAGCGCCGCGACGGTCGCGCGTTCTCGTATGTCGGCACGCTCACCCGGAAACGTGAGCCGGCGCGTCTCGATCTCACCGTCTCCAAATGCCAGCGCGTACCACACCAAGCCTACGGGCTTCTCCTGGGTTCCGCCTTCGGGCCCGGCAATCCCGGTAACGGCGATCACGACGTCCGCGCCGAGCCGCTCGCGTCCGCCGCGCGCCATCGCGACCGCGGTCTCCTCGCTCACCGCGCCGGCGGACGCCAATGTGCGCTCCGGTACGTTCAGCAGCGCCGTTTTGACCTCGTTGGCGTATGCCACCACCGCGCCGCGGAATGCCGCCGAGGCACCCGGCACCGCGACGATCGCGTCGGCGACGGCCCCGCCCGTGCACGATTCGGCCGTTCCGAGGGTCAGCTTTCGCTCGGCGAGGCGGCCGACGATCGCGCCGGCGAGCGTCGTGTCGTCGTCGCCGAAATACCCGCTCCCGATCCGCTCGCGCAGCTGCTGCGCGACCGGCTCGATGAGCTCCATGGCGCGCTCGCGGCTCGGCGCTTTCGCCATGACCTTCACGTCGACGCGGAAGCCGTGTGCGAGCACCGCGATCTTCGGGTTCTCGAGCGTGCGGAACAGGTCTTCGATCTTGCTGTCGAGCACGGACTCGCCGATCCCGACCGTGTGCAGCGTCTTGGTGTAAATCGCGTCGCGCAGACCGAAGCGCTCGACGAGCCAGGGGATCAGGCGCTCCCGCAGCATCGGCTTCATCTCGCGCGGCACGCCGGGCATGCACGCGACGAACTTCCAGTCCGCTCGCAGCGCGATGAACCCGGGCGCCGTGCCGTGCGGGTTCTCGATCACGACGCAGCCTTCGGGGAGATACGCCTGGCGCCGGTTGTTGTCGGTCATCGGGCGCCCGAACGCTTTGAAGCGCTCTTCGATAGCGCGCAATGACGGCTCGTGCAGCACGAGCTTCGCCCCGACGGCGCGCGCGACCGCGTCCTTGGTCAGATCGTCGACCGTCGGCCCGAGCCCGCCCGTCGTGATCGCACCGTCGGCGCGCTCGAGCACGGCCTCGAGCATCGCGGCAAGCCGATCGGCGTTGTCGCCGACGGAGTGCTTCGCGTACACGTCGACGCCGTGATCGGCGAGCTCGCGCGCGACGAACGGCGCGTTGGTGTCGACGAGGTGGCCGAGCAGAATCTCGGTCCCGATCGTGACGATCTCGACGGAAGCCATGCTATTCCGTGATGCTCGGTTCGAGCGCGGCGAGCTCGTCCTCGAACCAGGCGGGGTACGAGGTGCGCGCGTCAAGCGCGAAGCCGCGCGTCGCGGCGAGGATCGCTTTGCGGCGGTCGGCTCGGTCCGGGAGGGCGCGGCGGTTGCGGCGCTTCTGCGTCGCGAGGCAGTCGACGAAGCGCGCGAACTTCGCGTCGAGCGCGCGCTGCAGCGATTCCTTGAGGATCTTGCCGACGCGCGGGGCGACGCCGCCGGTCGAGATGCCGATGCGCACGCGGCCGGACCGCACGATCGCCTGCATCGCGACGAAGCCGTGACGCGGCTGGTCGATCGTGCAGAGCAGGAACTTGTGCGCGTCGGCGAGCGCGCGCAGCCGCGCGGAGAGCGCCTCGTCCTGCGGCGTGGAGATCACGAAGAACGCGCCCGCGAGGTCGTCGTCGCGCAGCGCGGCGGGATCGGTGATCCGCCGAACTTCCGCGCCGACCTCGCGCAGCGCCTCGGACTTCTCGATCGCCTCGCGGTCGTCTTCGGCGCCGATCACGACGCAGGCGCGCCCGACGAGATTGAGGCTGACCGGAAAGAACCCGTGCGGCGGCAGCGGGTCGTCGTGCATCAGAGATCCACCGGGCGGAGGTAGAACTCGTTGATCGCGGTCCCCGAGACGAGCGCGGTCGTCGGCAGATGCCGCTTCCAGTGCGTCGTGTCGACCCGGCGGCGCACCAATTTCACCTCGGCGGGATCGAAGCCGCGCGCGACGATCGCCGGATCGCGGTAGCCGAGCAGGATCAAGTTCAAGATGCGGTCGGCCTTCGCGTAGGTGATGCCGAGATCGCTCTCGTCGGTCTGGTTCGCCTCGAGGTCGGCGCTCGGCGGCTTGTCGACGACCTCGTTCGGGATCCCGAGATGGCGCGCGAGCGCCCACACCTGCGTCTTGTAGAGATCGCCGATCGGGTTCACCGGCGGCGTGTCGTCGGCGTGCCAAGTGAAATATCCCATCAGCCGTTCGGTCTTGTTCCCGGTGCCGACGGGGAGCGCGCCGCGCCGGGCCGATTGGTCGAAGAGCACCAGCATCCGCATCCGCGCCATCACGTTGCCCTTGCGGCGCGCGTCCGCGTCGGGCGCATGCTTCAAATAACCGTCGACCGCGTCGGTGATCTCGATCGTCTCGCAGTGAATGCCGAGCGCGTCGGCGATGCGCTGCGCGTCGGAGAGCGAGCTCGGGCTCGAGGTGCGGTACGGCATGCGGATCGCGTAGACGTTCGCCGGTCCGAGCGCGCGCGCGCACAGGTACGCGACCAGCGCGCTGTCGATCCCGCCGGAGAGGCCCAGGATCGCGCGGCCGATCCCGCGGCGTTCGATCATCTCGTCGCGCAGAAACGCCTCGAGCCAGCGCGCGGTGAGCTCGGGGTTGATCGCGAGCGACGGTTCGTCCGCCTTCGCCGCGATCACCGGCAGCGCGGTCGTGCTCACGCGTGCTCCTCCAGCCGGCGCATCACCGGGATCTCGTCGTCGAGCCACAGGTCCGGGAGCACGGCGGAGAGATCGCCGAGCAGCGGGATCGTCGCGCGCGCCAGGTCGACCTCGTCGCGGTCGAGCCGCACGGTGATGACGCACTCTTCGAGCGGGCCCGCCGACTGCAGCACGTCGCCGCGCGGCGAGATCGCGCAGGTCCCGCCCGACATCCCCTTGCCGCCCTCGAATCCGGTCAGCCCCGCGTAGAGCACGTAGACGCCGTGCTCCGCGGCGGCCGACGTGAGGATCGACTTCCAGCGCGCATTGCTCTCGAGCTCGTCGTCGCCGCACAGACCGCGGCCCGGCGAGGCGCTCGGGACGATGATCAGCCGTGCACCTTTGAGCGCGGCGACGGTCGGCATCAGCGCGTGCCAGGCGTCCTCGCAGATCAGGATCGCCGCGGAGCCGAACGGCGTCTCGAAGACCGAGAGCCGGCGCCCGCGCGTGAGGAAGCGCTCTTCGTCGAACACGCCGTACGTCGGGAGGAACATCTTGCGGTGCACGTGCACGACGTGCACGCCTTCGGGCGCGCCGCAGCGCACGTAGATCGCGCTGTTGTGGAACGTGCCGTCGACGTTCTCGTAGAACCCGGCGACGACGTCGCACGGCCGCGTCGCGCCGGAGGCGCGCCACTGCTCGTCGATCCGCGCGGCCATCGTGGGCGCGTCCATCGCGAGCTCGTAGACCGCGCCTTCGAGGAAATATCCGGTCAGCGCGGCCTCCGGGAAGACGATGAGATCGGGCTCGCCCGGCGCGAGCTGCGCGAAGACCGCGCGCATCGCCGCGAGGTTCGCCGAGACCTCGCCCTTGCGCGGCTTGAACTGGACCAGCGCGGCGTTCACACCGCTACGGCCTTCGTGCACGATCGCCTCTCACGCTTCGACGAGCTCAGCGTGACATGCGGGGTCACCCTGAGCTTGTCGAAGGGTGAGAGCACACCGTACCGTCATTTGGCGACCGCGAGCGCGGGGATCGTGCGCAGGCGCTCCGCCAGCTCCTCCGCGGGGTACGTCAGGATCTCGACGAGCGTCGGGTGCAGGTGCGGGATCCGCGCGTAATCCTGGACCGTCGCGCCGTACGCCATCGCGACGATCAGCGGCTCGATCAGATCGGAAGCGTCCGGACCGAGGATCGCGGCGCCCAGGATGCGGCCGTCCTTCGGCGAGGCCATCATCTTCACGAAGCCCTTGGTGCGCCCGAGCGCGACCGCTTTCCCGTGGTCCTCGAACGGATACGACGCGACGAGGTACTCGACGCCCGCCGCCTGCAGCTCGCGCTCGGTCTCGCCGACGACCGCGACCTGCGGATCGGTGAAGACCGTGTGCGTCTTCGACAGCCGGTAGTCGACGCGCTCGCGCGCGCCGGTTGCCGCGTTGCGGCCCGCGATCTCGCCTTGCTGGATCGCGACGTGCACCAGCAGATGCAGACCGGTCACGTCACCGACGGCGTAGACGTCGGGGTTCGAGGTGCGCAGCGTCTCGTCGACCGGGATCCCGGTGATCTCGTGGTATTGCACGCCGGCGTTCTCGAGCGCGAGCCCGTCGACGTTCGGGACGCGCCCGAGCGCGTAGAAGATCTCGTGCGCCGCGGCCTCGTGCTCTTCGCCGCCGCGCGTGTAGTGCACGACCTTCATGCCGTCGGCGCGCACGCTGACGCGGTGCACCTGCGCGCCGGTCTCGACCGCGATCCCCTCCTCGCGGAAGTACTCCGTCAACCCGAACCCGACGTCGTGGTCTTCGCCGGAGAGCAGGTGCTTCGAGCGCAGCAGCACCGTCACCGGGACGCCGGCGCGGTGGAAGAACTGCCCGAGCTCGCTTCCGACGTAGCCGCCGCCGAGGACGATCAGGGACTTCGGCGGCTCCTCGAGATCGAGCGCCGCGTCGCTGTCGATGAACCCCGCCTCGGCCAGGCCCGGAACCGCCGCCGGCGCGACGCGGCTGCCCGTCGCGATGACGAAGCGCGGCGCGTAAAGGATCTCCTCACCGACGCGCAGCGTCGTCGGCGACTCGAACCGCGCCGCGCCGCTGAACGTGGGGAACGTCTCGATACCCGCGATGCGGTAGTCGGCCCAGCCCTTCACCAGCCGCCGCTTCCGCTGCTGGAGCGCGCGAAAGTCGAGCTTCGGCTCGCCGGCATGGACCGCGAGCTCGCCGGCGTTCCGAATCTCGTGCAGCAGGTCGGCGGTCGCCAGCAGCGTCTTCGAGGGCATGCAGCCGCGCAAGATGCACAGACCGCCGAGCGGGCCGGGATCGACGAGGGCGACATTCGCGCCCAGGTCGCGGGCGGTGCGGGCTGCGGCGAAGCCGCCGCTCCCGGCGCCGACGACGATCAGATCGAATCGATTCGGAATGGTCTGCTCCTCGCTTTCCCCGTCGGAATCGACACGTTCCCACGGCCCGAGGGTTCCAGCGATAGCAGGCGCCGCGGGACAGCGGTGGGGAACGAGCCCGACCGTGGATCTCGCCCTCGTTCGATCCGCCGTCCGGTCGAGGCCGGCGGCGCTCGTAGCCTCCGTCGGCCTCCCGGCCGTCGCCGCGGTCGGCGCGGCGGGGCTCACCACCGGCTTCTTCCTCTGGTACGAGCTGACGCTGCGCGCCCCGCACGGCCCGGCGTTCCTCGAGCTCATGTTCGCGCTCTCGCTGTTCGCGGGCGTGGCCGGGGTCTACGCGGGCTGGCTCGGCTACAGCCGGTACTTCGCTCGCCGCGCGCGCGTCGACGAGGTCACCGCGCTGCAGTACGACGCGATCTCGTGGTCGGCGCTGGTGCTGCTGTGGGGCGTGCTGCTCGCACCGAGCGGCGGTCACGGGCCGGGTCGCGCGGTCGGCGTCGCCGCCGGCGCGTTCGTGCTCGCGAAGCTCGTCGTCGCGGCGCGCTTCAACCGGACCGTGCGCGACGTCGCCCTCACGTTCCTGATGACGCGGTTGCCGCTCATCGCGATCGCCGAGCTCGCCACGATGGTGATCGGGCAGCGCCCCGGGACGCACTACGCGGCCTCGGAGAACCCGCTGCTCGCGGTGTGGGGCCGCTGGGACGCCGAGCACTACCTCAAGATCGCGAAGGACGGCTACTCCGGCTACGAGGCCGCGTTCTTCCCGCTCTATCCGCTGCTGATCCGCATCACCGGCGCGTTCACCGGCTCGCATTTGATCGCGGGCCTGATCATCTCGAACGCGGCGAGCTTCTTCGGCCTGCTCTATCTCTACAAGCTGGTCGAGCACCAGTACAACCGCCACGTCGCGCAGCGCGCCGCGTTTTACGTCTCGATCTTTCCGACCGCGATCTTCTTCTCGGCGGTCTACAGCGAGTCGCTGTTCCTGTTCCTGACCGTCGCCTCGTTCTACTACGTGCGCGAGCGGCGCTGGCTCATCGCCGGCGTCTTCGGGTTCTTCGCGGCGCTGACGCGCTCGGAGGGCGTGCTGCTCGCTGCGCCGCTGTTCGTCGAGTGGGTCGTCGCGGCGAAGGAAGGCGGGCGCGAGTTCTTCCGCTATTGGTTCGACGACGTCGTGAAGCCGCTGATCGGCATGGCGCTCGTCCCGCTTGGGCTCGCGACGTACATGGCGTACCTGTGGGTGCTCAGCGGCGACCCGCTCCGGTTCTCGCACGTTCAGACGCACTGGGGCCGCCACTTCGCGCCGCCGTGGGACTCGGTCGCGAACACGGTTCACAAGATCTTCCACGCGACCACGACGCAGACGGTCGCCAACGAAACCCTCGAGCTCGTCTTCACCGCGCTCATGCTGGTCGTGCTCGTGCTCGGCGTGCGGCGGCTGCGGCTCTCGTACGTGGTCTACATG
>DATHLN010000251.1:0-10691 GCA_035488115.1 Candidatus Limnocylindrales bacterium | reverse complement strand
CACCCAAACCTGCCCGCTCATTTCGTTCGCCCGCGGGCTCGCAACGCAAGCGCGAAGGATTGCAAAGCGCGCGTGTGCCTTGTGGTTCGCCGCGATACCCGATAAACCGCCGAACAGCGCAATGCGATGACGATCGTCGTCCGCTTATCGAAACTCGAGGGCCGCGCCGGATCTCTTCGACGCCTTCATCCGGCAAGGGACGCCGGTACAGGGATCGCGCTGACGTTCACGAGTCCGGCGCTCATCCTGGCGTTTCTCGCCAAGCGGCCGCGCAACGTCGTGATCGCACTCTGGATCACGACCGTGCTGGTCGCCGCACCGGCGTTTCTCTACTACCTGAACGGCTGGGTCCAGTTCGGAACGCGCCACTTCCTCGACTTGATGCCGTACGTCTTCGCCCTGATGTGCATCGGCGTCCGCGACCGCCTGCCGCGCTGGGGGATCGCGCTCATCGTCTACTCCGCCCTGGTCGGTGCCTGGGGCGTCTGGTACTGGAACAGTTTCGTCCGCACGGGAACGTAGCGCAGGCGGGCGAGACGTTCAGCGATCGACCGAATCGAGCCGCTCGTAGACGCCGCCCGGGCGAACTGCGAAGACCGGCGGCGCGGGCTGGATGAACTCACGAAGGAGCGCCAACGAGTACGCACCCGCGTTCAGCGTCGCGACGAGGTCACCGCATACGGGCAGCGGCGAGTAACGGCGGCCGCTCAGGACATCGTCCTCCATGCAAAGCGGCCCGCAGAACCGGTATTCCCCTTCCGCGTCCGTCTGCTGGAACGACCACAGATGGTCATAGAACGCGGCCATCACGTTATGATTCGTCCCCGAGTCGAGGACGATAATGGACGGTTCGCCCGTGCGGGGCTTTCGTGAGAGGACGCGGGAGACGATCGCCATCGCGGGAGCGGCGACGTACCGGCCGGGCTCGAGCAGCAGCGCTGGACGGACGCGATCCCCCCATGCGTCGGTGAGCTCGCCGAAGAACTTCCGCGGGCTGAACGACTGTTCGGCAAACGGTCGGTCATGCTCGTACGGGAAGCCGCCTCCGATGTCGAGACGGACGGTGGCGGGGAACGCGCGGCGGTCCCACAGCCGTCGGGCCATGCCCACGACCTCACGATACCGGCGCGTCTCGTGGACTTGCGTGCCAAGGTGTATATGGACGCATCGCAAGGCCAACCCGGGCGACGCTTCGATGAGATCCAGCGCTGCGTCGAGTTCGCCGTTATCCAACTCCATCCCGAACCGCGACCACACGCCGTCGATATGCGGCGGGCAGACGCGAACGCCGACCCCGAGCACCGTCTGCAACTCACCGGCCAGCTCTCGGAGGACGTGCAGCTCTTCCGAGCTGTCCGCGTTGATCGTCAGCGGCGGGTCGCGGACGACGGAGTGAAGGTCATGTTTTGGCTTCAGCGGTCCGTTGAAGATGATACGATCGGCAGGGAAGCCCGCCTTCCGTGCTTGCCGAAGCTCCCAGGCGGAGACCACTTCGACAAGCGCGCCCACGCGCTCGAGATCGCACAAGATCGCCGTGAGGCGATTGGTCTTCAGCGAGTACGCGACGCCGTGCGCGCCCCACGCTTCGGCGGCCTCCGACAGCGCCTCGAACGATCGTACCGCGTGCTCGGGAAAGTAGAGGTAGAACGGCGTGCCGTACCGCTCGGCGATCTGACGTGATACCGCCCAGAACGGCGTCGGCTCCGCCCACCGTTCCGCGACGTCGGGCGACGAGCTGGCGACGATCAAGCGTTCGTCATTTCGCTCGGAACATGTGCGGTGCCGTCGATCGCCACAGCATCTTCCCGGTCGATGCGGCGCCCTGCGCCTTGCCGAACGGCGGCGATCCAAAGGTTTCCTCGACGGAGAGGAAGCCGGATTGCGGCACGCGGTAGAAGATCGTTCCGTTAATCGGCGCAGGCAAGGAACTTCGCGCGGCAGCGCCCGGATCGAGCACGCGCTGAATGTAGTCCTCGAGGACGGCCGACCCGTACGCGGCGAGCGAGCCGATCCAGCTCGGGAACCGCACGTTGACCTCGAAGAGCCATTCGCGGGCGGCGCCGTCGCGGCGCCACTCGATCTCGAACGCAGTCGGCCCCGTTACATCGGCGAGCAGCGCTTCGAGCATGGTCCCGGATGGTGGAGAGTCCTCGACGACCGCCGCGACCGTCGTCCCGAGCTGCGTCGTCGCGAGCTTGCGAAAACCGAAGGTGACGAGGCGCTCGCCGTGCGCCCCGCACAACACGAAGAGTGAGTGTTCCTCACCGTCGATGAACGCCTCCGCGTACACGCCGCCGCCGGGTCCTTGATTCGCAGGATTCCGGAGAATCGCGCGCCGGGCGACGGTCGCCTCGAGCGGATCGTCGCACTTTACGGCGCCCTTGCGAAACCCTTTGACCACAATCGGATACCGCGATTCGTCTGCAAAGCGCGAGGCGTCGTCCTCGTCGTCGAAGGTCCATCGCTCCGGCGTGGCGCCGGCCTTCGTCAACCAACTCTGCAGCATCGGCTTGGTGAAGAGGGAAGCGGCGTGCAGCCACGTCAGCGATGGGCAGCGCAGCGCAAGATCCGGGTCGTCCCCGAGACAGGAGGCGAGCGCATAGAGATGAGCGTCCGTACCGGGAAGAAGCACGTCGATGCGGTGCTCGCGGCAGAGCGCGCCGACGAGCGCGGTGAACATCTGCGGATCTTCGCTCGGATGCGGCAACATCTCGATCCGAGTGCCGAGCCGTTTGAGGATCGCGATCGCGACCGAAGAGTCATCCGCGGCGACCACCTCGTGCTCCCCCCGCTTCAGCAAGCCGAGAAGCTGATAACCGGGAAGATCCTCGAACGGATTGACACCGAGGACGAGCACTCGCGCCATGGTGGTTTTGCATCTCCGCATCGCGACCCCCGAAATCCTGTTCGGCGTCAGCGCTCCGGCACGACGATCAGCCAGCAGTCGTCGATCGAATCGTACTGAATGGTCAGCGGCTCCCGAAGACGGCGTGCCTCGGTGGGATAGCGCAAAAGCTTCATCAGCAGACGCACGAGCGTCTCCGCCGGCTCGGTGAGGCGCGTTTCGCCTACCCAGCGAACCGCGATGCAGACGAGCCACGTCGCGCGGAAAAAGCGGGCGGGATCAACGAGCGCGAGGCGCTTCGACGGGATCTGCGCGAGCAGCAGCACGGAGAGCGTCGAGAAGGCCAGGTTGAAGGCGAACAGGACGGCGCCGTCGGCGACCCGTCCGACGCCCGGGACGTACACCGCGTCGAAGGTGTTCAGCAGCGTAAGCGTGACGATGCTCACGACGACGAACAGCTGGCGGTGCGGAAAGAAGCTGAACTTCGCGTCGTTGCGGATTCGCGTCAGCTCGGCGAGTGCGCCGCCGTGCACATCGGCGGGCCGGTGCAGCAACGCGGTAACTGCCAATTCGAGGCCTTCGACGGCGAAAAGCAGTGGCATCAGCGTCGCGAACGCGAGGATGGCGAGAATCCCGGCCGGCCCGAGCGTGACCGTCGTCACCCAAACGGTAAGCAGCACGAACGAGGATGCGAGCCAGGCAAGATCGAGCATCATTCTGAGGTAGCGCATCTGGTTGTTCCTAGAGCGGATGAAGACGAACGACGGTCCGCTTTCCCGCAGGCGGCGCCACCCGCGGGAGCCAGCGATCAGGGCGCGGTGTGCCCGGATTCCGCTTGGTGTGCATCGATGCGTCGGGCCAGCGCCTCGAGGTTGTCGAGGATCGCGCGTATTCCGCGATAGATCTCGACGTGGTGAGGCGTGTGGTGTCCGTGCGCAAGGACGACGGGCGGCTCTGGCGGCGGTGCGCGGTGCTCCGATGGAGGCACCCAATCCGCCGGCAACAGCCGATCGCTCTTCGACATCGGCGTTCCTTTCACGGTCGGTCGTCCGTGACGAGTTATTTTCGCTCCGTCGGAACTCACAGTGCGCCACGCGTGAGCACGCTGTCAAGAGGCCGAATCAACGTGCTCGCTCGTCGGTCGAGATGCTTTTTTTGCTTGCTGGTCTCAAATAGAAAATTATAATAATGACGCTATGACGAGCTCTTATTAATAAATATATTTACGTCGGCGCATCGACCGCTCATTCATTCGTAAACGCGCATCAACGCATTATTAATATAATTATAAACTTCGCCTGCTGCGGCGAGCAGGGACACCGGGCAGATAAATTTTTAATAAATAATCAAGTGAGGTGTACTCTCAGGGCAAGCGAGCTTCAAATCTTTACAAAGCCGCAGCCTAGCCTCGTTCGTGCGAAGCCAACTTCTAGCCGGGGTGCGCGAATCTCGAGCGAGCTCTTCGGGCGCGTGCACGGCGCGCAGCGCGCGAGCGGCAACTACGGGACCGGGGTCGCCGTCCGAAGGCGACGGGCAGCGGGACGCGAACATATGTTCGATGGCCGAGCTGCCCGTCGCCCGGCGGCCGAGCGACGTTCGCGTCGTCGAAGTCGCCGCCAAGAGCGCGCTGAACCGGGTCCGCGGGATGGGGTTCACGTGGTCGCTGAACCCGTTCACGGGCTGCGCCCACCAGTGCGTGTTTTGCTACGCGCGCGGGACGCACGCGTATCGTGAGCTCGACGGCGTGCGCGAGTGGGGCTCGGCGCTCACCGTGAAGGTCAACGTCGCGGCGGTGCTGCGCGCGGACCTCGCCTCGAAGGCGTACCGCGGCGAGGAGATCGCGATCGGGACCGCGACCGACCCGTACCAGGCGCTCGAAGGATCGTACCGGCTCATGCGGGGCGTGCTGCCGGCGCTGCGCGATGCGCGCGCGCCGTTCCACATCACGACGCGCTCGCCGCTCATCGTGCGCGACCTCGACCTGCTCGCTCAGTGCGCGCGGCGCGCCCAGGTCGGCGTCGCGATCAGCATCGCGACGCTGGACGAGGCGCTCGCGCGCGAGATCGAGCCGACCGTCGCGCCGCCGCGCCAGCGGCTGCGCGCCGTGCGCGCGCTCGCGGACGCCGGGATCCGCGTCGGCGTCGCGGTCGCGCCGGTGCTGCCCGACGTCACCGACGATCCCACCTCGCTCGCCGCGGTCGTCCGCGCCGCCGCAGAGGCCGGCGCCTCGCACGTCTGGCACAGCGCGCTGAACCTCGGCGCGATCACGCGCGACGCGTACTTCGCGTTCCTGCGCGACACGCGGCCCGAGCTCGTCGCGCGCTACGAGCGTCTGTTCGGGCGCGGCCGCTACGCCGAGCCGGCCTACGTGCGCGAGGTCGCGGCGCGCGTCCACGCGGCGTGCCGCACGACGCGCTTCGCCCGCCACCGCGCGCTTCCGCACGATCCGAGCGGCGCGCAGCTCGCGCTCCTGTAGAGGCGTCGCGGCCGGTTCGCGGGGAAGAGGCGGGGGCCATGGGGTCTCGGGCGTGGCGCTTCGCGGCGCTGATCTTCGCGTTCCCGGCGTTCGCATCGCCGCTGTTCGGCGCGCCGTCCGCGGCCGCCGAACCGGTCCCCGATGCGGCAGCCGTCCGCGCCAAAGTCCGCGCCGCCGTCGGCGATCTTCCGGACGCGTACCGCGAGACCGACGAGACGACGACGTCGACCGGGACGACGACGGTCGAGCACGACTACCGCCGCGGCAAAGACGTGCGGTTCACCTTCGACACCGGGCGGTTCCACACCGAACGCGGCGTCTTCCGCGCGGCCGAGTGGCACATGAACGACAACGGACAGGTCGTGATGGACCAGCCGGATCCCGGCCAAGCCGCGCCCGAGCACATGACGACGACCGTCACCGCGATCCACGCGCCGGTCGAAGGCTACCTCATCGCGACGCTCAACGCGCGCGGCTACGGCGTGAAAGAGTACGTCGACGGCGCGGCGTGGCAATACGTGCGCCGCGAGCGGATCGGCGGCAGCGGGACGATCGTCGCGACGTACGACGACGTCCGCCCCGATCACGGTCGAACCTTCGCACATCACGTGCACGTCGAGAACGGCGTCACACGGACGACCAGCGATCTGCGCATCCTCGAGTATGCGCCGGGCGGCGTCGACGAGAGCGAGGTCGCGATTCCCAAGCCCCGCCGCGCGCTGGTCGAGTTCCCGCCCGGCGCCGCGAGCGCCGAGCTTCCGGCGCGGTTCGGAAGCTCGCACGTGTACGTGCGCGTCACCATCGGCGGGCGCGGTTTGGACTTCGTGCTCGACAGCGGCGCGTCCGGAATCACGATCGACCGCGGCGTCGCGCGCGAGCTGGGGCTGCCGGAGTTCGACAAGCACTCCGCGGTGACGGCGGGAAGGTACGACACGGCGCGCACAATCGTCCCCGAGATGCGCATCGGCGAGCTCGTCATGCGCGACGTCGCGGTGCAGGAGGTCCCGCAGGGCTGGAACACCGCGCAGGGCGTGAAGGAGGTGGGGCTGCTCGGCTTCGATTTCCTCGCCGAGCTCGGCGTGACGATCGACTACGAGCACCAGCGCGTCATCGTGGTGCCCGCGGCGCAGTACGTGCCGCCGAACGATCCGCACACGATTCCGATCGACGTGCGAATCGGGAACGGTCAGCCGCTCGCGACCGTCGCGCTGAACGGCGCGATCGGCGAGCGCTGGATCCTCGACACCGGCGGCGCCGGGACGTTCCTGGTCTTCGACTACTTTGCACGGCGGCATCCGGAAGTGCTGCGCGACGCGAGCGCCGGCTTTCCGCGCCGCGCGCTGCAGATCCGCGGGATCGGCGGCGAGGTGCCGGCCCAGGCGTACCAGATCGAGTCGCTGCGGCTCGGCAACGTGAACTTCGCCGGCTTCGTCGGCTACCTGATCCCGCCGGGGAGCGCGTACGCGCAGAGCGCCGACGGCGTCGTCGGCACGGAGTTCCTGAAGCTCTTCACGCTTGGCTTCGACTACGCGAACAGCCGCGTCTACCTCGTGCCGAACCGAGACGGCCGCACCGCGATGGGAATCAAGTCGTGAGGCGCGCGTTCGCCGCGGCCATCGCGCTCGGCACCTTCGCCACGCTCCTCGGAACGCCGGCGATCCCGCAAGAGAACGCGCTCGACGAGGCGGCGATCGGTGCGAAGATCCGCGCGGCCGCCGGGCCGCTCCCCGACGTGTACCGCGAAACCGTGACCGTCCGCTCGTCGAACGGGACGACCTCGGTCGAGCACGCCTTCGTCCGCGGCACGGACGATCGGTACGTCGACGACGCCGGGCCGCTCCACACGGAAGACGGTTCGCTGGGCGGCGTGACGTGGCGGATGAACGCGAACGGCCAAGTCGTGCGCGACGACCTTCCCGATCCGGAAGAGAACCCGCCGATCGACCTCAAGCCTACCGTCTCGCGCGTTCGCGAGCCGGTCGACGGCTGGCTGATCGCGAGCCTCGACGCAAAGGGGTTCGGCGTCAAGCGATACGTCGACGGCACCGCGTGGCGGATCGTTCGCGTCGAGGACATCTCGAGCGAAGGGACGGTCGTGCGAACGTACGGCGACTTTCGCCTCGACCACGGGCGGACGTTCGCGCATCGCATCCGCACCGAGGACGGTCCCGGGAAACGGAGCGACGAGCTCGTCGTCGATGCGTACGAGCCGGGCGGCGTCACGGACACGGATCTCGCGATCCCGGCGCCGCGGCGTCGGCTGGTCGAGTTTCCCGCCGGGACGCCGACGGTGGAGCTTCCCGTTCGCTTCGTCGGCGACGCGATCTTCGTTCGGGTGACGATCGCCGGACGCGGCCTCGACTTCACGCTCGACACGGGCGCGGCGGGGATCACGATCGACGCGAGCGTCGCGCGCGAGCTCGGGCTGGCACAGTTCGACCGGCGGAGCAGAGCTCTGGCGCGCCGCTACACGGAATCGAGCGCGGTCGTCCCCGAGATGCGGGTCGGCTCGCTGGTGATGCGCAACGTCGCGGTCCGCGTGATCCCGCACGGCTGGGAGACTGCGGCCGGCGTCAAGGACGTCGGGCTGCTCGGCTACGACTTCCTCTCCGAGCTGGGCGTGACGCTCGACTACGAGCACAAGCGCGTGACCGCCGTGCCGGGCGCGTCATTCAAACCGCCCGGCGATCCCGACGGAACGGCGTTCGACATCCATCTCGGCACCGGCGTGCCGCGCACGGCGGTCACGCTGAACGGCGTGCGGACGAACGAGTTCCTCATCGACAGCGGCGCGAGCGGGTCGGTGATGCTCACCGACCGCTTCGCGCGCTACCATCCCGATGCGTTCAGGTATTGGCGGCCGGTCGGAAAGCCACGGTACTTCCGCGGAATCGGCGGAGTTTTCGCGGCGACGCCGTACCGGATCGGCCTCCTGCAACTCGGCGGTTGGGATCTGCGGCTTTGGATCGCCTATCGAATCGAAGGCGGCTCGTACGCCTCGACGGGGATCGACGGACTGATCGGGAGCGACTTCCTGAAGCTCTTCACCGTCAGCCTCGACTACGAGCATCAGCGCATCCATCTCGTCCCCAACCGTGACGGCCGCGAGATGATGTCGCTCAAGTAAATCACGAATACCGACGTGGCTGTCGTCGCCGAGGACGAGGCGGTTCAGAGACGCGCGATGTCGCTGCGGTACGCCAGCGGCGTTCCGCTGGGAAAGCGGCGTTTGAGCGCGGCGATCGCTTCGTACGCTCGGGTGCGCGCGCTCGGCACGTCGGCGGCGCGCGCGGTCACCGTGAGGACGCGGCCGCCCGGCGAGGATACGCCGCCGTCCTCGCGCGACGACGTGCCCCAGAACGCGACGATGCCGTCGTCTCCGGCGAAGCCCAGGTCGGCCGGAAGCCCCGCCACCCGCGTGTTCTCGTACGGATAGCGCGACGTCGCGAGGACGACGCCGACGCATGCATCGCCGGACCACGCGGCGGCAGCGGGATCGAGCGCGCCGGTCGCCGCGGAGTGGAGATAGCGCGCGAAGTCGCCGTCGACGCGCGGCATCAGCACCTGCGTCTCGGGATCGCCGAAGCGCGCGTTGAACTCGATCACGGACGGCCCGCGCTCGGTCATCATCAAGCCGCAGTAGAGCACGCCGCGGTACTCTTCGCCTTCCGCGCGCAGGCCGTTCAGCGCGGGCGTGACGATCCGTTGTTGCACGACGTCCAGCAGGTCGGCGGGGAAACCCGCGGGCGGCGAGTACGCGCCCATCCCGCCGGTGTTCGGGCCTTTGTCGTCGTCCCCGGCACGCTTGTAGTCGCACGCGGCAGCGACCGGCGTGAGCGCGCGCCCGTCGCCGATCGCGAAGACGCTGACCTCGCGGCCGCTCAGCCGCTCCTCGATCACGACGTCATGTCCGCCGCCGGGGACGGCGTTGTTCGCGTACCAGTCGTTCAGCAGCGCGAGCGCGCTCGACGCGTCGTCGCAGACGACGACGCCCTTGCCGGCGGCGAGCCCGTCCGCTTTCACGACCGCGCCGCCGCGCCAGCCGTACAGCGCGCGCGCCGCCTGATCGGCGTTGTGCACGACCTTGAAGCGCGCGGTCGGGATCGCGTGCCGCTCCATGAAGCGCTTCGCGAAGACTTTGCTGGTCTCGACCCGCCCAGCGTTGCGGTTCGGGCCGAACACCGCGATCCCGGCGTCGCGCAGCTTGTCGCCGACGCCCGCGGCGATCGCCGTCTCGGGCCCGAGCACGACGAGATCGATCTTCGCGTCCTGCGCCCGGCGCACGATCGTGCGCGCGTCGGTCGCGCTCACGTCGGCCCAGTTCGCCCCGCGCGACGCGGTTCCGGCGTTACCCGGCGCGTGGAAGAGCGCGCTGCACGACGGCGACGCGGCGAGCCGCCAGGACAGCGCGTCCTCGCGCGCGCCGCCGCCGACGACCAAGACGTTCATGCGGGTTGCGTCGTACGCCCCGCGCGCTGCTCTTCCTCTTGCAGCAGCCGCCACGCGACCTTGCCGGTCGCCGAGCGCGGCAGCACGTCGACGAACGCGACCTCGCTCGGCACTTTGTACGCGGCCATGTGCTCGCGCGACCACGCGATGACCTCGTCGGCGCTCGCGCGCGCGCCCTCGCGCAAGACCACGACGGCCTTCACCTGCTCGCCGCGCCGCGGATCGAGCGAGGCGATGACGCACGCTTCTTTGACCGCCGGATGCGAGAAGAGCTTGGTCTCGACCTCGGCCGGCCACACCTTGAAGCCGCCCACGTTGATCATCCGCTTCACGCGGTCGACGAGGAAGAAGTAGCCGTCGTCGTCGACGTAGCCGAGGTCGCCGGTGCGCAAGAACCGCTTGCCGTCGCGCTCGATGAACGCTTCGGCCGTCGCTTCGGGCTGGTTCCAGTACTCGCGCATCACCTGCGAGCCCGCGATGATGATCTCGCCCGTCTCGTTCGCCCCGAGCTCGCGCAGCGTCTCGGGATCGATCACGCGCGAGTCGACGCCGAACGTCGGGATTCCGAGGCATTGCAGCTTCGTGCGCTCGGGCGGGTTCGCGTGCGTCATCGCGATCGTCTCGGTGAGCCCGTACCCTTCTTGGTAGTTCAGGCCGAGGCGTTCGCTCAGCTCGATCCCGACCGCGGCGGGGAGCGGTGCGCCGCCGCCGCCGAGCGCGACGAGCGACGCCAGCGCCTCCGAGCGGTACGCCGGGTGTGCGAGCAGATCGACGACCATCGTGCTGATCGCGGTGAGCGACGTGCACTGATAGCGCTCGACCAGCGTCAGCGCGGTCGCGGGATCCCAGCGCGTCATCATCACGATCGTCGCGCCGTGGCAGAGCCCGCCGTTCATGTCGCCGGTCATCCCGGTGACGTGG
>DATHLN010000250.1:0-6927 GCA_035488115.1 Candidatus Limnocylindrales bacterium | reverse complement strand
CGCGTCGAGTCTCGGCAAGGGCGAGACGATCGCGGACACCGCGCTGACGCTGCGCGGGATCGGCGTGCGCGTCATCGTCGTGCGCCACCACGAGTCGGGCTTCGCGCGCCGGCTCGCCGACGTCTTCGACGGCAACGTCGTCAACGCCGGCGACGGGACGCACGCGCATCCGACCCAGGCGCTGCTCGACCTGATGACGCTGCGCCAAGAGTTCGGGCGCTTCGACGGCCTGCGGGTCGCGATCGTCGGCGACATCCTGCACTCGCGCGTCGCGCGCTCGAACATCGTCGGGATGCGCGCGCTCGGGATCGACGTCACGCTGGTCGGCCCGGCGACGCTGCTGCCGCACGGCTTCGGCTCGCCCGGCGTCCGAGTCGAGCGCGATTTCGACGCGGTGATCCCGCACATGGACGCGGTGATGATGCTGCGCATCCAGCGCGAGCGGATCGAGGTCGGTTTGCTGCCCTCGCTCGAGGACTACACGCAGCGCTATCAGCTGAACCGCGCGCGCCTGCGCTCGCTGCGCAGTGACGCCGTCATCCTCCATCCGGGCCCGTACAACCGCGGCGTGGAGCTGACCGACGACGTCCTCGACGACCCGCGCTCGCGCTACGTCGCGCAGGTCCACAACGGCGTCTTCGTCCGCATGGCGGTGCTCGACCACCTCGTCAACGGCGTGCCGGTACCGGCATGAGGACGCTCGTCAAGGGCGGGCGTCTCGTCGACCCCGTGCAGGGGATCGACGCGAACCTCGACGTGCTGATCGAGAACGGCTTCGTCGCGCGAATCGGCGAGCATCTCGAACCGGACGGCGCGCGCGTCGTCGACGCGGCGAACGCGATCGTCGCGCCCGGATTCATCGACATGCACGTCCACCTGCGCGAGCCGGGGCAGATCCACAAGGAGACGATCGCGACCGGGACCGCGGCCGCCGTCGCCGGCGGGTTCACCGCGGTCGCGTGCATGCCGAACACCGAGCCGGCGCTCGACTCGGCGGCGATCGTCAGCGAGGTCGTTCGCCGCGCCGATGCGGCCGGGCTCGCACGCGTCTATCCGGTCGGCGCGATCACGCGCGGGCGCGCCGGGAAAGAGCTCGCGCCGTATCACCTGCTCGCCGACGCGGGCTGCGTCGCGTTCAGCGACGACGGCACGACCGTCCGCGACGCGCGCGTGCTGCGGAACGCCGCGCGCTACGCCGCCGATCTCCCGTGCGTCTTCATCTCGCACTGCGAGGACCCGGATCTGAAGGGCGACGCGGTGATGAACGAAGGCCCGGCCTCGTTCCGGCTCGGGCTCGACGGCGCGCCGAGCCTGGCCGAAGATGTGATCGTCGCGCGTGATCTCCTGATCGCCGCGGACACCGCCAAGAGCTGGCACATCGCGCACGTGTCGACCGCGAACGCGCTCGACCTGATCCGCTGGGCGCGCTCGCGCGGCGTCCGCGTCACCTGCGAGGTCACCCCGCACCACTTGTACTTCGTCGACGACCGCTTCGACGACTATCGCGCCGAGTCGAAGGTGAACCCGCCGCTGCGCAGCGCGCACGACCGCGACGCGCTGCGCGCCGCGGTGCTCGACGGCACGATCGACGCCTTCGCGACCGACCACGCGCCGCACGGTCAAGACGAGAAGGCACAGCTCCTCTCTGCCGCGCCGGTCGGCTTCACCGGGCTTGAGATCGCGATCGGCGCGTACGCGCTGGCGCTGCCGGAGCTCTCGCTCGCCCGCTACGTCGAGCTGCTCTCGGTGAACCCGGCGCGGATCCTCGGCGTGCCGGGCGGGACGCTCGGCGTCGGGAGCCCCGGCGACGTGACCGTCTTCGCCGACCGCGCCTGGCCGGTCGACGCGCGGATGTTCCGCTCGAAAGGGAAGAACACGCCCTTCGACGAGATGGTGCTGCCGCGGCGGGCGCTCGCGACGATCGTCGAAGGGGCCGTCGTCTTCGAGCACGGGCGGGTGTTGCCGCGAGAGGAAGTGACCGCGTGAACCAGGGTGTGGAGAACAAAGCGACGCTGCTGCTCGCCGACGGCACGCGTTTCGACGGCCGCGGGCTCGCGGCGACCGGGATCGCGCTCGGCGAAGCGGTTTTCTACACCGGGATGACCGGCTACGAAGAGGCGATCACCGACCCGTCGTACGCCGGGCAGATCCTCGCCTTCACCTATCCGCTGATCGGAAACTACGGCGTGAGCGGCGTGGTCTCGCAGCACCCGCACGCGTGCGTCGCGGGCGTCGCGATGAAGCACATCGCCGAGCATCCCTCGCACTACGCCTCGAAGCAGGACCTCGCGTCGTGGCTGAACGAGCAGCGCGTGCGCACGATCGTCGGGATCGACACGCGCGCGCTGACGATCACCCTGCGCGAGCACGGCGTCATCGCGGCGGCGCTCGCCGTCGGCGACGAGGCGATCGCGGAGGTCGAGACGACGCTCGCGCGCTACGTCCGCGAGGCGACGACGCAGGGGCTCGTCGCGACGGTCGCGGATGCGTACGCGCCCGGTGAGACGATCGGTTCGGGGCGCAAGCACGTGGTGCTGCTCGACTGCGGGGTGAAGAAGAACATCATCCGCGATCTCACGGCGCTCGACGCGCGCGTCACCGTGATGCCGTACGGCGCATCGCGCGAAGAGATTCTGGCGCGCGAGCCGGACGCGATCCTGGTCTCGCCCGGGCCCGGCGATCCGCGCGATCTGCCCGAGACGGTCGGGACGCTGCGTTCGCTGATCGGCGAGAAGCCGGTGTTCGGCGTCTGCCTGGGCCATCAGCTCCTCGCACTCGCGTGCGGCGCGAGCACCTACAAGTTGAAGTACGGGCATCGCGGCGGGAACCAGCCGGTGAAGGACGTCGTGCACGACGAGGTGATCGTCACCGCGCACAACCACGGCTACGCGGTTGAGAACGACACGCTTCCGGCCGAGCTCGAAGCGACGATGATCAACCTGAACGACGGCACGAACGAAGGCTTCCGGCACCGCACGTTGCCGGTCGAAGCGGTGCAGTTCCATCCCGAGGCGTCTCCCGGTCCGTTCGACGCGCGGAGCCTGTTCGCGCGATGGCTCGAGCGCGTCGAAGTCTGACGGCCGCGCTCGCGGCGGCGCTCCTCGCGGCGATCCCGGCTGCGCCTGCATGGGCGCTGCGCGCGCTGCACGTCGATGCGCTGTCGATGCGTGCGGATCGCGCGCAAGTCGCGGTCGGCGAGGCGTTCCATCTCGCGATCCACGTTCACGTGCGGGAAAAGCTGAGCACGCTGGACGAGCTCGTCCTCCCCGACGTTGGGACGATGCAGACGCTCGGCGACGAGCGGCACGTCAGCGTCTCGCCGAGCGGGACCGATGTGGTCGAGACGCTGACGCTCGAACCGACGCAGTCGGGTACGTTCACCTTCGCGGGCGCGTATCTCGACGCGATCGACGCACGCACCGGAAAACCGTCGCGCTTCTCCGCCAACTCCGTGCGCGTCGTCGTGGCGCAGCCCGCTCCTCGGCTCGGCGAGGCGCTGTGGAGCGCGGTTCGGCTGCTGATCACGGTGCTGCTGTGGGCGCTCGTCGTCGCGGCCGCGATAGCGGCCGTGATTCTGCTGATCCGGTTCCGGCGGCGGCCGCGGCCGATCGCCGACGTGGCGCCGCCCGTCGTGCCGGCGCCGCGTCCGGCCCCGCGCTCGCCGCGGGATGCCGTCGCGGAGGCGCTCCGTGCATATCGCGATTCGCCGGCGAACGGCTCGCTGCTTCGTCTTCGCGGCGCGTTGTTCGCTGCGGCCGGGGCGAGCGAGGGCGCGACGCTGAGCGACGCGCTCGCGCGGACGAACGACGCGGCGCTGCGCGACGCGCTGGTCGCCGCGGAGCACACCGCGTTCGGACCCTCACACATCCGTGACGCGTCGTCGGACGCGCTGATCCGAACCACGGAGGGATGGCTGCGATGACGCCACCGCTCGCCGCAACGTACCGTGCGGAGCCGGCACGGCCGCGCGAGGTCCTCGACGCGCTGCACGCGACGATCGTCGGACAAGACGACGTGCTGCAGGCGCTCGTGCTCGCGCTGATCGCCGGCGGGCACGTGCTGCTCGAAGGCGCGCCGGGCGTCGCGAAGACGCTCGCGTGCCGTGCGCTCGCGGCGGCGGTCGCGGGGACGTTCCGGCGCGTGCAGTTCACGCCCGACCTGCTCCCCTCGGACATCGTCGGGACGCGGATCTTCGACCAGAAGACCGGCGAGTTCGCGACGGTGCTCGGCCCACTGTTCGCGAACGTCGTGCTGGCCGACGAGATCAACCGCGCGCCGGCGAAGGTGCAGTCGGCGCTGCTCGAGGGGATGCAGGAGCGGCGCGTGACGATCGGCCCGCAAACCCACGACCTGCCCGCGCCGTTCGTCGTCCTGGCGACGATGAACCCGTTCGACGCCGAGGGGACGTACGCGCTCCCGCTCGCGCAGCTCGACCGCTTCCTGGCGAAGGTCGTCGTGCAGTATCCGTCGCGCGAGGAGGAGCGGACGATCGTCGACCGGTTCGGCGCCGGCGAGCCGCCGCTGCGCGCGAACGTGGCGTCGCTCGAGGACGTGCTGCGCTGGCAGCGCGAGGCGCACGGCGTCCACGTCGACGAGAAAGTGCGCGACTACGCGATCGATCTGGTCCGCGCGACGCGCGGCGCGGAGCTGGTCGCGCACGGCGCGAGCCCGCGCGCGGCGCTCGCGCTCGTCCAGCTCGCACGAGCGCGCGCGTATCTCGGCGACCGCGCGTTCGCCACGCCCGACGACGTGCGCGATCTCGCGCCCGCGGTGCTGCGCCACCGCATCTCGTACGACGACCGCATCGCGATCGCGGGCGGCGACCCGGAGGACGTCGTCCGGCGGATCGTCGCGTCGGTTCCGGCCCCGTGAACGTGCTGCGCGCGGCGATCCTCCGCGGCGCCCGCGCGACCCGCCGTCCGGGCGCGGCCGCGCGCGGGACGCGTCCCGGCGACGGGCTGGTCTTTTCGCAGCTGCGCGAGTACGTGCAAGGCGACGACCCGCGCCGCATCGACCACGCGGCGACCGCGCGGGTCGGCGCGCTGCAGACCCGCGTCTACCTCGAGGAGACGACACTCGTCCTCGGCGCGATCGTCGACGAGTCGGGCTCGATGCGTGTCGGCCGGAAACGGCGTCTGGCCGACGCGGCCGACGAGGCCGTCCGCGCGTGGTTCGGCGCGCTCGAAGGAGAAGACCAGGCGGCCCGAGTGGTGGACGACCGGGTCGTCCGGGACCGCCGCGCGGCCGCGCTGGTGACTGCGTCGGCCCCGTTCCGGTTCGCGCCGGCGCTGGCGCTGGCGATGCGCGCGCTCCAGCGCGGCGCTTCGCTGCTGGCGATCACCGACGGCTTCGATCTGCCGGACGAGGAGACGCTGGCGCGGGCTGCGCTGCGCTTCGACGCGACAATGTTGCTCGCACGCGATCCTTGGCGCGACGATCTTCCGCTGCGAGGGATCGTCCGCCTGCGCGACGCGGAGACCGGCCGCGTCCGCCGCGTGTTCGTCGGTGCCCGGGCGCGTGCAAGCTACCATTGCGCCGCGCACGCACGTGAAGCGACGCTGCACGAACGTCTGCGCGACGCGGGCTGGCGCGTCGGTACGTTGGAAGAGGCGGACGGGTGCGCGTCGCTGCTGCGAACGTTCGGGCTTCCGGCATGAGCTTCGCCCATCCGCTGTGGCTCATCGCCGGAATCGCGGTTGCGGGTGTCTTTCTGTGGTGGGCGCTCGTCGCTTCGCGGCGAGCGACGGCGTCCGCGCTCTCGTACAGCGACCTCGCGTTCTTCGAGTCCGCGACGAAGCAGCGGATCGACCCTGCGCTGCTGATCGCACTGGCATGCGCAGCCGCGCTGCTCGCGTTCGGCGCCGCGCTCGCCGGTCCGCGCTTCGTCGCCAGCGTGCCCGTGCGCGGCGTCGCAATCGTACTGTGCGTCGACACGTCCGGCTCGATGAGCGCGACCGACGTCTCACCCACCCGCGCCGACGCCGCAGCGGCCGCCGTGCGCGCGTTCGTCGACGGCGTCCCGGACGGCACGCGCCTCGGGATCGTCGCGTTCTCGAGCGGTGCCGGCGTCGTGCAGCCGCTCACCGACGACAAGGACGCGGTCCGCGACGTGATCGGCCGCATCCCGCCGCCGAACGGCGGCACCGCGATCGGCGACGCGCTCGCCGCTGCGGCACGCGCGCTCCCGAAATCCGGCCGCCGCGCGATCGTTCTGATCACCGACGGCGTGAACAACCTCGGTGCGGATCCGCAAAGCGTCGCCCAGCAGATCGGCAACGACGGCATCGAGATCGACACGGTGGGCATCGGCACGAACGACAGCGGCCAATTCGTCCCCGGCACGGACGTCGCCGCGACGATCGACGAGGACGCGCTCCGCCAACTCGCTTCCGTCGCCCACGGCGCCTACGCCCGAGCCAACGACGCCGGCGCGCTCCGCGCCCACTTGGCTGCCCTCGCAAACAGCACCACGGCGGAAAAGAAGCGTATCGATGCATCCTTACCGCTCGCGTTCGCCGGCGGCGTCATCGTGATCATCGCCGCCGGGGCCGGCCTGCTCGCCGGACGCTTCCCGTGATTTCCGGGCGTCCCACTCTCTAGAGAAGACGCCGGAGTTCATCGACGCTGAGTCCCGCGCTCGCGAGGACACCGCGAAGGGTTCCGACGGGGACGTCGCGTTTTCCGTGGACGGGGACCGATGCAAAGCGACCGTCGGAATGTTCCATGATGACGTGAGACGCGCACGAGAACATCCCCGCGAAGCGCGGGGATTTTGGAGCTCATCGGTCGGACGCGCTACGCGGCGACGGTTACGATTTCGAGTTGCGCGCCGTCCGCATCCGGGGCGGGTACGTCGAGTCCCTTTTCACGCCTGTACGCGATCGAAAGACGGATGGCGTCGGTCGCCATGCCCAGCGCGTCTTCGCG